>DASXUQ010000017.1:0-300000 GCA_036504735.1 bacterium
AAGGATGAAGGATGAAGGATGAAGGATGAAGGATGAAGGATGAAGGATGAAGGATGAAGGATGAAGGATGAAGGATGAAGGATGAAGGATGAAGGAAAGACTGCTCCACATCCTCTGCATTTTCGCTTTTTCGGATTTTTGCTTTTGAGGTTTTACCGTGCCTGTTGAACAGAATGCCGTTTACCGCCGTGTAAGGACGACCGTGTGGCTGCCGCTGGGGTTCGTGTACGCGTCCTATTACATGTGCCGCTACAATATCTCCTTTGCTGCGTCCACCATGACCAGGACGTTTGGGTGGAGCAATCAGGAGTGGGGCTGGATCACGGCGGCGGGGTTCTGGCTGTATGCACTGGGGCAGTTTGTCAACGGGCAGATTACCGACCGCGTGGGCGGACGTAAGGCGATTCTGGTGGGAGCCATCGGCAC
Source organism: bacterium (assembly GCA_036504735.1). Classification (NCBI taxonomy): domain Bacteria; species bacterium. The sequence continues at coordinate 427 of DASXUQ010000017.1, forward strand.
GATTGCCATGAACTGCGCGATGGCGCTGGGCACGGACATCGGAGTGCTGGGCTACTTTGTGGTGATGTGGGGAGCGAACGGTTACTTTCAGGCCTTCGGCGCACCGTCGATTGTCAGCGTGAACGGCAACTGGTTTGCGCTGAGGGAGCGCGGCACTTTCAGCGGGATTTTCGGGATGATGATTCAGCTTGGCCGCTTTGCGATTACGCTGCTGGGCGGCTGGCTGATTGCGACGTCGGATTGGACGACGATCTTTTATGTTCCGGCGGCGATTACCGCCGTGTTTGCGGTGATTGGCTGGTTTGCGATTCGGGATCATCCCGAAGAGTTCGGCTTCGAACCGCCGGATATGGGAGAACAGGATACAGGCGCGGGCACGCAGCCGCTGGGGATTGCCTACACACTGAAGAAGGTACTTTACAGCCGCGTGTTGTGGATTATCTCTTCGGCGTATTTCTGCACCGGCATTGTGCGGCACGGTTTGGAGCAGTGGTTCCCGAAGTATTTGCAGGAGGTGCAGCATCTCGCGACGGATTCGGCGGCATTTCAGATCCGCGCGCTGGCGATGCCGGTGGCGGCGACGCTGGGAGCCTTTGCGGCGGGCATGGCATCGGACAAACTGTTTGGTGCGCGGCGCGGGCCGCCGACGGCGATTATGTACTACGCGCAGTTCGTGCTGCTGATTCTCTTTTACTATACCAGCGGCCCCACGACGGCGGCGGTGCTGCTGATTCTGCTCTCGTTTTTTGTGAATGGCCCGCACAGTCTGCTGGGCGGCGCGGCGGCGATGGATTTCGGCGGGCGCAAGGCGGCGGGCAGCGCGGCGGGAATGATCGACGCTTTCCAGTACATCGGCGCGGGCATTGCCCAGCCGGGAATCGGCTATGTGATCGACACGTTTGGCTGGAGCGGCTGGCTGGTGAGCCTTTCGGGGTTTGCTTTGATTGGGGGAGTGCTGATGACGGTGTTGTGGAATAAGAGGGCGGGGTAGGAGGGATTGCGCATTCAAGCTTCTTTAAAGATACACAACATTGGAAGGTAGAACCAGGCGCAGCAATGAAAATCGTTTGCTGTGGCCTCACCCAAACAGGAGATTATCAATGACGGACAAACCTAGGAACAAGGAAATCGAAGCCCTTGAGAAATTAGCTGAGGCGTTCGAAAGTCTGGATCCTGCAGCGGCTCTGCGGGTGGTCAAGTATGTTCTTGACATGAAATCAATCTCGCTCGAGACTTTTGCCTCGCCTCCTCAACAGTCAGCGCACAAATCGCCTCCGCTGCCCGAGGAAACGCATGTAGACAAGAACAAACAGACTATCCAGAAACCGAGAGCGAACTCAGACATTCGATCGTTTGCGCAAGAGAAGAGTCCGAAATCTGAGAACGAGCGAGCACTAGTGGTGATGTTCTATCTCTCGGAAGTCCTAACAGGTGAGTCGAAGGTAGACGAGTTCAATGCATCGGTACTGGAACCATACTTCAAGCAGGCGAAGCTACCGGTGCCAAAACACCTGAGGCAGGTTCTTGTAAACACCAAGAATGCGGGGTATATTGACCAAGCCTCAGCGGGCCATTATAAACTCAACGCGGTTGGCTACAATCTGGTTGAACATAAGCTCCCAGCGAATACTGAGCCAAAATCTAAGTAGTTGGTGATCAGTTATGTCATTGACGAGGAGAGACTGTAACCATGCCAGCAGATTACGACAAAGATTGGCGCTCATTTGTAGACGACTTGACTGGCCTTTGGGTCGACATTAAGAAGATGACCTCCAGAAATATTAACTCGAAAGAACTCCGAAATCGTGGTCGATCATTGGTCCAGACCTATTTCAGAACAATACGCAGCGATCTTGACGCCATCGGCATCGCAGACGAGCTTGCGCAATTCGACAGCGACTTTCAACAGCTACTTGTTTTGACCAATGGACAGAATGCTAGACAAAGCTACTTGAAGTGCTTGAACAGACTAAAAGTCTGCACGAAGAGCCTTGACGTAAGTCGCGAATTAGCCATCGCCGCAACTATTCGGAAAAGCAAAGCCGACAATGGTGCTCCGATGTCCGGGGCCGAGGAGGAAATATCGAAGACTCTACACAGGCTCGTGCCTACTGCGGCGCGATGTTATGATCAGGTTGTTGCGGATCTACACGCGACTTCCAGAGTTTCGTGGCGAGGTACGGCATGTGAAATACGAGAGTGCTTGCGGGAAGTTCTTGACCATTTTGCTCGAGACGAAGACTTAACCGCTCAACCCGGTTTCAAGGTCGAACCGAACACATCAGGGCCAACAATGAGGCAGAAAGCTGCGTTCATCATGAAATCGAGAGGCGATCCTGATGCTTTGCGTCGACAAATCACTGGGCAGGCACACGACATTGATGAGATGTTTGCGAAATTGACTCGAAGTGTCTATGAACGTGGCTCACTCTCCACGCATACAGAATCTACACACGACGACGTGAAGCGGCTCAAAAGAAATGTGGACGTCGTAATGGTGGAACTGCTTAAGCTGACATTTTAACGAGGGGAGCGCCAGCATCGCTCCCATGCGCGACAACACCAGTCGGGAGGGTGGCGGAGCCGAATAAAGGATGAAGGATGAAGGCGGAGGGATGAAGGAATGCGAAGAAGGCTCGAACCTGAAGAAGGTGGCGGGCCTTTTTTATGCAGAACCCCCTTCTGATCCCCCCTTTTTCAAAGGGGGAAGGTCAGATGAAGAGCCCGCCAAGGCGGGCGCTACAAGCGCCTTGCCCCGCTTGTGGTGAGATCTCGGCTTCGCCGGACCTTCCGGCACTACATTCAGAATGTGGCGGCGCGGAGGCCGCCACCTAATAGGTGCGGTACCTGTCTCCCACTTTCGTCAGAATGTGGCTTCTTTCAGAATGTGGCGGCGCGGAGGCCGCCACCTAATCGCACAGGCTTAGACAATCCGGGCGGGATGGAACCCGCCGGCTAATCGGTGCGTCTTCCTTTCTATGCCAGAAACAGAAAACCCCATCGGGATATTACTTCGACGGGGCGAAAGCTCTGTGTGGCTTTTTTTCCGCAGTGACGCACGGCGGTAAACTTTTGAACGTCACGTCTGATTGTCGTTGCGTGGCGGAGCTTTTTTGCTCTTATAGTCCGCTTGTTGTTGTGCCGTCCTGCTTGAATCTGAGGCACAATATAAGGGCCGATCTGCTCTAAGTCAACTTGATCAGCGGGAGCACAATCTGGATCGAAGCTATTAGAACTGCATCACGGTGCCGAATTGGGGAGATTCGGCCTCTTAAACAGGGGAAGAGACGGCCACCGGGTTTGTACTTTGAGCAGGATTTGAGTAACTTGAACACGATTGATCCGGCCCCGGTTTGCTTCCGCTAAAGAGTTTAATCCCATGCACTTCGACCGTTCCCACCTGACTCAACCCGGTTTCCGCACGCGGCGCGCTCAGAACTGGGTCTCCCTCGGCCTCCTGTATGCGGCCTATTATATGTGCCGCTACAATATTACCATTGCCAATCCCATCCTGCGGGAGACCTTCGGCTGGTCGAAAGAACAGCTCGGAATGATCCTCACGGCGGGTTTCTGGGTGTATGCCGCCTCGGTGTTTCTGAACGGTCCGATTGCCGACCGCATCGGCGGACGCAAGGCGATTCTGTTCGGCGGGACGTTCGTCATTCTGTTTACGCTGCTGTTTGGTTTGGCACCCGGCTTCTTTGGTGTGCCCAATGAACTGCGGCAGCTCGGCACGCAGTATGAACCGCTGAAGGCACAGGTGTGGAATCAGCCCACCGTGATCATGAAGCGCGGCGCAATTTACAAAGGGAACGCGAGCGAGCATGTGGGGGCGGAGGATTCGCTGGCGCTGCTGGCCTCGGGCGTGAAGAGCGCGGAGATCAAAGACTATTTCCGCGTGCCGACCACTGTTTTGAAGGCCACGCCGCTGAATTCCTTTGAGCGCATTCAGGAATTCCATAAACTGCTGCCCAAGGATTTGCAGAGCGCCGATCCCGCGCGGGTGGCCATGCTGGAAGCCTTCGGAAAATCGGCGACGTTTCTGCTGTCGATCTTTATTGCGCTGTGGATTTTCAACTGCTATTTTCAGTCCTTCGGCGCGCTGTCGATTGTCAAGGTTAATGCGGCCTGGTTTCATGTGCGGGAGCGGGGAGTGTTCGGCGGAATTTTCGGAATCATGATTCAGGCGGGGCGGCTGGGAATCATGACGCTGGGCGGGATCATTGTCACCATGATGGCCTGGGAATATGTGTTTTTTATTCCGGCGATTGTGCTGCTGGTGATTCTGATTGTGGGCAAGTTTGCCATTGCCGATGCGCCGGACCGCGCGGGCTATGCCTACCTTGATCCGGGAGACGGCAGCGATCAGGAGAAGGACGTCAAGGTCGATTACAAATACATCGCCAAGAAGGTGTTCACCAGCCGGGTGATGCTGGTGATTGCGCTGGCGGAATTCTGCACGGGCTTTGTGCGGCACGGCATCGACCAGTGGTTTCCGAGCTTTATGCGGGAAGTGCACCATGTGGCCTTCACCTCAGCGGCCTTTATGCTGACGGCGGTGGGCATGCCCATCGGCGCGATTTTAGGCGGACTTTTAGCGGGAACGATGTCCGACAAGGTATTCGGTTCACGGCGCCCTCCGGTGGCGGCGCTGTTCTTCTTTGGGCAGGCTCTGGCGCTGCTGGGATTGCATTTCAGCCAGAGTTGGGGGCCGATTGCTTCGATCTGGATGTTTATGCTGGTGTCGATGTGTATTCAGGGCACGCACAGTCTGCTTTCGGGTGTGGCCTCGATGGACTTCGGCGGCAAAAAAGCGGCAGCCTCGGCGGCGGGATTTTTCGACGGCATGCAGTATCTGGCGGGCGGCATTGTGGGCTTTGGGCTTGGCTGGTTTCTGGACACTTTCGGCTGGGCCAACTGGACATGGGGGATCATCGGCTTCAGCCTGCTGGGCGGCATCCTGATGCTCACGCTGTGGAATGCGCGTCCCGCCGGACAGCTCTCTTTGGATTTTGCGAAGAAGAAAGCCGCGGTTGTAGAAGAGTAAAGTTGGGCTGAGACGTGAGACCAGAGACTTGGGCCCATGTTCAGTTGCAACAATAGGCCGGATGCCTGCATCCCATAGAATGAGCGGGTAACCGCAGCCCGCGCGCCGCTGAGGAGAGTCACGGCGCATCGCTCCTTGTCGCAAAAGGCAGTTCCTTACCGGGGCTGCCTTTTGTCGGATTCAGACGCTGCCCGGGGCGAGCGCGCCACCGCAGTTTTTACATAGGCGGCCTCCCCACAGGAGGCCGCTTTTTTGCAGGGAAATTGCTATATTAAGCCAAGGTTCTGAGCAACGTGATTAAGGTGGCCCATGCGTATCGGCATCGTTCAAACGTCCCCGGTTTTTGGCAACAAAGCGGCTAATCGCAAAGAAATTGAAGAGCTGACGGCAGAGGTCCGCGCCGACCTGTGGGTGATGCCCGAACTGGCTCTCACCGGATATGAGTATCTGGACCGCGAGGAGGCACGGACGCTCTCCGAAGAGGTCCCCGGCGGCGAGACGTGCCAGTGGCTGATACAGTTTTGTGCGGAGCGGAACTGCCATGCAGTGATTGGACTTGCCGAGCGCAGCCATATGCATGTGTTCAATGCGGCGGTGCTGACTGGACCGGAAGGCGTAGTGGGTCAGTATCGCAAGCTCCACCTTTTCGACCATGAGAAGAAGGTGTTCGATCCGGGCAATATCCCCTTTACGGTGTTTCCGGTGGGATCGGCGCGGGTCGGATTGATGATCTGCTTCGACTGGCGCTTTCCGGAAGCCGCGCGCACCCTGGCGCTGCGCGGCGCGCAGATTATTGCCCATCCTTCCAACCTCGTGATGCCTTACTGTCAGCATGCGATGGTGACGCGGTCGCTGGAAAATGCCGTGTTCTGTGTGACGGCTAACCGTGTGGGCACCGAGCGCCGCGCGGGACGGTGTCTGACGTTTACCGGGCATTCGCAGATTGTCTCCTCGAAGGGAACCGTGCTGGCCGATGCGCCGGGCAATGAGCATGGGGTGGCCGTGGTGGAGATCGATCCCTCCGCGGCAGACAACAAGCGCGTGACCATGTGGAATGATTTAGTGGGGGACCGGCGGGCGGACTTCTATGAGAAAAACTGAGCGTTGTACGCTGAAAGCTGAATAAGGGCGACCCGTGGGGGCCGCCCTCTTCTTTATGCCCAAGGAGTAAGGTCAGGATTTGTTAACGCAGGCACAAAAACACACGCGCCGACCAAAGGGTCGGCGCGTGTGGCCTAACGCGGGCGCGGGGGATGCGCCCGTTTTATCTTGCCCCAGCCTGCGGAACCGGGACCAGAAGAAAAGGCTGAAAATCTGAAAGGCGCTCTACGGCGTGGTTGAAGAGGTGACCGTGTAGTAGCGCAGGTCGAATACGGGATCGGTGGTGTAGGTCGTATCGGACGTGCTGCCGACGAAGGTGGAATAAGGGCCGCCGGCGGCATCACTGCTGTAGATCCGGTAGTAAGCTGAACCGGTATCATGCCAGGCGAGGCGAAGGCCGTCGCTGACCACCTGTGCGGTGATCTGTGGCGGTGCGGCGGATTGGGCGGCGAAATTGGCGTCGGAGGTATCACTGATCGCCGGATTCGTGACGCTGCTGATGCGGGCGCGGGCCGCCTGACAGGTAGGGGCAGTGACCGTCCAGAGGTAGGTGCCGGAATTGGACGTGCTGGCCGTGAGGGTTTCCCAACTTCCCGCAGGATAGTTGCGGTTGAGTTCGATCTTTACATTGCCGGTGACATTCTGGGAGGTCCACTGGATAGTGTGCTGCTCTCCGACTTCCAGCACTTCGCCGCCGTTGGGGCAGGTCAGCGTCAGGTCGGACGGTATCGCGCCTGACGGACGAATATGCCGCACGACATATTCCACGCTGGGGCTGCAGCCGGTCCAGGTGCAATAGAGGTTGTCGACCGTGTACCACGTGGTATGCCCGTCATTCCAGCCGTAATTCAGATGGATCTGATTGCCGCCGGAAACACGCCAGCCGTCACAGACGATGGAGTGGGACTGGATGCGGTACTGCATGGGGCGGCCGATATTCAGATCTTCCTGCAGCATGGTAAACCACGCCGCCGCGGTGCTGTAGGCATTGCGGTATTGAATCTCGATCCCGCCGGCATAGCCGAAGTAGAGCGGCAGAATGCTGGCGACGGATGCCGTGTTAGCACCCGAGCCGCACACACCATAGTCCATATTCAGCGCCACGCCGACTTCGTAGGACAGTTCGGCCACGGCGGTCTGCTCTGCCGCCGTTTCGCTGCCGACATAACTGTCGAGCATATTGCCCCAGTCATAGCTGTCACTGTAGGTGGCCGAGAGAGTCGCTCCCGGGATATTGCTGCCGCAGGACTGGTCGCCGTTCCACGCATAGGAATGCGAGCCTGTGCCCGCGGCGGGATAACCCCAGAAGGCCAGAATCTGCGCGCATGCGGTGGCGACACAGCCGACGGCACAGTGGCCTCCGCCCTGTCCGAGTGGGCAGAGATTATTGAAAGGAGCATTCTGATGCCAGCTTGTGGTGACCAGCGGCTGGATGTCATCGATGCTGTAGCGATGATCGCGGTTGGGGGTCGAGGATTCGGCGCGGCTATTCTGTGCGGCGAGCGATGCGGAAAAGTCGCTGTAGGACGCCGTGTAGGCCTGCCACAGCGAGCGATCATGCTCGATCTCGGCGGTGACTGCCGTCCATTCGACGGGCGGCGTCGGAGTGCTCAGGCAACTGCGGACCAGACCGATCTTGGCGTGGAGTTCTTCCCGCACCAGAGCGGCAAAGCCGCCTGCATCATTCGGCGAAAATGCGGATTCGGACGAGTAGGCGGTTACCGGCGGAAGTTCACGGCAGGCAGGCAGAAGGATGTACCCTCCGGACGGCACCGACAGGAAATAGCCGACGACTTCACCCTTTTCGATAATTTCCTTGGCCGAAGCAGGGTTAAAGTCCGGTGCAGCCTTCCAGCCCCAGTCCATCTCCTGTCCGAGATGCAGCCAGTTGTTTGCCACGGTCACCACGTCGGAGGTCGTTACGGGCGTCTGGCACTTGGCCTCGCGCGGCGCAGAAAAAATGCAAGCCACAATTCCTGTGGCTATCATTAACCGTTGAAACAAAGTCATCCTTCTCTGTCCAACCATTTCATTTGGCCGGGCATCAGGCCGCCCGAGGCACAGTACGTCTCTGATAGGTATCGCGGCGGCTGAAGCATTTTCATACCGCGAAGTCTTTCACGTCCTTCGACTGCCGGACAGTCGCGTTGAGTTGCTGTATGCTGTGCTATGGTGCTTATTCTAAGTTAGTCTGTCAGACAAGAAAGTCAAGGATAAAATGGCCCCTCATCTATTCAATAGACTATGTTCATCCTAATAAACACAAATCGTCATTAGCAATTTTTGTGGAGGAATGCTCACAATCCGCTATAGAGTTGTCCCTGTAGTTACGCAAAAGATTTGTGTTGACAAGATTCCAAGAGACATCACAGGGTCGCGACTGTCCTGAATCGAGATTCTTGCTCTGAATTGAGTGTCGACGCGTTGTAATCTGGCCGCCGCAGGTTGCCGGGAATTCACCTGTTCGCGGTGGGGCTCTGGTAAGTTGCTGATTTTATGGTGATCCGCACGGGCACATCGCTTGCCAATAGAGAGCTGAAGGATTTTCCGAACGGATCATTCGACTCAATGGTGGAAAATAAGCATGCGTAACGTTTGCCGTTGGCTTCTCGTTGCGGTGCTGAGTGGTGCCGAAGGCCTCTTTGCCCAGTCCCCATCCAGCGCGGACAGTTTGAACAAAGTGATTGCCGATCTGAAGATCCGGATGCAGGTCCTCGAAGAGCAGATGGCGGGCTTTGAGGATCAGACCCTGATTGCCGGACGGGATGGCGCGGTCTATTTGCCGCGGCGGAAACTGGCCAAGCTCCGGGTGGATCCCGTTTTGGAGAAGCCTACAGGATTCGAGTCGAAGCTCAATGTCTCCGGATTCATGGACGGCATCTTCACATCCAATCCCGGCAGCAGCCACGAAGGGCATGCCGGATTCAATCAGATCGAACTGGATTTGTCCCATCCCCTGAATGAGCGCACATCCACCGCGCTCTCGATTTGCTATGCGGATGGCAGCTTCGGAGTGGGTGCGGCGACCATCAGCTATACGCTCATCAAAGCGGGAGCAGACGACGGGCATAGAAATAGGCGAGTCACGGGCTGGGATGTCAGCGCCGGACAGTTTGACGTGCCCTTTGGCCTGGACTATCAGGTGTACAGCTCCATGGCCCGCAAAGCGGTAACCATGCCGGTGGCTGTGGCTGAAACCCATGGTGGCTGGAACGACATCGGAATGACGACGACCGTTACGTCACCTTACGGGACGATCAATGGTTACGTGGTTAAGGGATTCGAGTCGCGCCTTTGGCGCGGTGAGGGAGCGGTGCCGGAAGGGCTTGCTGAAGATGACGAGCGGTGGAGTGTGGTTGCTCCCAGCGTGAGCAGCGGCGTACGCCTGAATATCACCCTGCTGCCAGGGTTGGAAGGTGGCGGCTCACTGGCGCACGGCTGGGAAAGTCGGGGCGCGGGAGCGATGAGCATGACCGGACTCCATGTGCAAGACACGTGGAGAAGTCTCTCGGCCAAGGCGGAAGGAATTGTACTGCGCAAGGGCGACAAAGCGAGCGCGCAATACTCGCGCGGCGGCTACGCCGAATGGATGCAGCGTGCGGGCCGTGTGTATCTGCTGGAGAGATTCGATTATGTGCAGCGGGACAATCAGGCCACACGCCGCTATTACAGCGCAGGTCTGGGGGTTGAAGCCGGTGCGGGAATTGAATGCCGCACCGAATACCGCTGGAGCCGAACCGCCGGATTGCGGCAACTCTGCGTCCAGATCGCCGGATCGTTCTAAATTACCGGGGCGTCACACGAATGCGGTTGCCATTCTTCAGGGACGGCAGTTCGCGCAGTCCCGTTGATGCCGGGCCGCGAAGGATTGCGCCGGTCAGAGCATAGTGAGTACTGTCGCACGGGCAGACGAATTCCTTGCCGTGGACGGTCGCGTTGCAGCCGCCCTGAGCACAGCGGCTGTCCAGCGCATAGAATATTTGGTCTTCGATGTGCGTCAAATAGATGGGCCGGCCCAGCGACGATCCCTTGAGGACGACACACGAGCTGTCATCCTGCAGGGTACGGCACTCGTTCAGATCGAGGATCAGGTTGCCGCTATCATCCACCACGTAAGAACAGGTGGGAGCCCCTGCGTGTTCACGCGCTGTAGGAGGGCGTGGAGAGACCGTGCCGGTCTCGCGTCCCGCCCGTTTGGCGTGATTGCAACCGACGCCGGTACACAGGCATATCGCTAAAAAAATCAGCGCACAACAGATCCGAAAGAAAAAACGCCGCATTCCTGCCTGATACATATCCCGCCCGCTGTAAGATCCTTTAGCGCAATCTAAGGCTTTCACCTTGCTTTTGCAAGAGGAACGCCGTAAATTCATCTATTACTATCCCTATCCAAGTCTAATAAACAGCCTTGAAGCGAGAGTCTTTGCTGACGGGCTGGGCGGAATTGTCCAGAATTAGTGTTAACCCCCCGTTTTGTTCCTGCCGCGTGAATTAATCCTTTTTTCCTGTCGGGTGTCAAAGAGTTAAGGGCCCGTATGGCGGGACTTTCGCATTTTTGCGCGGGATCACTTACGGAAACCTTTCACAAGTTCCCGCGTATTAAAACGGCAAAGCAATTTTTCCTTCACCTGAACAGGTTTACATGAATCGCTGGGTTATTATCATCATTGCTCTTGTGGTTGTCGGCGCCGGCCTCTATTTCTGGAGATCGTCCGCTGCCCACGCCAAAGCTGCTACGCCCTATCGCATGGCCGTAGTGGACCGGGGCAATGTACAAACGCAAGTCACGGCTACCGGGACGGTCAGTGCCGTCACCACGGTGCAAGTCGGATCGCAAGTGTCCGGCACGATCAAGAATCTGTATGTGGACTTCAATTCACCCGTAAAAAAGGGCGAGGTGGTGGCGCGTCTCGATCCGACCTTTTTGCAGGCGGCGGTGAACGAATCCAATGCCAATAAGGAGCGCGCGCAGGCGACACTGTCGCAGGCGGAGCGGGATATGACGCGCACGCAGGATCTCTTCGACAAGAAATTGGCTTCACAGGCGGACTTCGACAACGCGAGGACGGCCGTTGACGTCGCCAAAGCCGGCCTGGCGCAGGCGCAGGCACAGCTCGACCGAGCGAAGATAAATCTGACCTATGCCGTAATCACGTCGCCGACAGACGGCGTGGTGATCTCGCGCAGCGTGGACGTGGGGCAGACGGTAGCCGCATCGTTGCAGGCGCCGACGCTGTTTACGATTGCACAGGATCTGCGGGAGATGCAGATTGAGACCGATATTGACGAGGCGGACATCGGCGGACTCAAGGAGGGCATGGAAGCGACGTTCACGGTGGACGCCTTTCCCGATCAGACCTTTCAAGGGCAGATTCAGCAGATTCGCTATGCCGCGCAGACCAATTCGGGCGTGGTCACCTATCCGGTCATCATTTCGGTGTCGAATCCTGATTTGAAACTGCGTCCCGGCATGACGGCGAATGTGACCATCGTCACCGCCGAGCGTGATGACGTGTTGCGCGCGCCGTCGGTGGCGCTGCGATTCCGTCCCGCGGACGCACCGGCAGCGAAGAAGGACACGATGCGCGCGGTAAGGGATACGACGCGAGCGGTCCGCGACACGACCCGGGGCGCGATGCGGGACAGCACGGGCGCGGGACGGGGTGCGGGGGGACGCGGCCAGTGGCGGGGGCGGTCAGGCGATCACGCGGGCGATGGTTCGCGCCGGATGTCGACGCTGTGGGTCAGAGGCAAGGACGGCAAGCCCGAGCCCCGGCAGGTGTCTGCCGGCTTGAATGACGGCAATCATGTGGAAATTATCAGCGGCCAGATTGCGCCGGGCGATTCGGTGATTGTGGGAACGGTCGGCGGCACAGCGGCGACTAATGCCAACAGCAACCGGATGCCGGGCTTCGGCGGGCCGGGTATGGGTGGAGGAGGCCCGCGACGCTGATGGAATCCAACGGCAACTCGGTGATCTCGATCCGCGATATGGTGAAGGTTTACCGTATGGGCGAAACGGAAGTCCGCGCCTTGGACGGCGTATCGCTGGAAGTGACGCCGGGCGGATTTCTGGCGATTATGGGCGCGTCCGGCAGCGGCAAGTCCACGCTGATGAATATCCTTGGCTGCCTGGACCGTCCCTCTTCGGGCAAATACTTTTTGAGCGGCGAAGAGGTCTCGCGCCTCTCCCGCAATGCTCTGGCCCGGGTGCGCAACCGATTTATCGGCTTCGTGTTTCAGGGATTCAATCTGCTCTCGCGGACGTCGGCTCTGGAAAATGTGGAACTGCCGCTGATTTACAACAGCGAGATCAGCGCGCACGAGCGGCATGAGCGGGCGAAGGAAGCCTTGACACGGGTAGGTCTGGGCGAGCGGATGGACCATTATCCGTCCCAGCTTTCCGGCGGACAGCAGCAAAGAGTGGCCATTGCCCGCGCGCTGGTCAACCGCCCGGAACTTCTGCTGGCCGATGAGCCGACGGGAAACCTCGACACCAAGACCAGCATCGAAATCATTGATCTGTTTCACGCTCTGAATCGTGACGGCATGACGATTGTGCTGATCACGCATGAGCCGGATATCGGCGCTTATGCGCGGCGAAGAATCACCCTTCGCGACGGGCAGATTGTGAATGACGAAGGGACGGCCTGATGAATGTACTCTCTCTGATCCGTGTGTCGCTGCGGGCGCTGCTGCGGAACAAAATGCGGTCGATGCTGACCATGCTGGGGATTGTGATCGGCGTGGGAGCGGTGATCTCGATGGTGGCGATTACCACCGGTGCGCGCAACAGCGTGCAGGCGCAAATCTCCTCTCTGGGCGACAATGTGTTCATGATCTTTTCGGGATCTTTCAGTCAAGGCGGATCGCGCCAGGCCTCGGGCAGCCGCTCCAATCTGACGACCGAAGACGTGGACGCGCTGGGCGCGCAGTGCCCGGACGTGCGCGCGATTTCTCCGGCGATCCGCCAGGGCGCGCAGTTGGTGTACGCCGATCAGAACTGGGCGACACAGGTGTGGGGCGTTTCGCCCACCTACACCGACATCCGCAAGTATGACATCGCCAACGGCCGGGGCATGACCGATGCGGACATGCGCGGCGCGGCCAAGGTATGCCTGGTCGGACAGACGGTGGTGGACAATCTCTATCAGGGCTCGGACCCGGTGGGGACGACGATCCGCATCCGCCGCCTGCCGTTTGAGGTGGTGGGACGGCTGGCAGCCAAGGGGCAATCGGCGATGGGGCAGGATCAGGACGACATCGTGCTGATTCCCTTCACCACGGCGGCCAGAATGCAGGGCGGGCAGACGCGCGTGAACATGATTCTCGGTTCGGCCACCAGTGGAGCGACGCTGACCTCGGCAGTGGATGAGATGACCGACGTGCTGCGCACACGGCACCATATCGCCCGCAACGAGGATGACGATTTTATCATCCGCACACAGGCGGACATTGCCAGCACCGTGGAGTCTTCAGCCAAGACGATGACGATTCTGCTCGGGTCCGTGGCGCTGGTCTCGCTGCTGGTGGGCGGCATCGGCATTATGAACATTATGCTGGTATCGGTGACCGAGCGCACGCGGGAGATCGGCATCCGCATGTCGGTGGGGGCGCGGGGGCAGGACATTCTGTTCCAATTTTTGCTGGAAGCGGTGCTGCTGTCCGCGATCGGCGGCCTGCTGGGAATTGCCCTGGGCAGCGGGGTGTCGGCGGCCATCAGCAAGTTTGCCGGATGGCCCTCGGACATCTCGCCGGTGATCGCGTTCATTGCGCTGGCCTTCTCCAGTCTCGTGGGCATCTTCTTCGGATTCTATCCGGCCAGAAAGGCGTCTTTGCTCGACCCGATTGAGGCGCTCAGATACGAGTAAGAAAATGCTGAAATGCTGAAAAGCTGAAAGGCTGAAAAGCTGAAAGGCTGAAAATGCAGAAAACCCCCGGCCATGTGGCGGGGGTTTTCTGTTGGAACGGAGAGGATCAGCGGAAGGCCGTGTGGGGATTGCTACCCGGTCACCTTCGCCGCCAGCAAGGTGAAATCATCTTCGAGCAGATCGGAGCCGGTGTACTGAAGAACGCGGCGTTCGAGGTCGTCCAGAATGGCATCGGGCGGATGCGTGGCGTGTTCCCGCAGCAGAGTGCGGATGCGGTCTTCGCCGAACTCCTCGCTGTGTTCACTCATGGCTTCGCTCACGCCATCCGTGTACATCAGCAGGACGTCGCCCTTTGACAGGGGAACCGTGGCCTGATGGTAAGCAAACCCGAGGAATGTGCCCAGCAGCAGGCCTCCGACATCGAGGGCCTCGGTGACGCCGTCCCGCCGCAAGAGGAGCGGCGGATTGTGGCCGGCATTCACATAGGTAAATTCCATCCGGACCGGGTCGAACATGCCGACGAAGAAGGTGATGAACTGCTCAGGCGGGGTGTTGCGGTGAATCAGCTCATTGATCCGCGAGACGATGTCCGTCAGCGGAATGCCCATGCCCACGGCGGTGCGCAGCGATGCCTGCAAGTTGGCCATGAGCAGAGCGGCGCCCGCGCCCTTGCCGGAGACGTCGCCGACGGCGAGCACCGTTTCGCCCGTAGGCAGCGGAATGATGTCATAGTAATCGCCGGCCACTTCGAGGCAGAAGCGGCAACGGGCGGCAACGTCCAGACCGGGACAGTAGGGAATCTGCCGCGGCAGAAAACCGTGCTGCACGCGCCGCGCCATTGCGAGCTGTTCTTCGAGCCGTTTCTTGCCCACGTTCTCCTCGAGCAGGCGAATGTTCTCACTGGCAAGCGCCACTTGCGGAGCCAGAGAATCGAGCAGCCGCAGCTCTTCGGCGGCGTAGTCATCGCGCTCGGTTTTCATGCCGAGGCCCAAAAAGCCGATCAGGCGGGTATGGGCCAGCAGCGGCAGCACCACGGCAATGCGCCGCTGGGCCAGCCAGTCCGATTCCTCATCGGTGAGCTTCACCCGGGACGTGGCCACGGCCTCGTCCACCATGATCGGCTTACGCTCGCGCTCGAGGCGGTCGGCAAGATCGCAACCGGCATGGAAGGGGGTATGCTCGAAATCCCGGCAGAGAAACGCGCCGTTTTCCTGTGCCCGGACCAGCGGATAGACGCCTTCTACCATCAGGCCGTCCTGCAGATGGACCTCCAACTCTCTCCAAAAGGTGCGGGCATCGGTCATCATGTAGGTATGCTGCAGGAAGTCATGGAACAGATCCCGCAATCGCCGCCGTTCCGGATAGAAGCGGTCGACGATGAATTCCCGTGCTCGCCGTCCTCCCAGCACGAGGCCGAGCGAGACCAGGGTGAGCACCACGCCGCTCCAGACACTGCCCAACGCCGACGCCTGCCGGGCAAAGGCGCTGCCGGCATAGCCTGCCACGGCGAGCACAACCAGCATGCCCGTCATGGCTATCACATAGCGCGTGCCGCGCCGCAAGCGGGCTTCCACTTCCAGCAGGCGGTAGCGTCCCAAGGCATAGACATACGACACGGGTGACAGCAGCAGCCCCAGAAAGGAGATATTGACCACGACCATTCCGCGCTTCTGGTCGGCAATCAGCCACTCGTGGAAGACCTGCGCCACCAGCATCAGCAGAAACAGCAGCGCCAGCCCCGTGCCGGTTCCCCAGAGGACAAGGCGGGTCTGGCGTTTTTCGATGCGTTCGGTGGCTTTCCAATGGCGGATGCCGAGGATGATCATCCCGCCGGCGATCTGCGCGGCCAGCATCAGCAGGGCGATCAGGTTAAGGGGCAGCGCCACTTTCAGAACCACCACCGCGCCGATCGCCGCCAGCAGCAGGGCGGAGGGGACATAGCAAAGGGAATAGGCGAGGACGGGATGTGCGCGAAGCAGGTGGACGGGCCGCGGGAACTGCAGGGTGAGATTCAGCCAGAACGCGCCGAAGAGGATCGAGAACTGATGCAGGATCTGCTGCAGGATCGGTTGATAAGGGATCTGGAAAGTCGCCCAGCGGCCGGAGAGCGTCTCGATGCTGCTGATCATGAAGGCCGTCATGGCAAACGAGAACAGGGCGAGCGCGCGCACTCCCGCCGAATCGGGCCGGGCAAAGAAGGCCCAGAGGGCTACGGACATGAAGAGCAGCGCAATCAGAAAACGCAGGCTCTGCAGCACGGTCAGCAGCAGAAATTCCGCTGTGGTGGGCAGGCGGAGCATGATTTCGGTGTGCAGCCGTTCCCCATTATGGAGATATTCGAGGGGAATCATCAGTCCGGGCGGTTGCGGAGAGTCCATGAAGCGGTACCACCGTTCCATGGTCGCGGCGCTGTCCGCCAGTGTGACTAAGGTGTCTCCTTCGGCGGGCACGGATCCGATGCACTCCGCCGGGTCGGCGTGCTGGAATACGACGATGCCGCCGGATAGAAGCTGTGCGGAACTTTGGCACGTCGCGGCCTGGCGCCAGACGGCGACCTTTTCGGCGGCCTGGGTGATGAACAGGAACAGGTAAGCCACCAGTCCCAGTCCAACGACCGCCGTAAACCTTTTGACGAACTGTTTGTGTGCCAAAGGAGAATCCGATCTACAGAAGGGTAGCCTCAATTTACAAGACGGCGCGGCGAAAAGCAAACGCAGGCACTCACGATTGGGAGTGCCAAGGGCCGCCGAATGTTGCGCTATGAAATTGATAAAGTAAGGTATAGGTTGCGGACCCTCTACAACCATTCCTGAGCGCGTGCCGGAAGCTTTTCCACGCGGCACTCCGCCCATGTGGGCATGGCACAGGCACCCTTAGGCGAGAAGGGACAGATAAGGAAGCGGCAGGAACGCCGGAAGTGTCGGATTCAAGGGGATATAGCCCGGAATCTTCGCCTAAGGTTTCCTCTCTTTTAGAGCGTACTCAACGTAGGGGTTTTAGGAGACGTAGAAGGGAGCACTTATGTTCAGTAAGAAAGATTTGTTAGGCATAGTTGGCTCAACTTAGCTGACATATTAAGAGATACTTAGAATAAACAAGATCAATATCCGTGGATAATGGGACGGATCAGAAGTTGACAGGTTAGACATTGTTTGATATACTTTTCTCAAAGATGAGGCGACCGGAAACGTTAAGATGACTTAATTTTTTGCTTGACAATGAGATGGGTTCGCATTATTTTAATAGTTGACATCTTTTGGCACGGTGGCGGGGGTGTTTTGTGAGAGGCGTGCGGTTGGCCTTGCGTACCCCGCAGAGGGGAGAAGCCGGACCGGAGCTTGACACAAGCGGTCTCGCCGGCAATTGACTTCAAAACAAGGAATGTAATGGACGGGCACTATTGCTGAATGACTGCTTATAGTCGTTGCTAAACCCTTCAAGATTGGAGGACGTTATGCTCTCGAGACGTTTCGTGCGTCTAACCGCGGTGTGGGCGCTTGCGTGCGCTGTTGTTCTCATGGCAGGCATGGTGTATGCGCGGGCTCCGCAGAATGCGGGAGTACAGGACTTGGTGCGTTCGATTCCAAGGCACGGGCATGGAAGCACCTTGGATGAAACGTACGGCCAACTGCGGTATATCAAGACCACCGATTTCGGCGCGACTTGGTCGAGCCTGCAAACCGCGGGCGATTTTGGAAGCATCACGCTCCGGGTAACCAACCAATATCCGGATTTCCAGACGGTTGTTACGAACGACAACAATATCTGCTACGTGCTGATGGATTCCACCACGCATGCCGTGTACTCGGTTACAGGGCCGAACTTTACGCCTGTCGTGGTCATGCAGGAAGGCAATAACGACCTTCACAGCGTGGGTGGGACCAATCCGTCCGGCTGGACCAGCGTCGGCAAGACTCCCAACGGCGACCTGTTCGCCATCATCTGGGGGCGCAACGCTTCGGGCGCCAACACCTTCTGGGGCGCCAAGTCCACCAATAACGGCGCCTCGTGGGGTACACCCTTCATCGTCGCCAGCACGCCGCAGATCGACTCTACGGCCCAATATCCGCATCTTTCGCAGGTGAACAGCGCCACCAACGTGTTCATGATCTTCCAGCAGATCGGCACGAGCGGATATCCCCAATATCTTGGGCGGATTCCGGTCGCGGGCGGCGCGGCCACCATCACGCAGATTGGCATCTCCGGCGAACCGACCCGTAACTACTATGTCGGCGCCAGCGAGCCCATCGCCTATGACGACGTCAACAACTGGCTGATTTGCACGTTCTGGAATCAGGCCGCCTCGGGCGATATCGTCTACTACTCGAGCAACCAGGGACAGAGTTGGTCCTCTTCCAACATCGCGTCCGCGGTTCGCTATCCCTCCGTCGCCGTAAACACGGCATCCCAAACTCCCTATGTTGTCAGCAATACCGGTCCGCCGGCCCCCGGTGCGGTCCACCATGCGTGGTTCAGCTTTGACCAGCTCGGCTATGGGGGTGGAAGCTGGGTTGTGCCTCCCCAAAACCTGGCCGACGCTCCCGGTCCGTATGACGGCTCGCGTCCGATCCTTTACATCAACGAGATGTACTGGTGGGATGCCAACCGCGGTGTGGCTTCGAACAACATCTGGGGCGCTGTAACGCCGGAAGGTTTGATCACCGAGCGCTCCACCGACGGTGGCACGACGTGGATCGACCAGACGCAGCAGTGGGATTCCCGTGTCGACAGTATTGCTTCGACCACCGCAACCATGAACCAGCTTGCGGGCGGCACCAACGGCGTGGCCTACATCACCACCAGTTTCCGCTATGCTCCGGTGGACACGATGCCGCCGGATATCCAGAACCCCGTGCTGCTGACTCCGGTCAGTTCCCACGGTCCGTTCGTGGTCAGCGCCGTGATTACGGATCCTTCGGGCATTGGGGCCTCAACGATGAACTACCACTGGGTGCCGGCGGATGCCGACACCGACCGGGTGCTGCCACAGGACAGTATTGTCGGCGACACCTATTACTACCATATCCCCGATTCGGCCAGCAACGGACACCGCTGGGCCAATGGCGATACCATCTGGTTCTACGTGGACGCGACGGACAACAACAACAACTACGGCGCGCATTGGATGCAGGCCATTGTTGTCGGTTCGGCGTTCCTTGGTGTGAGCGATCACCCGATGAACAGCGTCAACAGCTTTGCGCTGCTCGATAACTATCCCAACCCCTTCAACCCCTCGACCCAGATCAGCTTCGACCTTCCCGCCATGTATCACGTGACGCTGAAGGTGTTCAACAGTTTGGGCCAGCAGGTGGCGACGGTGGTCAACGGCCAACTTTATGAACAAGGCCGGCATACGCTCACCTTCGACGGATCCCAGTTAGCCAGCGGCATCTACTTCTACACTCTGTCCGCCGGGCCCTACTTCGCTTCGCACAAGATGGTGCTGCTGAAGTAGTCGCGGATCGATTGCTTTTGCCCCGGAGGCGGCGCAGGCCGTCTCCGGGGCGAAGCCCTGCCTGCCCTGTGATAATCTCCACGAACTTGTACGATAAGGTGTGACAAACGGCCCTTGTGAGGGTCCGGAGGTAAACCGTGAAACGGATTTTATGGCCACTGCTCGTGGCGATGTCCGTTTGTTGGTCCGCATCGGTGCTGCTGGCAGCGACCACCGGCAAGATCGCCGGCAAAGTGACGGATGCGGCCACGAATGAAGCGATTCCCAGCGTCAATATCGTGATCGTGAATACCACGACCGGAGCATCTACCAACGAGAACGGTGAATACTATGTTTTGAACGTTCCCGTGGGCACTTACGAACTCCGGGTGACCGCGCTGGGGTACGAAACGCAGAACATCACGGGCGTTCAGGTCCTGGCGGACCAGACGCGTACGGTGAACATCGCCCTCAAGCAGTCGGTGATCCAGGGAGAAGAAGTCACCGTGGAAGCCCAGCGGGATGTCATCCAGCGCGACGTGGCGACGACCGTGAGATCTGTGACTTCCAACGAAATCACGCAATTGCCCGTGACGACCTACCGG
Source organism: bacterium (assembly GCA_036504735.1). Taxonomy (NCBI): domain Bacteria; species bacterium. The sequence continues at coordinate 20,485 of DASXUQ010000017.1, forward strand.
GAAGCGCTGACGCGCGAAGCGGGTGTGGTCGGCCAGGGCAACAATATCCATATTCGCGGCGGACGTCCCGACGAAGTGCTCTATCTGGTGGACGGCATGCAGGTGCGCGACCCGCAGTTCAATGTGCGCAGCCTCGACGTCTCCGATCAGTCTATCGGCGAAATGCAGGTGTTGACGGCAGGTTTCAACGCGGAATACGGCGAAGCCCAGTCGGCGGTGGTCAATTTGATCATCAAGGAAGGTGATCCGGTGTATCACGGCCATGCACAGCAGGTCAATGATTTCCCGGGGCTGTCCGGCTCGCACACCCTGCCGCAGACCTATGATCCGCAGACGCGCGCGCTGGTGGTGGACCCGACCAATCCTCCCGGGCATAAGATTTCCAATTACCAGGGCTATACGTATTCGGAAGCGTCGCTCTCCGGGCCGGAACCGATTACGCAGAAACTGCTGCCGCGGCTGGGGATGCGCATTCCGGGCTCCATGTCCTTCTTTGCCTCGGGCGCGGCGTGGGGGCAGAACACCAACGATAACGGGGTGATGATCAACACCGATTCGTGGTACCGGCATCCGCTGTGGAACCTGGGAAGCTTCGATGTCCGGCGCAATCAGTCCTACACCAATTCGGCCATCAAGCTGACGTATGCGCCTCAGCCGAAGTTCAAGTTCAACCTGCTCTGGAACCAGGATCAGAGCTGGGTCAACCCGTACTCGTACCGCCTCTCGCGGCGTTTTCCGCAGGACTACACTCCGGAGCAGATCTCCGCGGGCATGCATCAGTTGGCGGCCATTCAGGGGCTGCGATCCGACGCCGGCTCGTTCGCGCAGAATTTCGGCAAGGATGATGACGGCGACGGACGGGTCGACGAAGAAGCGCTGAACTGGGTGGATGACGACGGCGACGGTCTGATCGACGAAGACTTGCAGCCGTATTCCTTCAATGCCAACGATGCGGTGCGCACCGATCGCGGCCAAAACCAGCAATTTGCGCTGACCTTCAACCATGCGGTCAATCAGAAGACCTATTACACGCTGCACTTGAGCGCGTACGATACCCAGCGCTCCCGGCAGGGGCAGAACAAGGCGCCCAGCGGATACGGATTGGCTTCCGAGCCCTTCACCGATCTGCCGGATGCCACGGGCCGCAAGAACGGGCGCTACGACATCGGCGAGCCGTTTGTGGATCAGAACGGCAACCACATGTGGGATTACAACAATCCGACCAATGCCTATCCGAGCGTGGACGGCTTCCACATCGGCGGCACGGGGCTGGTGGGCACCACCGGACAGCTCGTGCCCGACTGGGCGCACTTCTCCTCGCGCGTCTACTCTTTCAAGGGGGACGTGAGCAGCCAGGTGACGCTCCGCCATCTCGTGAAGGCCGGTCTCGAGTACAACTACTACAACACGGCTACGCAGGATCTGCCCTATCCGTCGGTGTCTACCAACGGCGGCGGCATCTATACGGACATCTACCGCTACTATCCGTCGGCGGCCGCGGCCTACGTGCAGGACAAGGCGGAGTTCCGGGACATCATCGTGAACGCCGGACTGCGCATGGACTACTGGGTGATTCCCGGCGACTTCCTCCAGCATCCGTTCGCCCAGCAGGGTGCGCAGAGCTATATCGATTACATTCCCCCGAAGAAGAGTGGCGAGACCTACCTGTCGCCGCGCCTTGGCATTGCGTACAGTGTGACGGAGAAGGACGTCTTCCACTTCAACTACGGCTACTTCTACCAGCGTCCCGCGCAGGACTTCTTCTTCACCGGAGTCAACCAGCTTCAGACCGGCGGCACGCCGATCCTCGGCAATCCCAGTTTGAAGCCGCAGCAGACCATCGCCTACGAGTTGGGCGTGCGGCACCAGTTCGGCGCGGACTTCCTGCTGGATGTCTCGACGTATTACAAAGACATCAATAACTGGATCAACACGGCGTCGGAAAACGAGCTGTTCTACGCGCTGTACCGCCGGATCATCGTCGGCTCGAACGCCGCCATCTATTACAACGCGGACTATGCGTCGACGCGCGGCATCGAGTTCAACGTCTCCAAGCAGTATGGATCGCATCTGGCGGGACGGTTCACCTACACGCTGGCGTTCGCCAATGGCCGCAACTCGTATGACATCGGCTCGCAGGTGACGCGGTCCAACTATTCGCCGCCGCCGCGGGAAACGCCGCTGGCCTGGGATCGCCGCCACCAGCTCGTGTTCAACCTTTCCTATGACACTCCGCTGGCGGGCCAGCCGTTTACGACGAAATGGCTGCAGTCGGGCTGGAACGTCAACCTGATATCGCAGGCGCTGTCGGGCCTGCCGTTCACGCCGACCTATTCCAACGGCTCGGATATCATCGGACAGGAATTTTCGCAGAGAAGCCCGTGGAATTTCCAGACCGACGTCAACGTGACGCGGGCGTTCAAGCTGGGCGGCCTCGGGTGGAGACTGCTGCTGCAGGTGCGCAACCTGTTTGACAACGTGAATGTGCTGGGCTGGGACATCAACCCGAACACACTGGATACATTCTATAATGGCAATCCGGGCTATGTGAACGACCCCGTGTCGCCGAACTTCGGTCAGAATCCCAAGAGCGGGCCGAACCCTGATGCCTACGGCTTTCGCCGGGAAATCCGGGCCGGCTTAGCCGTAGAGTTTTAAGGGAAGAAGGCACATATGAAAGGTACATTCCGCAGACCTTACGGCGCGCTGACCGCACTTCTTGCAGTGGGACTGCTTTGCGCCGCGCTGATGGCCCGTACCGTCGTGGACATGACCACCACGGACTCGCGCCCTCCGGCGCCGAGGTTCCTCGATGACGGTGGTCAGGGGACCAATATCGGGCGGCCCAACGGCGTGGATCCCAACGCAATCCCGAGCCTGATCGAGCATGATGTGGGCAACGTCCGTACGGCTCTGTCCAATTCCGGCGCGCTGGGCAATCCCGAGCAGACCACCACCTATCATGGTTGGGAGTGGCCCATCCGGAGCGGGAATAACTTCCTGTTCGGCGCCGGTCTGTGGGTCGGCGCGGAACTCAACGGAGTCCACCGCGTTTCGACGACTAACGACGGCGATAATGGAACGAACGAATTCTGGAACGAGCATATCGGGACCATTCCCGCCTCGCGTCTGAGTATCAATAACGGCGATTGGTTCATCACATCCAAGAGTTTCTCCACGTTCAACGGCAAGGATTACCTCCAGGGGGCGAAAGGCGCGGATGATGACCGTGACTGGAGCCAGGCTACGGATGATTGGGACCTGAATGGGCGGGCATCGGACAACTGGGATCTGGGCGGCGGCTACATCGGCTTCAACGACGACGGCGATGCGTCGACGGATGAGGATAGTGTGGTGGCCGTCAAATTCCACGTCCCGCAGAACATCGACGTCGATGCCGACTCCAACGGTGTCGGCGGCAAGGTGTGGGATACGGGGCGGAGCGGCGATTACAACCGTGACGGCAACGCCGGCTACGATCCCGAACCGCACGTGGACGAAGATCCCGCGGGCGACATTTCCCACGACCGGATCGACAATGATCACGACGGCCTGGTGGATATGGATGATCCCGATTATGACGGCGACCTGAACGTGGGCTTCCTCGACGACGACAACGATGGCCACGATGATGAAGACGGCAACGCCCGCGGCGCCCAGGAATATTTCTGCGCCTACCATGATATTATCGACCTGAACCACGTGCGGCATCCCGACGGCGACGGTCACACCCCGCTGAACATCGAAATTCTTCAGCGCTCGTATGCCTTCCCCGAGGCCTATGCCCAGGACTTCATCCTCGTGGATTACCTGATTCGCAATGTCGGACAGTTGCCGCTGCAGAATGTCTACATCGCCATGTTCGCCGATCCGGATGTCGGAGCGGCGGGCGAGGGCGGCGACCTGGCCTCGGCGCACGACGGCAACTTCTACGACACGCTCAAGATCACCGATACCGAAAAGGTGCCGATCATGCTGCAGGGCAAGTTCGGCTTCTGGCACGGCGCGCCCACACCGGGCGTGTTCGGCATCGAAGTGGTCAAGACGCCGATTTCGCTGGGCGAACTGGATGTGACCTTCCAGAACTATGACCGCCTGACCGGCGGCGACCCGGCGACGGATGCCGACAAGTACACGGTCATGACGTCGGGAGTCATTGCCGACACATCGTCAGCGGCGGGAGACAAGCGCATGATGCTGTCGTTCGGCGCGCGTGGCGGCGGCTTTACGATTCTGCCGGACAGTACGCTGCCGATCACCATCGCGATGATCAGCGGCCGGGATCTGGCCAGCGTGAAGGCTGCGGGACGGTCCGCCTACAGCATGTACCTGCACGACTTCACCGGCCCGGCGGCGCCCGATGTGCCGCAGTTCACGGTGGATGCCTACGGGACCTTCGCGCGGATCCGCTGGTCGAACAATTCGGAAGCGTCGGTCGATCCCTTCTACGGCGTGCCGAATTTTGAAGGCTACACCATCGAGCGCTCCACCGACCAGATCAACTGGCAGACCATCGCGTCCTACGACCTTATCGACACGCTGCCGCCGCCTTTCGAGTGGTCGAATTTCAACCTCGGCATGCCGCGTGACACGCTGTGGCTGGACTCGGCTCACACACATTTCCAGTATTTCTTCATCGACAACAACCTGATTCCGGGGCACACCTACTATTATTCCGTGCGCGCGTTCAGCAAGGGCGCGGCCGGCGCGGGGATTCTGTCTTCGGGACGCACCGGCAATATTCAGCAGGCGGCCATCGCCCGCACGGCACAGACCGGCGCACCGGCGGATTTGAAGCAGATCTACGTGTTCCCCAATCCGTACCGAGGCAGCCATCCGGGCGAATCGGGCGGCCAGGTGAACACGGCGCGGCAGATCACCGAGTATCCGCGCAAACTCTTCTTCATGGGTCTGCCGGCCAATACGATTCCCGGCCATTGCAAGGTCAAGATCTACTCCCTGGCCGGAGACTTTCTGGCAATGCTGGACCATTACAATGGCACCGAGATGGAGCAGTGGAACCTGAATACCTTTAATCAGCAGGAAATCGCAAGCGGGATCTACTACTACATCGTCGAGTATACCAAGCCCACCGGCGGGACCGACCGCACTATCGACAAATTCGTGGTGATCAAATGAACGACACGCGATATACCTCTCCGCCCTTCCGCCCGCGTTGGCGGGCCCGAAGCGCACGCCGGATTCTGGCGGCTGCGGCCGTGCTCGGCGCCATCAGTCTGTGGGCACTGAACTGGGGATGCAGCGACCCGCGGCATGAGCCGCTGGCGCCCGCCGAACCGGGATACACCGAGACGATCAATCTCTGGAACAACACCTCGACGGGTACCGATGGCGTGGCCCCCGCGACGTTCAGCGTGGCGCAGCAATTGGCCACGGTCAATGTTCCCGGCGTCAGTTCACCCGCGCGGCTGACCGTGGCAACGTACATCCAGCCGGATTGCCAGATCTACCGCCGGTTGCAGATCATGCAGGATTCGGTTCCCTACATCCGCGACAGCCTGATTGTCCCGGCCCTGGTGGCCCTGACGAATTTCAAGACTCCGTTGATTGCGGACACGGTGGTCAAAGCGCGGATCGACTCCGTTGAAGCGCAGATGCGAGTTCTGACCGGCACCATCGGCGTCGCCGTCAGCACCACCGATTCCCTCACGCAGTTCACCTATCACGGACGGACTACGCAGTGCGACAGCGCGCTGTACCGGGTCGACATCGCCAATGCGGCATCCGTGGATTCCGCGCTGGCGGCCCTCCGCGCCGGGTTTGCGGCCGTGAATGACACTCTGGCGCAATTGGAAATGCAATTCGAAGCCTTTGTGCTGGATACGACGCGGCTGGGTCAGGAACTGGTCTACCTGAATACGCTGCTGGACAATCGGTATATTCTATCCGTGGCACTGGACAGCACCAGCACCTTCTACGTTCCGAATGCCGTGTACGTGGATTCGGCGGGCCGCCTCGGCGGTCAGGCGATTTACGCCGCGGCGATTGATTCGGCGACCGGCTACATCGGGCGGGGCTTTACGCTGCCTCTCGACCGGCTGCCCGCGGCGGATATCTCGCATTTGGGACGTACTTTCGAGGTGAACTGGGCGGTGTGTTTCCCCGGATCAGACCGGCCATGTCTGAGCCCCGGGCCCCATACCCTCTACGTGCGGATTCCCGGACGGAACGCGCGGGTCACCGGAACCATTGTGCTTGTCTATGCGCAGAGGACCTAACCATGATTAGTCCGAACCTACTCCGCCGCACCCTCGTGCTTACGCTTGCGGCCGTCTTCGTCCTGTCGCTTCCGGCCCTCGCGATTACCAAGGTAGGCACCACGTCCATGCAGGTGCTCAAGATCCAGATGGACGTGCGTGGAATTGCCATGGGCAATGCGATGGTTGCTTCGTCCTACGACGCGCAGAGCGTGTGGTCCAATCCCGGCGCTCTGGCAGACATGCGGAAAGGCCAGTTTGTGGCCACGCAGATCAACATGCCTGCCAATATCGAGCTGATGGGCTTCGTGCTGGCGCACCAGTGGGGCGACTACAGCGCCGTCTCGCTGCACGCGATAAACCTCTTTACCAACGATATGATGGAACGCACGTGGGAGCACCCTGAAGGCACCGGGCGGAAATTCAACGCGTCGGACGTGGCCATCGGCGCCAGTTATGCGCGGCGGCTCACCGACCGGTTCAGCCTCGGCGCCAACGTGCGGTATCTGCGCAGCGCTCTGGCCGACAACACCTTCAACGGCGTGGCCGTGGATCTGGGCACGCTGTACAAGACCAGCCTGCGCACCCTGCGGCTGGGCATGTCCATTCAGAACCTTGGCCCCAACGTGCGTTACTCGGGCAGTTTTGCCGATTACCGCAACGCGGTGGTCAACGGCGGCAACATCGTGAACGTCAAGTACACGAGCGCCAGCCTGCCGGCGCTGTTCCGTCTGGGCGTCGCCTTCGATCCGTTTGTGATGTTCGGCCTGTCTATGGACTCGACCTACAGCGGGGAATTGTCCGCTGAAATGAACCACCCCAATGATGCGCGCGAACGCGTGAACCTGGGCGCGGAGGTCGGTTACAAGAATATGTTCTTTATCCGGGCCGGCGGCAAGTTCGACTATGATGAAGAGAGTTTTGCCGCGGGTTTCGGACTGAAGATCCCGGTGGTGGACGGATACAAAGTGACCTTCGACTACGCGTACGCCTACTTCGGACGGCTCACACAGGCCGTGCAGAGCAGTCAGTCGGGCTGGGACGCAATTCAGGGTCAGCCGCACCGTCTGGCCATCGGATTCCAATGGTGACCTTCAAGCCGTGAGGACCTCATAATGAAAAGTTTGAAAGCACTACTCATCGTAGCGATCGGACTGAGCACATGGCTTGCAGGTTGCAAAGTCAAGAATCCGGGAAGCGCGATGGGGAACAATCCACCGACGACGACCTTGTCGGTTGCCCCGCGCGACAGCGCGGTGGTCAATTACTTCATAACGCTGGCCTGGTCGGGCAACGATCCGGACGGCAATGTGGCCTTCTATCGGCTGTATGTGGACAGCGTGCAGATCGGCACCACCACGGCCCGGGATACCACACTGGCTTTTTTCTCCCCCCAGGACTCCACTCCCACGCTGCACAGTTTTTCGGTGCAGGCCGTGGATGACCAGGGCCTCGCGGATCCGAATCCGCCGCTGCGGCGTTTCTTCACGCTCAACCGGGCGCCGACCACGACCTTCGGGAGCGTGGGCATTGCGAATCACGACACTCTGGGGACGAATTTCCGGGTCAGCGTAAGGTCGAACTCGCCGCGTCCGTCCAGCACACAGTACTCCGTCAGTGTGGACAACCAGACGGACTGGTCGGCGTGGACGGCGGATTCGATCTTCGCCTTCGCGTCTCCCGATTTGCTCACCGATCCGTTCTTTCCGCCGGGAGTCTTCGGGATCTCCAACGCGTCACTGGCGCCGAATCAACAGCATATCATTTATATACGGTCGCAGAATGCCGGTGGCGCGGTCAGCAACGTTGCCGCAGACACCGTCTATGTGGGGTCCGGCCCGGCGTTCCAGCCCGTCATGGATCCCACCCTGTCGGCCACGTATGGAGGGAATGCCTTTTATCCGGACGGATCCGAGTATTATGTCCAAGCCACCGGACAGACGGTCAGCATCGGCTTTGTTGCCCATGCCCCGTACAAAGGCGAGATCAATGCTTACCGTTACCGTACCGGACAGTTTACCGGCGGTGACGTTTCGTGGAACAACTGGAGCAATTGGCAAACTCGCACGACGATCGACACGACGGACCTGCTGCCGGGCGACTACCCGTTCCAGTTTATGGCCCGTGATCTTTCCAATGACTTCACGGACACCCTGACCTACGTCGTTCACCTTGTCCAGCAGGTTTTGTCGGACAGTGTGATTATTGCGGCGGACACGCGGAACGGAAACGGCACGCAGGGTCAGCCGACGCAAAATCAGGTCAACACTTTCTACGCGTCGATTCTGGACGCGGGCAACGTGACCAAGCACCGGGTGGTACAGGTAACGGTGGACGCCGCGAATCCCGATCTGTCCCGCCAGAACCGTACCTATCTCTCGCCTTACGACGTGCGCAATGCCGGACTGGTGCTGTGGCACATGGACGATCCGGGCACGGCGGACACGACCGTCGGAAACGCGCGCCAGCGGATCCTCAATGACTACACGGCCAAAGGCGGCCGAATAATCCTGTCCGGCTGGAACATTCTGGCAAAATTTCAGGAAGATCCGGGCGACACGGTGGCTTTCAGCGCCGCATCGTATGCCACCACACGGCTGAAGATCTTCTCCGGCTGGCGGACGGGATCGCGCCCGAACGTTGTGGGAATGGACGGTGCAAATGGCTTCCCGGGTGTGCGTTTCGACTCCACGAAGGTTAGCTCCCGGTTGGCCGGAAAACTGCCCAACTGCTGGACGTTTGATGTGCAGGGCCAGGACATCGTGACCGGCCTCATGGCCGTGTCCGATTCGACGTCCAACCCCCGCTATCACCGGCCGTCGGCGTACATTTACAACCTGAGCTTCCGCATTGCCGTGTATGGGGTTCCGCTCTATTTCTGTTTTGACAGCGACGTGCAGAACCTCTTCTACAACCCGAATGATCCGACGCATAGCGTGCTGACGATCATGACACAAGGTCTGCAACCGGCCATGTGAGGCTGAATCAGAGGCAATTTTCTCAAGAACCCGCAGGAACATGGCGGGTTCTGTTTTTTAGACAGATGAGTCGTAAGTATAACCGATTGATAATTAAGCATCGTGACCCACCGATGCAAACCGTATCCGCGAAACTGCACTCTTTGCAATTGTAGAGTGCCTTATGTATATTTTTTTGTCGGCCTTAGGATAGCCGAAGGCATAACATTTGCAGCATCACGCATTGAACAAGGCGGGACCTTGGGCTGAAACTAAAAGGAGAACGTATGAAGACGGTTGTTCGAAATGTTGTGATCCTCGCACTGTGTATTCTGGCGTTGACCACCCTTGCGGCGGCGGCGGACCAGGCGGGATCACACATGATTACGCGCCAGCACAACGGCGCTGCGGAATCGTGGATCCAGACCGTGGATCCGGCGGTTCCTTGGACATTGAACGCCACGGCTTACCCCGGTCATGCCGGTGGACGCCGCGCGCTCGATGAGACGGGGCAGATGCTGTGGGAAACTTCTCATCCCACAGGCCTGATGGACAACGTGGCGTTATCCGATGACGGATCCGTCGTGGCCATTGGCGTGACTCTTAACGAGTTTCAATTGCAGGTATACGACGGCGTAAGCGGCTCGATGGTCTACAGCAAGGCCGGAGTCGACGGTGCGGGATCCGTGGCCGTGTCCGGCGCGGGTGACGTTATTGCCTATGCCAATGGGCATTCTTTGTACCTGATGTCGGCAACGGATTCCGTGCCGATCTGGACCGCGGACATGGGCACGCAGGCGCTGGCGGTGGTCGGCATGTCGCGTCAGGGCGATCACATTGTCGCCTGCGAAGCGCAGACCACCCAGAATCAGGACAGCGTCCGCGTTTGGGCTTTCGAGCGGGCGTCCTCCACGCCGCTCTGGACGCACGCGTTCCCGATCGCCGCGGTTGGCGGCTGGTACGGCGTGAGGTTCTCCAGCGATGGATCCCGCGTCGTAGTGACGGGAAATGCGCGGATCTGGGTGTACGACCCGACCTCCGGCGCGCTGGTCTGGACAGTGGAAGCGAACAATACCCAGTATCCGGCAGAAATTTCCGGCAATGGCCGTGTGATTACGACCGGCAGCAACGGCGGCACGTTCCGCGTGTTTGGCTGGGATACGGGTGCAAACACCTACGTGATGCTGTTCCGCTATGCCTTTACGGGCGGTTCGTCCAACTGGGCGACGGCATCGGCCGTGTCCGGTGACGGCTCGACCGTGGCTTGCGGTTCGCTGCAGTTCATCGGCGCCGGTTATGCCGGTTACGTGGCCGTGTTTGACACCTACGGCGGGGGCATACCGATTTATCTGTCGCCGACAATGTATGACCTCGTCGCCGATGTCGCGATTTCCGACGACGGTCTGACGATTGCGGCTTCCTCTTGGGGCGATTTCGCCAATCCGGCGAACCCCAATATTCTGGTGATGGACAAGTACAATCCGACTCCGTTCTTCAGCTATGCGCATCCGGGATCTCCCAATGCCATCGCGATCAATCCGACCGGAACGCGCGTCGTTGCGGGCGGCAAGGCTGTGCACAACCGCCAGTTCGGCAACGGCGGCCATGCCTACCTGTTCTCGGCGGATCTTGAAGGCGGCACGGTGACGGGTACGGTGACGGTCAACCATTCGCCGGTCTCTGCCGGTGTTATCGTGGAAGCCGTGGGCCAGCACCGCATGGCGCTGACCAACGATGCGGGCGAGTACTACATTTATAACGTTCCCGCCGGAACCCACACGATCTCGGCGCACAAGCTGGGCTTCACCAGCGCGACGGTCTCGGACGTGGTGGTGACGGATGGCGGCACGGTCGCTGACATAAACTTCACGCTGGATACCGTCGGCGTGGCTCCGGCCAACCTCTCGGCGTCGCAGGCGCAGCTTACCAGCGTCCACCTCGCATGGAATCCGATGACGCTGCGCGGACACCAGCAGCGCGATTTCGATCATCGTCTGGCTGTCGGCGACGAGCCGCTGGACCCGACCCGCGGACCGGTGGCTTCGGCCAAGTCCGGCCCGAAAAACGCCACCAAGAGCGGCTGGCAGAATGCCCGCCATTCCGCACTGGATGACGCTCTGGACGAACCGGACTCGATCCGCGTCTGGCGCGGCACGACACAGGGTGGACCGTATGTCCCCGTAGCGACCATTGATGGCGCCTCCGTTGCCTACGACGACAGCTTCCACGTGTTCCCCACGATCAACTACTATTATGTGACGACCGCGATCTACCCCACCGGGGAGAGCGTCTATTCCAACGAAGCACAGGGCCGTCTTGACGCGTCCTATCTCGTGTACAATCCCACAGTCCCCCCGCTGACCACGGCCGTGACCTTTGACGGTGTGCTGTCCCCGAACGAATGGGCGGATGCCATTCGCATCGACGCGTCGGACGTCTTCGGTTATGACGGTCCCAATCCGCCGCACTCGGTCTACCTCTATATGAAGTACGACGACACGACGGACAAGCTGCTCATCGCCTGCGAAGACCACAACCAGGCCACGCTGGATGACGGCGAAGGCTTTGGTATCTATGTGGACGACGACAACAACAACGCCTGGAGCTACAACAACGTCGGCTCCGAAGGCAACTACTGGGCCTACTATTACAGCTCGGGCGCGACGCTGCGTTATCGTTCGCTCTCCGGTGGCCCCTACGGCTCCAACTACTACGTGTTCCCGAACCCGCAGATCGGTTTCTCCGCGGCGGCCGGCTATGTAACCGGTGAAGTGGCGATCCCCATGGGATTCCATCAGCCCTATGAAATCGCGCTGTACGGCCCGAACCGGACGGCAGGTATCGGTTTCTTCATCACCAATCGTCAGGGCGGCGGCACATTGTTCGACGGCTGGTGGCCGCAGAATATGCCGACCGTCGTATCGAACCCGGATTACTTCGGCAACTGCTCGATTCAGGCGACTCTGTTTGTTCCGCCGGTTCCGCCGAGCGCTATCAGCGTTGCAGCGTCCGGCCCGAACCTGCGCATTTCCTGGACCGATCCGACGACGGGCATTGACAGCCTTCCGCTGCACCAGCAGCTCGACGGCGTCAATATCTACCGCAACGGCGAGTTCCTCGACGTGGTAGCTCCCGGAACGCAAACCTACCTCGACGCGGACGTCGTGTTCGGCGCGTGGTATGAGTATTCGCTGGCGGGCTTCATTCCCGAAGCCGACAGCAGCTTCGTCGGACCGCATTCGCTGCCCGTGGGCGGCTTTGCCGGCACCGAGCCTCCGGCCATCCAGAATCTCGTGCAGGATGACGGCGTGTTCGACACGTGGACCTACGTGACGTATCCCGATGACGGCAACCGCATGGGTGAGAAGTTCGGCATGCCGGCCACTCACTCCAAGGTGTACACCATCGAACTCTACTTCAACAACACTCATCCCATCGGCGTCGGCATCAATTCCAACGATGCCAGCATTCCGGGCGATGCGCTGGCCGGACCGTACACGATTACGCCTCCGGTGGCCAACCAGTTCTTCACGTTCCACATTCCGGGTCTCGATCAGCCTACCGTTCAGTCCCTCGATTCCTTCTGGGTGACGCTGAACTGGCAGCCCGATTCTCCGCTCGATCCGTATATGGGCGTGGACAACACGCAGCCGATTCAGGGCCAGAGCTACTACTACACGAACACATCCAACTGGATGCCGATCGCGTGGGGCAACTGCATGATTCGCGCGGGCGTCGGCGATGCTCTGATCAACGGCACGAAGGGCGACGGCACTCCGGCAGTGGCGCATCAGTTCCGTCTGATGACCAACTATCCGAATCCGTTCAACCCGGAGACGATGATACCGTTCGAACTGGCGGAATCCGGCCAGGCGTCCCTGACCATTTACAACGTGATGGGCCAGAAGGTTGCCACGCTGATCAGCGGTGTGCAGCAGGCGGGTTATCACGTGGTGCAGTGGAAGGGGCATGATGATCTGGGCAGTTCCGTCGCCAGCGGCGTCTACCTGATGCGCCTCGAAGCGGGCAACCACGTCGCGACGCAGAAGATCATGCTGCTTCGCTAATCATCTGCAGGTAACTCAGAGGGCTGAGGGATAAGGGATGAACAAGATCCCTTGGCCTCAGCCCTCTTCTCTTTTCAGGTCGACGGCAACCTATTCTGCGAAAGGCCCCATGAAAACATCCTTGCCGCCCTTTGTGCATTCCTTTCCGGCCCCGGCGGTGCTGGTAGGATGCGGAACCGTGGACCGGCCCAATCTGATTACGATCTCCTGGTTTGGAACGGTCTGCTCCGAGCCGCCGATGATCAGCATCTCCATCCGTCAGTCGCGGCACAGTTACCGTCTTGTGCATGAGAGCCGGGAGTTCACGGTGAATATCCCGCGGGCCAGCGATCTGAAAGCGGTGCATTACTGTGGCGCGGTTTCCGGCAGAAGCCTCAACAAGTTCGACGAGCTGGGCCTCACGGCGGTGCCTTGCCCGCCGCTGGAAAACGCGCCGATGATCGCCGAGTTCTTTCTCGTCCTCGCCTGTCAGGTGAAACATGAGATTCACCTCGGCTCGCACCACATGTTCATTGCCGACGTCGTCGGCATACACGGAGAACGGCAGGCAGGTGATTTGCCGCACAGACCGCAACTCCGCCCCCTCGAGCAGATTGCCTATCTGGACGGCAAGTATTGGGGCCTGAAAGCCATTGAGCAAAGTCCGCTTAAGAAGGGTTGAAAAGAAGATAAACGAACAGCCGGCTTGAAAGGCCGGCTGTTTTGTATGGACACATTGAACATATGGATAGGTTATCATGGATATTCCGGTCAGAATATCCAGCAAATTTGTGGATGGATTCTTGCTTCGTGAACGAGAGTATCCTGTGCGGTCAGTTGCCCTACGGCAACCTCGTACACTAAAAACTTAATAGGTAAGACTTTATGGGTGCGTTGCGACGGTGGGTTACGCAGTGGGCGGACAAAGAAGGTTTCCGGCCAATGATCATTTTGTGGCTGGGGGTCAGTGTGACTTTGCTGTTCTTTGTCGCGGCTGGAGTGAGCGTTTGGAAAGCGAACTTCAGCATGATCCACGCCGAAGCCAGTGCGAGTGCCTTGCATGATCAGCTAAGGAGCCTAAGCTCCGACCACGAGCGGCGCTCCAATCTTCTCATGGATGCGGTGGAACAGCGTGATACCGTGTCCTGGGCAGATACCCCGCCGGATATGGCGATTGGTGTGATCGGCGCGCTGACGTTGATGGATGCGAGCACAGCCCTTACTTCGGCACGCAGCTACGTTGCGCCACTTCGGCTGGCAGCCGTACAGCTGCTTCACATGCAGGACACTGCCGTGCGTCTGCTCGGCAGCGGGAACTATGCTGCGGCACGCACGCTCATGGAGAGTGCGGCGTATGTCGCCGAGTGCCGCACTCTGCATGAGAACGTGCGCGCCATCATGCGCATCGCGAACGCACAAACGGATCGCGCCAACCGGATTTTTACGGCGCACCTGATGTGGATCAGCGTGGTCGCCAGCATCTTCTTCCTGGCGTTGACTACCGCCTGGCTGGCCGTAATGCGCCTGATGAGCAGCCATCTCGATGTGCGCAAAAAAACGGAAGCGGACCTGCGGGAGAGTGAGGAGAAGTACCGCACGCTGATCGACGCGCTGCCGCAGGCTGTGCTGATCGCCAAGGACGGGATCTTTGTCTTCTGCAATCCGCGTGCCGCCGTCATCTTAGGCGCTACCGGCGCCGGGAGTCTGATCGGCCTTCCCGCGGAAACGATTGTCCGTGAAGAAGACCGGGAGGGGCTGCTGGCGAACGTTGCGGCGCAGGCGCGACAGGATAGCGATCTGCCGGACCATTACACCGTGATGCTGCGCCGGCTGGATGGCTCCGAGTTTCCCGCCGAAGTGTTTGTGCGCTCTGTTTTGTACAAGGGTGCCGTGGCGGCCCAATACGTGCTGTCGGATATTACGGAACGCCAGCGTGGCGAGTCTGCGCTGCGCGAGAGCGAAGAGAAATACCGCACCCTGATCGACTCCCTGCCGCATTCGGTGGTGATCCTGCAGGATGGCAAAGTCGTTTTCGCCAACAACGCAACCGCGGCGGCGCTGGGCTTTCAAAGTTCACAGGACTTGATCGGTCTGGACCGGGATGCCTTTGTGGCGCCGCGGGAGCGGGAACGCCTTAACAGTTATACCACACGGCGTGTTGGCGGCGAGGGCGGGGCGCCCGATCACTACTCGGCAACTCTGCGCCGGCGCAATGAAGAAGAATTTCCCGCCGAGGTGTTTGTTCAGACCGTGGCGTACGGCGGAAAGCCGGCGTTGCAAACCGTGATTCTGGACGCGACGGAACGGCAACGGGCGGAGCATGCGCTGCGGGAGAGCGAAGAGCGATTCCGCAATCTGTCGGATACCGCGCCGGTATTGATCTGGATGGGCGGCGTCGGACGTCATACCTTCTACTTCAACAAATCCTGGCTGCGGTTTACGGGACGCTCCGTCAGTCAGGAATATGGCCACGGCTGGAAGCAGGACGTGCATCCGGACGATCTGCCCCGCTGCATGGCTGCCTATGAAAGCGCCTTCGAATCCCGCACCGCGTTCACCGTCGAATACCGCCTGCGCCACATGGATGGCACGGATCATTGGGTGCTGGACACCGGCGTGCCGCGTTTTACGATCGACGGCAATTTTGCGGGGTACGTCGGATCCTGCGTGGACATCACCACGCGCCGGGGAACGGAAGAGGCGCTGCGCGAAAGCGAGCGACGGTTCCGCGAATTGGCGGATCTGCTGCCGCACACCATTTTTGAATCGGATGATCACGGTGCGCTGACGTTTGCCAACCGCAAGGCCCTGGAGGTCTTCGGCTACAGCGTGCAGGACATTGAGCGTGGCCCGAATCTTCTGGACATGTTGATTCCCGCCGACCGCGAACGCGCGCGAGAGAACATGTCGCGGATCATGCGCGGCGAGACCCTGCAAGGCAGTCAATACATGGCCCGGCGCAAAGACGGCCAACCGTTCCCTGTGGTGATCGATTCCAACGTGCGCATCGAGGACGGCAGGCCCTGTGGTCTGCGTGGCATGGTGATCGACGTTACCGAACGCCAGCGAACGGAAAATGAACTTCGGCACCTTAACCGCGCGCTCAAAACCACCGGTGAGTGCAGCCAGGCAGTGGTCCATGCTACGGACGAGGCCGCATTGCTGCACGACATCTGCCAGATTATGGTCCAGAGCGGCGGCTACCGCATGGTCTGGGTGGGCAAGATCGACCAGAATGGCGACAAGACCGTTAAGCCGGCCGCGTTTGCGGGCAAAGAGCAAGGGTATCTGGAAAGCATCACCATTACGTGGGACGACAGCGTGGCGGGCAACGGGCCGACCGGCATGGCGATCAAGACCCTGAAGCCCTGGGTCAACCGGGACGTCGCCGGCACGGACTTCAATGCGTGGCAGGAAGAGGCCTTGAAACGCGGCTATCGCTCCTCGGTGGCGCTTCCGCTGGTCGGCGATGGGCGCTGTTTCGGTGTGCTGAGCATCTACTCGGCCCAGACCGACCATTTCGATCCTGCAGAGGTGAAACTGCTCAGCCAGCTCGCCGACGATCTGGCGTACGGCATCACCGCGCTGCGGGTGCGGCAGGAGCAGATGCGCACCGAAACCGCCTTGCGGGAAAGCGAAATCACGCTGCGCCGCACCTTCGATCAGTCGCCCATCGGCGCGGGCATTGTTTCTCTGGAGGGCCACTTCCTGCGCAGCAATGATACACTCTGCCAGATGCTCGGCTACACCCGCGAGGAGTTGGAAACGCTGACCTACGTCGAAATCACTCACCCGGATGACTCGCCGCGCGACATGCGTAACGTGGCGCTGCTGGCGACGGGTGACCTCGAACTGTACGAAACCGACAAGCGTTATATCCGTAAGAACGGCACGGTGATGTGGGGCCATCTCTCGCTCAGTGCCGTCAAGGATCCGGCGGGCAAGGCCGTCTATTACCTGCCGATGGTGCAGGACATCACCGAACGCAAGCGGGTAGAAACCGCCTTGCTCGAGAGCGAGGAACATTTCCGCACGCTCTATGATCAGGCGCCGGTGGGCTATCAGTCGCTGAATGAAGAGGGCTGCCTGATTGACGTCAACGAAACCTGGCTCAGCACTCTCGGCTATTCCCGCGAGGATGTTCTGGGACACTGGTTCGGGGACTTCCTTGCCCTGGCCGACAAGGATCTCTTTCGTCAGCGCTTTCCCATGTTCTGCAAGATCGGCGAAGTGCACGGCGTGGAATTCGACATGATCCGCAAAGACGGCTCGCGCATGACTGTCTCCTATGAAGGCCGCATCGCCCGGAACATAGACGGCGGCTTCAAACAGACCCATTGTATCTTCCATGACATCACACGGCGCAAGGACGCGGAGAATCTGCTGCGTGAGCAGGCGGCGGCGTTCGACGCGGCCATGGACGGCATGGCGATTCTCGACTCGCAAGGCCGCTATCTGTATTTGAACGGCGAGCACGCGCGGCTCTATGGCTATGACAGTCCCCAGGAACTGGTCGGCAAGAGCTGGATGGTGCTGTATGATGACGAGGAATTACGGCGGATGAAGACGGACGTGATCCCCGAGGTGTGGCGCAAGGGATGCTGGCACGGCGCGGCGGTTGGCAAACGGCGCGATGGCAGCCGGTACCGTCAGGAACTCTCCCTCTGCCGGACAGAGACCAATGGACTGGCTTGCGTGGTGCGCTACATCAGCGAGCGGGACGTCGCCGATCTTGAACCCTCCCCGCCTTCCGGCAAGCAGGAACGCGCCGTATCGCCCGAGGAGATCGAGTATCTCGCCGCCAAAGTCCTTCGGCAGCTCGAAGCTTTCGGCGGCTACCCCTGCAAAACGGAAGATCCTAACCTCCCGGCGGCCTCTCCAGAGGCACCGTCAGCGCAGGACGCCGCGCCGCCGACGAAAGAGTGAGCGCCGCAAGCGGGTGGGAAACCGGGCAACTCCTGTGCGAGTTGGTCATAATCCACCAATAGACCATAGAAAAGCCGCTCTGACGGATTCGAGCGGCAAAATCAAGGAACATTTGTCAGGCAAGCTCACCGCTTGCCTGACTTTTTTGTGCAAAATCATGTTTGCCTTCTACCGCTTCACCCTTGCTTTTCCCCCTGTCAAACTGTAGATTTCGAAGTCGTTAATTCAGCGAACGTTGGCCCACATTTTTTGATATAGTTAGAATAATTGGAGCCGCGTTGAATCGCCGAATTCACTGTTCCTCCATCCGTTTTGAGCCGTGGGTAACCTTGCGATTCGAGGAGCCATCCGCAGCCCTCTTTCCTTCCGTCCGAGTATGGAGTTGATGACTCATGAAGATGAAGCCGAAGACAATGCCAAACACTTTAGTCAGGAAACCGCGCAAAACAGCAAAGGAAGCCAACACAGACACTTCAGACTCGTTGCTCCGGAATGTTTTGGCAGATGCGCCCGTCGCCTTGTGGGCGGTGGACAAAGACGGGCTGTATACGGTTTTTGAGGGGCGGGCCCTGCAAGAGGTCGGGCTGAACCCGGAGGAGCGCATCGGGCAGTCGATTTTCGAGATTTTTGCAGACCGCCCCGATGTTCTGGACCCGGTGCGCCGCGCTTTGGCTGGAGATGAGTGCTCCGCCGTGCTTGAGAATCGCGGCGCTGTGAGTGAGACTCGCTTTTCCCCGCAGAGGGATACTGCGGGCAACATCATTGGGGTGGTGGCTGTTTCCACGCTGATTACCGAGCGGGTGCGGGCTGAAGCCGATTTGCGCCGCGTGAACCGCGCGCTCAGGCTGATCAGCGAATGCAATCAGGCCTTGGTGCGCGCAACGGATGAAAACACTCTGCTGCAGGACATTTGCTACCTGCTGGTGGAGCACGGCGGCTACCGCTTTGCCTGGGTGGGGTACGCCCAGCGTGACAGCGGGAAAACCGTCTGGCCCATCGCGCACGCCGGGGTGGAAGATGGCTACCTCGATACGGTGAATATTACCTGGTCCAACACACCGCATGGGCGGGGGCCAACCGGCACGGCGATCCGCACCGGCAAGCCTGTGGTCTCACGGTTCATCGCAACCGATCCGGTCACGGCACCCTGGCGCGAGAACGCGCTGAAACACGGTTACCAGTCCTCCTTTGTGCTGCCCCTTGCCGTCCATGGCGAGACCTTTGGCGCTCTCACCATCTTTTCGAGTCAGCCGGACGCCTTCGACGAGTCCGAACAGCGTCTCCTGTCCGAACTGGCGGGCGACCTTGCTTTCGGCATTATCGCGCTGCGTGACCGCGTGGCGCGCGAGCGCGGAGACGAACTGATCCGGGCCGCTAATGAGCGGCTCGAGCAGGATGTGCAGGAACGCACCGCCGCGCTGGAAGAACTGAATACCGAACTCGAAGCCGAAGTTCGCGAGCGGATCCGCACCGAGGATGCGCTCCGCGAATCCGAGCTGAAATACCGCATCGTCGCCGACAACACCTACGACTGGGAATTCTGGCTGGACGCCGAAGGCCAGTGCATCTACGTCTCGCCGTCATGCGAACGCATCAGCGGCTACAGTGCGCGGCAATTTGCAGCCGATCCGCAGCTGAACACGAGCATCGTACATCCTGAAGACGCCGCCGCATTCCAGCGTCACTGCAACGCGGCGCTGCGGGGCGAGAGCACGCCGCCGATAGAATTCCGGATTATGCGGCACGATGGCGAGCTGCGCTGGATCGAGCAGGCCAGCCTGCCCGTGTTCGACAGCGGTGGCAGGTTTCTGGGCACGCGCGGCAGCAATCGGGATATCACCGAGCGCAAGAGAGCGCAGGACGAACTGGCCAGCGTGGCGCTGTTCCCGGCGGAGAATCCCAGTCCGGTGCTGCGTATCGGGCGCGGCGGACAGTTGCTCTACGTGAACGCCGCCGGCCAGACGCTGCTGCGGGAGGAAGGCTGCACCCCGGATGAGCCCGTAACGGATCGTCTGCGGAACATGGCAAAGCAGGCACTGGAACAAGAGGAGAAACGGGAGACGGACTATGTTTGCCGCGACGGGCATTTCCTGATTATCTCCTGCATGCCCGTGCCGTCTCGCGGCTACGTCAACCTGTATGCCCGGGACATCAGTGAACGGCGGCGGATAGCGGAAAAACTGCGGGAACGCGAAGCCGCATTGCGCGTCGCCCAGCGTGTCGCCCACATTGGCCACTGGTTCTGGGACCCCGCTACCGATGAAGGGTTTTGGTCCGAAGAACTGTTTCGGATTTATGGCCGTGATCCCAACACCGGAACTCCCAGCTATTACGCGGAAGATGTGCGGCGTTCCTACGCTCCGCAGAGTCTGGAGGCCTTGAATGCCGCCGTGCAACGCGCCCTGCAGAACGGATCGCCGTGGGAACTCGAACTGGAGTTGGACACTCCGGACGGCCGGCATAAATGGCTGGACGCACGCGGGGAAGCCGACCGGAATGGCGAGGGCAAAATTGTCCGGCTGTATGGCACCGTGCAGGATATCACCCAGCGCAAACAGGCCGAAGAGGCGCTGCGGGAAGCCGAAGAACGGCTCAAACTCGGACTGGAAGCCACCAATATCGGCATGTGGCATTGGGATGTTCCGAAGAATGTGGCTACCTACACACCCACCTGGTACACCATGCTGGGTTACGAGCCCTATGAATTGCCGCAATCCACCGAAGCGTGGGAAAAGCTGCTTCACCCGGACGACCTCGGACCAACCAATGAAAAGGTGGCCGCGGCCTGGCGCGGAGACGTCAAGGAATTCGAAACAGAAGTTCGTATGAAAGCCAAGTCGGGAGAGTGGCGCTGGATCCTCAGCCGCGGCAAGGTAACGTCGCGCGACGCCGGGGGCAAGCCGCTGCGGATGATCGGCACTCACACGGATATTACGGCACTGAAGGAAACCGAGAACAGCCTGCGCTGGGAGCTGCAGGTGAACGCCGCGCTGGCCAATCTGCATTCGCCGCTTGTCAGCGCGTCCACTGCCGTGCGTGACATCGCCGACGCCGTCCTCAAACAGGCTCAGGACCTCACAGGCAGCCGTTTCGGCTTCGTCGCGACGATTGATTCGCTTACCGGCGAATGCCGCACCCACGCCATGACCGGCGACGCGCGGAAGGTGTGTGGAATCCGCACGGAACCCGGCTCGCTGATCTTCTCGCGCGGCGCGGACGGCCAATATCATGGATTATGGGGACACTGCCTGAATACGCGGCAGGGCTTTCTGACCAATGCTCCGGCGTACCATCCGGCTTCCGGCGGTGTGCCGGATGGCCATATCGCCATCAAGCGCTTCATCGGCGTGCCTGTCCATCTGGAAGGGAAACTGATCGGCGCGCTTTGCCTGATCAATTCCGACCGCGATTACACGGAAAGGGATCTGGTGGCGATCCAGCGGCTCGGCGACGTCTATCTGCTGGCGGTGCAGCGGATGAAGTCCGAGGAAGCCTTGCGGGAGAGCGAAGACCGCTACCGGAGCCTCGTCGAAACCGCGCCGATTCCCATGATCATGAGCAGCAAAAGCCGCATTATCCTCGCCAATCGCGCCTTCCATACGCTGATCGGCACGGATCAGATTGAGGATGATCTGGATCTGGAGATGCAGCGTTTCGTCCACCCGAAAGATTACGACAAACTCGCCGCCATTAAGCAGACGGTCCTCTCCCGGCGCGCGAAGACCGGCGTCGTCGAATTCCGCATGAAGCGGCTGAACGGCGCGATCCGTCATGTCGAAGCCGTGGCGCAGCCGATTGACCGCAACGGTGTGAACAGCACGCTGGTGGTCTTCCGGGACGTCACCGAACAGAAACACGCCGAGGACCTCATCCGCAAACATGCCATAGAGCTGGAGCGGCAGGTGGCCGAGCGCACGGCCCACATTCAGAAACTCGAACGACTGCGGGTAGAGGCCGAAAAGCAGGCGGCGATTGGCCGCATGGCGGCGCGGATCGCCCACGAGATCAACAACCCGCTGGCCGGCATCAAGAACAGCTTTCTGCTGGTGAAGAAGGCGATTCCCCCCACCTTCAAGCACTACGAGTTTGTGGGCCGGATCGACAAGGAACTGGACCGCATCGCCCGCATCGTCCGCCAGATGTTCGAAGTCTACAAACCCGAACGCAGCGCTCCTGCGCCGGTAGACGTTCCCGAGGTGCTGCGGGACGTGACGGCGCTGCTCCAAGGCAACGCGCGCGCACAGGGCGTCACGCTGGAAATGGATGCGTCCGGTGTGGACGGCACGGTTCACCTCCACGAAGACTCGCTGCGCCAGGCGCTCTTCAGCATCATCCAGAACGCCATTGAAGCGTCCGGGGCCGGCATGGTCGTCCGCATCAGTGCCACCGCGCGAGATCAGGTGCTGTCCGTTTCGGTTGCCGATCAGGGCTGCGGCATTCCGCCGGAAGTGGGCGCGCGGATTTTCGAACCCTTCTTCACCACCAAGGATGATCTGGTGTCGGGCGGGCTCGGCCTGGGCCTGTCCATCACCAAGGGCGTGGTCGAAGCTATGGGCGGCGTGCTCAATTATGAAAGTGAAGTGGGCAAGGGCACCACGTTTCAGGTGATCCTGCCCAATCAATCTGTCCAAAGGACCGCATAATTTTTCGCGGCGCCTGCCGCCGCAATTTATAAAGACGGAGTCAATGTTCATGGCGAAGAAGAAGATTGAGGCTGACCGCACCTTGGGAGCACTCGCCAAGCTGCCGACAGGAATTTCGGGATTCGACGAAATTACGGGAGGCGGCCTGCCGGAGGGGCGCATCGCGCTCATCACCGGCGGACCGGGAAGCGGAAAGACGCTGTTCAGCATGGAATTTCTCGTGCACGGCGCGGTGGATTTCGGTGAGCCCGGCCTGTTTGTGGCCTTTGAAGAGACCGCCGAAGAGCTGGAAAAGAACGTTGCCTCGCTGGGCTTCGATCTGAAGGACCTCGAGCGGCGCAAAAAACTGCTGGTGGATTACATTCCCATCGAACGCAGCGAAATCGAAGAGACCGGCGACTACGACCTCGAAGGGCTGTTCATCCGGCTCGGCATGATGATCGATTCCATCGGCGCCAAGCGCGTGGTGCTGGACACGCTTGAGGCGCTGTTCTCCGGCTTTCCCAATGAACTGATTCTGCGCGCCGAACTCCGCCGCCTGTTCCGCTGGCTGAAGAGCAAGGGTGTGACCAGCATCGTCACCGCCGAGAAGGGCGGAGGCGCCCTCACGCGCCACGGGCTGGAAGAGTATGTGTCCGATTGCGTGATTGTGCTCGACCATCTGGTGAAGGAAAACGTCGCTACGCGCCGCCTGCGCGTCGTCAAGTATCGCGGCTCGCGCCACGGCACCAACGAATATCCGTTCCTTATCGGCAGTACCGGCCTTTCGATTCTGCCCATTACGTCGCTGGAACTGAACTACAACGTCTCTTCGGAGCGGATCTCCAGCGGCGTGCCGCGTCTCGACACCATGCTGGGCGCCAAGGGATTCTACCGCGGCAGCAGCATTCTGGTATCGGGGACCGCTGGCACCGGAAAATCCAGTTTCGCCGCCACCTTCGTCGATTCCGTCTGCCGGCGCGGCGAGAGCTGTCTCTACCTTGCCTTCGAGGAGTCTCAGCATCAGATCATTCGCAACATGCGCTCCATCGGCATCGACCTCGAACAGTGGGTCAGGAAGGGACTGCTGCACTTCCACACCGTGCGTCCCACGCTCTATGGTCTGGAAGCTCATCTGGTGTCCATCCACGATCTGGTGGTCAAGTTGCAGCCGTCAGCCGTGGTGTTCGACCCCATCTCCAATCTGATCAGCGTGGGCGATACCACCGAAGTGAAGTCCATGCTCACGCGGCTGATCGATTATTTGAAAATGTGCCAGGTGACGACCTTTTTCACCAACTTGAGCATTGACGCAGCGAACCACGAGACGGCGGATGTGGGGGTTTCCTCCCTGATGGACGCATGGATTGTGCTACGCGATACGGAGAGCGAAGGCGAGCGTAATCGCGTCATTCATATTATGAAAGCGCGGGGTATGCCCCATTCCAATCAACTCCGCGAATTTCTGCTCACCGACAACGGCGTCGTGGTCAAGGACGTCTATATCGGTGAAGGCCGGGCGTATACCGGATCGGCGCGAGTCAAGCAGGAGGCGCAGGATCTTGCCGATGAGATCCGGCGCAAGCAGGACGTCGAGCGCAAGGTGCGGGAAAATGAGCGTAGCCGCAAGGTGATCGAGGCTCAGATTATCGCGCTGCAGGCGCAACTCGAACGCCAGGCGGACGAAGCGGAGCAATATATAGAGCAGGAGAAGAGCACCGAGCGCCTTGCAGACGAGAATCGCCGGCGGCTGGCGGCTTCCCGCCACAGCGATGACTCGGAACCGGCGCCGGAAGGACGAAGGAAAAATGGGAGAAGACAAGTATGAGTAAATCCGCCGCGACCACAGACGCCAAGAGCAGCGGCGCCAAAACCGGCAGCCGTTCTTCGAACTCATCGAAAGCCAAGTCCCCCGGAACGCCTATTATCAAAACCGAGTTGCCAAGTAAGGAAGACTTCTGGGAACTGCGGCTCTATGTGGCCGGACAAAGCACCAAGTCCCTGACCGCCTTTGCCAATCTCAAACGGATGTGCGAAGAGCATCTCGAAGGCAAATACCGCATTGAAGTCGTTGACCTGCTCGAAAATCCCCAACTGGCGAAGGGAGACCAGATCCTGGCCATCCCCACCCTCGTGCGCAAATTACCCGAACCCCTGAAGAAGATTATCGGCGACTTATCCAATACCGAGCGCACCTTGGTCGGCCTCGACATCCGTCCGCGTTCGTAAGGAAAGACCTGACTCATGACAAAATCCATCAGCGCGGTGACCCAGCAGTTCGAGGCTGCCCTTAAGAAAAGTACTCGCGAGGGAGAATCCTATGTGCTGCGGTTATACGTGGCCGGAACCACGCCCCGCTCCACGAGTGCCATTCGGAACATCAAAGACATCTGTGAAGCGCACCTCAAAGGACGCTACGACCTCGAAGTGATCGACATCTATCAGCAGCCGGTGCTGGCCAAAGGCGAACAGATCATCGCCGCGCCCACGCTGATCAAACAACTGCCTATGCCGCTGCGCAAGTTTATCGGCGATATGTCGGATACTGAAAAAATTCTGGTCGGTCTGGACTTACGACCGAAAAAGGATACCGCAAGTGCTGGAAGAAAAGAAGAAAATAGCTAAACGGGACCTCGACGGCGGAAGCGATGAGATGGCCGAACTTCGCGCCCGGCTCGAGGAGGCCGAGGAGACATTGCGCGCCATTCGCGAAGGCGAAGTGGATGCGGTGATCATGTCCGGCGCGCGGGGCGATCAGGTCTACACCCTGATGGGCGCCGATGCGCCCTATCGCGTGATCCTGCAAACCATGAGCGAGGGCGCGTGCACGCTCGATGCTGCCGGAACCGTGATGTACTGCAACCGCCGCCTGGCCGAGATGCTCAAGCTGCCCATCGAACAGGTCATCGGCTCCGATGTGTTCCGTCATATCCCACAGCAGGATCGCGGAAGCTTTGGCGCGTTTCTCAGTCAGGCGGGCAACCAAGCGGTTCACCATGAGGCCTCGCTCCGGCTGGCTGGCGGGGACACGCTGCCGGTGCTGTTGTCCGCCAGTCCCCTCGCGTTGGATGGCACGCGGCATGTCTGCGTCATTGTGACGGATCTTACCCAGCGGAAACAGATCGAGGAAGAACTCCGCTGCGCCCGCGATGAACTGGAACTGCGCGTGGCGGAGCGCACCGCCGAGCTGACCGAAACGAATTTCCGGCTCGAACAAGAGATTCAGGAGCGCACACAGGTCGAAGAGGAACTCCGCCAGAGTGAAGATGAACTCCGCCGCAGCGAACACAACCTGATTCAGGCGCAGCGCATCGGCCACACGGGAAGCTGGGAGTGGGACGTGCGCACGAGTGACGTCTTAGCGTCCGAGGAGTTTCACCGCCTGTTTGGCATGGGAAAAGAGGCCGCGCTCTCGCTGCCGACGCTGCTGGCGCGTGTTCACCCGGAAGACATGGACCTGGCGACGAGTATGCTGGAGAAGGTGCGTGCGGGTCTCCCTCGGGTAAATGTTGATATCCGGCTCCCGCTGCCGGACGGCGCGGTGCGGATCCTCAACGTCGAAGGTGAAGTCACCGACGCCGATGCCGCTGGCAAACCGCGCTGCATGGCCGGTACCGTGCAGGATGTCACCGAGCGCAAGCGCGCTGAAGATCAGATCCGCCGCTACAACGAAGAGCTGGAGCGGCAGGTGGCCGAGCGCACGGCCCACATTCAGAAACTCGAACGGCTGCGGGTGGAGGCGGAGAAGCAGGCGGCGATTGGCCGTATGGCGGCGCGGATCGCCCACGAGATCAACAACCCGCTGGCCGGCATCAAGAACAGCTTTTTGCTGGTGAAGAAGGCGATCCCCCCCACCTTCAAGCACTACGAGTTTGTGGGCCGGATCGACAAGGAACTGGACCGCATCGCCCGCATCGTCCGCCAGATGTTCGAAGTCTACAAACCCCAGCGCAACGCCCCGGCGCTGTTCAGCGTGTCCGATGCCGTGCGCGATGTGGTGGCGCTGCTCCACGGCAATGCCCACGCCAAGCACGTCACGCTGGAAATCGGAGCGGAAGCCGCTTCTGCCGTGGTGTATCTGCACGAAGATTCGGTGCGCCAGGTGCTGTTCAGCATCATCCAGAATGCCATTGAAGCGTCGCCGGAAGGCGGAACTGTTCGGATTGGCGCCGAGTTGCAGGATCATATGTTGAAACTGGATATCGTGGATCAGGGCTGCGGCATTCCGCCGGAGGTGGGAGCGCGGATTTTCGAACCGTTTTTCACCACCAAGAATGAACTGGCCTCCGGCGGTCTCGGCTTGGGTCTGTCGATCACCAATGGCGTGGTGGAAGCCATGGGCGGCCATCTCAGTTACGAAAGCGCAGTCGGCAAGGGGACGGCCTTTAAGGTCACTCTGCCGCTCAACCATACCAACAAGGAAGTCCAATGATGACCAACGGAAAAATCCTGATCGCGGATGACGAAGAAACCTTCCTGATTTCGACATCCGCGCTTCTCACGGATGAAGGGTATGAATGCGCTACAGCTTCCAATGCCGCCGATGCGGCCACGCTGCTGCGCGACAATGAATTCGATCTGCTCATCGCCGACATCAAGATGCCGGGCAATGCGGAACTTGAACTGGTGCACGAACTGCCGATCCTCGCCGAGGGTATGCCCGTGATTCTCGTCACAGGCTATCCCACGGTCAATACCGCCATTCAATCCATTCGCCTGCCTGTGGTGGCCTATCTGATCAAGCCGGTGGACTTCGGAGAGCTTCTGGCTATGGTTCACAGCGGCGTAGAATACACCCGGGTTCACCGCGCCGTCAAGAACACCCGCAGCCGTCTCGGGCAATGGGAGGCCTCTCTGCATGATCTGCAGCGGGGATATGAGGTATCGCCCAAGGTGAACTCCGCCGGATCGGTGGACAGTTTTCTCAAACTGGCTCATGATAACATCATGCGCTCGTTCGGTGACCTCCTCAATGTCTCGCGGGCTCTTGCCAATCAATCAAAAGTGCAGTTTGTTTGCCACCTCGCCAACTGCCCGAAGCTTCAGATGTACGAGCAAGCCATTGAAAATACTGTAAAGACCCTTGAACGTACGAAGTCCGCATTTAAGTCTAAAGAATTAGGAGATTTACGGAAGAAGCTTGAGGAGCTTCTGGAGAGCGAGAGGCGCGCCGAGAGTGTCTAAGTGGCAGAGCCTCGTGCCGCTTTGCCTCCTCCAACTGCTTCCCACGTTCGCCAAAACGTCCTAAACATCTATTTAAACACAGTATTTACTTATATTAATACTGTGTTTGAGAGCCCACTCGAACTCTCTTGGAGTACCACGACCCGCGCAGGGGTCAACCGAACTTTTTTAGATTTTCTTGTTCAAGCTACTTGACAAAGTGCTGGTAGGTCTATTATATTGTGTCAGCATACGGTTTGACAAGGTTCGCGGCTCGCGCGGACCGCCTTGTCGAGTAGGTACAGGCCTGCAAGTCGAAGGCGCAACCCTCCCCATTTCTGCCTCTAAGGGCATCCGACATGGGTTGTAGGTTGGGCCTTTTTTGTTGTCTTTAAATTTCTGTAAAGTTGCATTATTTAAATAGATAAAGCCCCACTTAGGGCGATTGGAACTTGCGCTGGCCGGAGGTAGTTATGCTAAGACAGGAATGGGAATATATTACTCGAGTATTCGGATTTACCGGTGTGACGCTTGGTGTGATCTTAGCCCTGCTCCTTCTTGCAGTTACCAAGTAGCTGGCGCACGTCAATGGCGACCCCAAGCCGTATCAGGCCTTGGGGAGGACTTCTAAGGTGTTCACAAAATCAGGGCTGATATACAAAGCAGGAAGGGTAGTACCATGGCTTCTTTCAACGAAGGACTATTGACACTGGAAGATGCAGCGCGTCTGCTCGGCGTATCCAAGATTACATTGCGTCGCTGGACGAGAAGCGGGTCGCTGGGTTGTGTTCGGGTTGGCCAGAGAGGGGATCGTCGCTTCCGTCGGGAAGATCTCGAAGAATATGTTTCGACTCGCGTGCGTTCCAGTTCCATGATCTCCGAGAACGTGCCGCGTACTGATATTACGGCGGTGGCTGGATAAGCAGAGGAGAGGGAGAAGAGGGGATTTACCGGCGGGAGGGAATTTCACCGATGGGATGGGATGCGGCCAATCTGGTATCCCCCGTCCCATCGGGAAAATACCCGCCGCAGCGCAGGATGCCCGGACTGCGGAGCCGGACATCCACACCATCGAACCGGTTGACCTGCTTTCCTATGAAAGCGGTTCTGGATATCGGTGGTTGAGGCTGGTGGTGGGCGGAGATTCACGTGAAGGCTGTATGCAGGTAGCTTTTTCTCGTATAATAGCAATGGTCGGATGGCGCTTTCTTATCGGTCCGGGTCAAATAGGTTCCTTATGATTTCCGCCCGCCGCAGCCGTTGAATCCTGACTCTTTACATCCATCGTTGATCGGAAGCCGCCACACCTAAGGGTGGGGCGGGAAATAGGCAAGGTTCGAAGGGCTTGGGACAATCCTGAGCCCTTTTGATTCCGCGCGGTGCATGAGTTCGTCATAGTTGACTTTGTTGACGGGAAGGCCTATCTTGTTGTTCGAAAGAACAACCGAACATTTTGAGGCCCGCCTATGTTGATTTCCATTTATTCAGCCATAGTAAAGACCATCATGAAACGTGCACATGTCTTGACTGTGATTGCCACGCTACTTGTAATCAGCGTGATCGTAGCCGCCTGCTACACCAATCCCCTGACCAAGCGCAAGGAGTTCATGCTCTTCAGTCCCCAGGAAGAGGTCAGCCTTGGCATTGCTACGTTCGATACCCTGAAGCGTCAGACTCCGATTTCGACGGATCCCCAGCAGGTCGAGGCCGTGCGGCGGGTGGGCCAGCGCATCGCTTCGGCGGTCACGCTGCCCGGCGCCCAGTGGGAATTCGTCTGCTTTAAAGATGATAATACGGCTAACGCCTTCTGCCTCCCCGGAGGCAAGATCGGTGTCTACACCGGCATTCTGCCTCTTACGCAGGATGATAACGGCTTGGCCGTGGTGCTGGGCCATGAAGTCTCCCATGCCGTTGCGCGGCACGGCGGAGAGCGCATGAGCCAGCAGCTTGCTCTTCAGCTCGGCGGGGTAGGTTTGGCCGTGGCGCTGCAGCAGCAACCCCAATTAACGCAGCAGCTCGCCATGGCCGCCTACGGAGTCGGCACCACCGTGGGCGTCGCCCTGCCCTTCAGCCGGCAGGAAGAATCCGAGGCCGACCATATGGGCCTGCTGACCATGGCCAAGGCTGGCTATAACCCGCAGAATGCCATTACGTTCTGGCAGCGTTTCAAAGCCTACAGCGATGCTCACGGCGGACAGCCTCCCGCATTTCTTTCCGACCATCCGCTGGACTCGAAACGCATTGCCGATCTGCAAAAGGAACTGCCCGAAGCCCAGAAGCTCTATACCGGGAGATAGTGACGGCTCCATGCGTGGATGCTAATCCTGAATTTTCCCGAAGACTAAGTTAATCAAGCCTCGCTCCAGTTGGTCATAAGACCGCTAGGGCGAGGCTTCGACACATTATCGCTCCTCCGATCCGCCCCATGCTGTCTTCCATCCCTCATTTTGGTGAAATCCTCTCCCTGTCCACTGCCGTGGTCTGGGCCTTTGCGGTCATCCTGTTTAAGAAGAGCGGCGAGACGGTCCATCCCATCGCCCTCAACCTGTTCAAGAATACACTCGGCGTACTGCTGTTCATTCCTACGCTGTGGCTCGCCGGCGAGGATTTCTTCCGTCCCGTTCCCGTGCAGGACTATCTGCTCCTCCTGCTGAGCGGCGCGCTGGGCATCGGCATTGCCGATACCTTCTTCTTCATGAGCCTCAATCTGCTGGGCGCGGGCCTCTCGGCGATTGTAGACTGCCTCTACAGTCCGTTCGTGATTGCCACGGCCATGCTCTGGCTGGGAGAGCGGCTCAAGCTGCTGCAGATTGTCGGCGTGTGCCTGATCGTCTCGGCGGTGCTCGAAGCGACGCTGCGCCGCCACTCGTCACATATTTCCCGGCGGAATTTGTGGCTGGGTATCCTCTTCGGCGCTCTCTCCATGGCCATTATGGCGGTGGGAATCGTCATGGTCAAGCCGCTGCTGGAGCAGTCGCCGGTGCTCTGGGTTACGGAGGTGCGTCTGATCGGCGGCGCGCTGACGCTCTGCATCGTCCTGCTCTTCCATAAGCAGCGCCGCGACATTCTGAAATCTGCGCTCATCTCCCGGGGTTGGGGGTATATGTTCAGCAGCTCTTTCATCGGCGCCTATCTGTCGCTGATGCTCTGGATCGGCGGCATGAAGTACGCCCAGGCCTCCGTGTCCGCCGCGCTGAACCAGACCAGCAATGTCCTTGTCTTCGTGTTTGCCGCGATCTTCCTCCATGAACGCATCACGCGCCAGCGAGCCTTCGGTATCCTGCTTGCCGTAGCCGGCGTGTACTTGGTGACGTTCGGATAATTACACCGATGCCTGACCTTGCAAATTCTTGAAATTCTCATCCTCTCGTTAGCGTTGTCCGCTGATGCCTTCACCGTGGCCACCTCCATCGGCGTCCGGCATCGCAGTGCGCGGCAAATCTTTCGCCTCGCCTTTCACTTCGGCCTCTTTCAGAGCCTGCTGGCGTTAGCGGGCGCGCTTGCGGGCACGCTGTTCGTTTCGCTGATGTCGAACTTCGACCATTGGATCGCCTTCGCCCTGCTGGCGCTGATCGGCCTGCACATGATTTACGCTGCCATCAAGCACACGCCCGAAGAGTACGCCAACGTAGATCTGACGCGGGGCTTCTCTCTGGTTGGGCTGTCTCTTGCCGTCAGCATTGACGCGCTGGCCGCTGGAGTGGGCATTCCCGCCGCCGGAGGCTCCTTCTGGCTGGCTGTAGTGATGATTGGCCTCACTGCCGCCGCCGCGACGCTTCTGGCCATGCTGGTTGCCGGACGCATTGCTGACCGCGTGGGCAAAGGACTGGAAATCGCCGCCGGACTGGTGCTCATCGGCTTAGGCGTCTGGACCCTCTACACCCATATGACACCATGAGGAAGATAGCGTAATTTAAGCAATAATAGCGCGCTATGATTTCACCCAAATCCCTGTTTGTTATCCCGGAATCCCATACCGTTTATGTCAGTATAAAAGGCAGACAATCTGGATGCCCTCTTCATACTCCCCTTTCCCAATTCTATGGGGAAAGGGGCGGAGGATAGAGGTCTTCCCTTTAACCCATTAGCCGGCACGCTCCTGCGTGCTGGATTCCCGATGTGCACTACTCTATGACGAACGATTTCTCTTTTATCGGCAATGCGGAACCTTCGGTCATTGAAGGGTTCTACGAAGACTACCTGAAGGATCCGGCATCCGTCGACGTAAGCTGGCGCTCTTTCTTCGAGGGCTTTGACTTTGCGCGCCGCACCTTCGGCGACGGCATCGCACAGGCGCCGGAGATGTTCGTCAAAGAGTCCCGCGTGCTGAGCCTCATCGGCGCCTACCGCACGCGCGGCCATCTGTTCACGCGGACCAATCCGGTGCGCACCCGCCGCAAGTATGAGGATCCGCTGACGCTGGAGAGCTTCGGCCTCGCCAAGAGTGATCTGGGCACCGTCTTTCAGGCCGGACGTGAAGTGGGCCTTGGCCCCGCGCCGCTGAGCGAAATCGTGGCGCTGCTGGAGCAGACCTACTGCCGCAGTGTCGCCGTGGAATTCCGCTACATGCGGGATCCCAAAGTCGTGAGCTGGCTGCAAACCCGCATGGAGTCCTGCCGCAACACGCCGAACTTCAGCCATGAAGAGCGGCTGCATATTATCGAGAAGCTTACCGAAGCGGAGGTCTTCGAGAAGTTCATGCACACGCGTTTCGTCGGGCAGAAGCGGTTTTCGATTGAAGGCGTGGAATCTGTTGTCCCGGCCATTGACGCGATTGTCGAAAAGGGCGCGGACCTCGGCATCGAAGAGTTTATTATCGGCATGGCGCACCGCGGGCGGTTGAATATTCTGGCCACCATTCTGGACAAAAGCTTCGCCCGAATCTTCGCCGAGTTCGAAGGCAAGGGCTACACGCTGTCCGAATACGCGGGCGATGTCAAATACCATCTCGGGCACAGTTGCGAAAAACTGACCCGCGGCGGCAAACGCGTACGGCTCAGCGTGGCGCCGAATCCGTCCCATCTTGAAGCCGTAGACCCCGTGGCTGAAGGCATCGTGCGCGCCCGTCTCGATCAGGAATATCGCGGCGACGTACGGCGCATAGCGCCCATCCTGATTCACGGCGACGCCTCGCTGGCGGGGCAGGGAATTGTCTATGAAGTGTTGCAGATGTCACAGCTCGACGGCTACGGCACCGGCGGCACCATTCACATTGCCCTGAATAATCAGGTCGGCTTTACCACCAACTATCTGGATGGCCGCTCCAGCACCTACTGCACGGACGTTGCCAAGGTCACACTCTCTCCGGTCTTTCATGTCAACGGCGACGACGTCGAAGCGGTGGTGTATGTCATCAACCTCGCCCTCGAATTCCGCGAGGCCTTCAAGCGCGACGTCTTTGTGGACCTGCTCGGCTACCGCCGCTACGGCCACAATGAAGGCGATGAGCCGCGCTTCACGCAGCCCATCCTCTACAAGACCATCGCCCAGCATCCGCACCCGATTGAAATCTACGCCAACCAACTGGCCGAGTCCGGCGCGCTGGACATCAGCGTTTCGCAGAAGCTCGACGAAGAATTTCGCGTCTATCTGGATCAGCAGTATCAGGCTTCGAAGGACCTGACGCTCGTTCCCGATACGACCTTTCTGGCCAGCACATGGAAGCCGTACCGCACCGCCACGCACGCCGACTTTCAACAATCGCCCGAGACCGGCGTCGAGCTGAAGGATCTGAAGCGGATCGCCGAACGCATGAACACGCTCCCTGAAGGGCCGAAGTTCTTCGCCAAAATTCAGAAGATCTTCGATGAGCGCCAGCGGATGATCACTGAAAACCGTCTTGACTGGGCGTTGGGTGAACTTCTCGCCTACGCTACGCTGGTGGCGGGCGGTGTGCCCGTGCGCATTACCGGGCAGGATACCGAGCGCGGCACCTTTTCCCATCGACATGCCGTGGTGAAGATCGAGGACTCGGAAGAAGAATATATTCCGCTGGAAAACGTCAGCGAGAAGCAGGCCAGTTTCCGCATCTACAACTCGCCGCTCTCCGAATACGGTGTGCTGGGTTTCGAATACGGCTATGCCCTTGCGCTGCCGCGCGGCCTGACCGTCTGGGAAGCGCAATACGGTGACTTCGCCAGTGGCGCGCAGACCATCACCGATGAGATGATCTCCAGCGGCGAAACCAAGTGGCAGCAGATGAACGGCCTCGTGCTCTTTTTGCCGCACGGTTATGAAGGCCAGGGGCCGGATCACTCCTCGGCGCGCATGGAACGCTACCTCTCGCTCTGCGCCGATGACAACATGCAGGTCGTGAACATCACCACGCCCGCCAATATGTTTCACGTGCTCCGCCGCCAGGTCTACCGCCCCTTCCGCAAACCCTTGGTGGTGATGACTCCCAAGAGCCTGCTCCGCCATCCGCAAGCCGTCAGCCCGCTGGAAGATTTCGCCGTGGGCACGCGCTTTCAGGAACTGCTGGACGACGTCACCGCGGATCCCGCCGCTGTCAAGCGCGTGCTGATGTGTTCCGGCAAGATCTACTATGAACTTGTGGACAGGCAGCAGAAGCTGAACCGCAACGATGTCGCCATAGTGCGCATCGAACAGCTTTATCCCCTGCCGGAAGACCAGATCCAGGCCACTGTCAACCGATACAAGTATGCTCGCGAGTATTTTTACGTTCAGGAAGAGCCTGAAAACATGGGTGCCGGGCCGTTCATGCATGACTACCTGAATGTGCCGTCCCTGAAAATCATCGCCCGCCGCCGCTCAAGCACCACGGCCACCGGATTCCCCGCGCAGCATGTTGCAGAGCAGCAGGCCATTCTGGAAAAGGCATTTGCATAGCGCCGGATACGTTTGTCATCCTGCATTTGAAGACAAATGCAGGATGACAACTAAGTGTCTGTTTCTCACGATGAGTTTAGAACATCACCACAACGGACATACACATGATCGTTGAAGTCCACATACCCAGTCCCGGCGAATCCGTCAATGAAGTTACGCTCTCCAGTTGGCTGAAGAAGAGCGGCGACATTGTGCGCAGGGATGAAGAACTGTTCGAAGTGGAATCGGAAAAGGCGACGCTCTCCGTCGCCGCCTCCGACGCAGGCAAGCTGGAAATCCTTGTGCCCGAAGGCGAGACCGTAAAGGTCGGCGCGGTAGCGGCAAAGATTGATACCAGCGTCGCCGCGCCCGCAGGCGGTGCCGAACCGCCCAAGCCGCAATCCGGCAGCGCTCCCACTCCGAAGCAGGCCGAGAGCGGCAGGAAATCTTCTGCACCCACTCCGGTTGCCGCAGCCGCCGCGCCCAAGCCCGCGCCCAAACGCGAGGCCGCCTCGCCACCTGTTGCCACGGGCAATGGCAGCCCGCCGCCACCGGTTGAACATGAGCCGGTGATCGTTGAAGGAGAGCGTGGTATTCGCCGCCAGAAGCTTTCTGCGTTGCGCCTTAAGGTCGCCGAGCGGCTGGTCGCCGCCAAGAACCAGACCGCCATGCTCACCACCTTCAATGAAGTGGACATGAGCGCCATCATGGCCGCGCGCGCCAAGTACAAGGAGCAGTTCCAGAAGGAATACAATGTGTCTTTGGGCTTCATGTCCTTCTTCGTAAAGGCAGTCTGTGAAGCCTTAAAGGATTCCCCGCCGATCAATGCCATGATCGAAGGCGAGGAGATCGTCTATCATGATTACGTGGACATGGGCATCGCCGTCAGTGCGCCGCGCGGTTTGGTGGTTCCCGTCATCCGCAACGCGCAGTCCCTGACCTCGGCCCAAATCGAAGCCGAGATCGCCCGCCTCGCCGACCGCGCCCGCCGCAATCAACTGACCCTCGATGAGATGACCGGCGGCACGTTTACCATTTCCAACGGCGGAGTGTTCGGTTCGCTGCTGTCGACGCCGATTTTGAATCCTCCGCAGAGCGGCATCCTTGGAATGCACAATATCGTCAAGCGCCCGGTCGTCGTGGATGATCAGATCGTGATCCGTCCCATGATGTATCTGGCCTTCTCCTATGACCATCGCATCATTGATGGCCGCGAGTCCGTCACCTTCCTCGTCCGCGTCAAACAATTGTTGGAAGACCCGATGCGGCTGCTGCTGGAAGTGTAAGCGCCAAACACAGCAAAATACAAAACGGCTCAGGAGTACTCCTGAGCCGTTTCCGTTTCTCGCGGGAACGGGGTCTGTCCCCATCCCCCAACAAATACTAGCCAGCACGCTCCCGCGTGCTGGATGCCTTGGTGGTCGCGGCCCTCGGGCTGACGGCCGGAGGCCGCCGCTAGGGTTCATCTCGGAAGGGACCGCGCGTTCTCCACATAAAACTCCTAAGACGCCGAGCAGGCGACCCGGGTGCAGGCGTCACGTCTGCTGCGCCATTTCTCTTTCCATCTGTTCCGCTTCCGAAATCGTGCCGTGCAATTTGCGAAGCACCAGCATCAGCACCGCAAAGGCGGCCAGAGATGCAACCACGAGGATCAGGAAGAACGTGCTATGGTCCATCCTATCCCAGAAGCCGCCAATGAGCCCCGCCAGATAGCTTCCCAGCGCCGTGAAGGCGAACCACGTTCCCATCAGCATGCCCGCCATGCGCGGCGGCGCCAGCCGCGACACCAGCGACAGCCCCATGGGTGACAGCAGAATTTCCGCCACCGTAATCACCCCGTACGTACCCACCAGCCAGCCCACGCCCACCCGGCCATGGTCGCCCCCCGACCATCCCGCCAGTGTCATCACTCCGTAGGCCGCCGCCGTCAGCAGCATGCCCAGCGCAATTTTCGTCGCCGTTGCGGGCTCCTTGCCGATCTTCCGCAACCGGTTCCAGAACCACACTAAAAGCGGCGTGAGCAGCAGAATGAACACCGGATTCACCGACTGGAAGATCTCCGGCGAGATCGTCGTTTCGGTGTTGTCACGCGCCCAGAAGGTCAGCGTGAAGCCGTTCTGCTCAAAGACCATCCAGAACACCACCACCACGGCAAAGATCGTCAGCAGGGCCACGATGCGGTCCTTCTCCTGCCGTTTCGTCAGTTGCACCGCTTTTCCCGTAGGCTGATTGGCCCGCTCTGCGGCGCTGATCTCCCCGCTGGCTACCGTCTTGCGGAAAATCGTAAACACCGCCAGCGCGATAATCATTCCCACACCCGCCGCGCCGAACGCATAATGCCAGCCGAAGTTGTTCCGCAGATAGGAGGCCACCAGCGGCGAGAAAAACGCTCCCAGATTGATGCCCATGTAAAAAATATTGTAGGCGTCATCGCGTTTCTCCGGCATGTCGCGGTACAGGTTGCCCAGAATCGTCGAGACATTCGGCTTGAACATCCCATTGCCCGCGATCAGAAACGCCAACCCTGAAAAGAAGAATGTCAGCGGCGTAAACGCCAGGCACAGATGCCCGATGCCCATCAGCACACCGCCGATCAGAATCGCCTTGCGGAAGCCCAGATAGCGGTCCGCCAGCCAGCCGCCGATCAGCGGCGTGAAGTACACCAGGCCGATGTACGCGCCGTAAATCTGGCCGATGGTGCCCGTGCTGAAATGCAGACTCTCATCCATGTAAAGAGCAAGAATGGACAACATGCAGTAAAAACTGAATCGTTCCCACATTTCCGTGAAGAACAGCACCGCAAGGCCGGGGTGGTGCCGGCGGCGCACTGCAACCGCAGGAGGGGCAATGGTCATTAGAGGCATCCGCAAATGATGAGGTTTTGAAACAGGACAAAATACGTCCTTGAATCTATGAAGTCAAGTGACCAAGGCGATAAACTATACTTCATATACCCCTTATCGGAGCAAGGGCGCAACGATATGCTGTAGCATCTGTGCTCATCGGCCTTCGCTGACCGCGATTCTCCTGGGAGCGTAACTCTTTACCGACGAAAGGAAACCTTCGGTATTTTTTGCACAAAGTGGCCGATTCACAACCTCTCCGGCACCGCAATTTGCAAGGGTCGTCAGAACCCCGATCCTCCCTCCCCCGGCTAAGTGCTTGTTGCTTGGCGGAGTACAAACCATTTTCTCAACTGTCATAACCCGCAGGCCGATAATGTGAGTAGCTGGAGTGGAATTTGGTAAACCGCATTGCGCACTCAATGTGGTTTGCTCGCACCTATTTCTGCGGGATCCGGCATCATCGGTGTGGTATGGCCGGAAACTGCGTAACCCCCAAACAACATTACGGGAGGCAAAGAATGAAATCGTATGCAGCATTCTTGACGAGCATTGTATTGATCTTTGGTTGCGTCGGGCTGGTCACAGCCTCCAACACATCCAATCATCAAGTGACCGTACACGTAGATGCGATTAATGAAGCGGCGGTAACCGGTGGTGATATTACTCTCACCATTAATGCCGCCACTGCAGGTTCGCAGCCGAATAACGCGACGGACGCCACGTGTCATCTGAACTGGACCACCAACGAAGCGGGTAAGAAGATCACCGTCGAGACCGATCAGGCCGCCCCGGTGTACACGCTCAAGGTGACCGCCACGGCGATCAGCGGCGGCACCGCTGCCGCCCAGGTGACCGTCAGCAATGTCGCGCAGGACTTCGTCACCGCCGTGGCCACCACGATTGGAACCTGTACTCTGAGCTATGTGGCCTCGGCCACCGCCGCGCAGGGAACGGGTGAGGATGTCCACGTGGTCACCTATACCCTGACCAACTAAACTTGAGGACGGAAGCGGATACCCAGCGATGAAGATCGCCTTCCATAGCGTTTCCGTGCTGACCGCTATTCTGCTCTTGACCGCCGTGGTTCGAGGAGCCGACCTTGCCGTGTTAAACGGTGACGTCGAGCTAACGGTCTCTTCGGCCACGGCGGGACAGCAACCCATTGCGGCAACCAGCGAAACCTGTCAGCTCCAGTGGACGACACTGGTGGCCGACGCCACGAAGAAAATTACCGCGCAATCCAGCCTGGCCACTCCCAGCTTTGTGCTGACTGTGAACGCGGTAAGTATTTCCGCCGGGGATGGAACGGCGGCTGGACCTGTCACACTGAGCACTTCGGCCGGGGATTTGATTGTCAACATCCCGGCCGGAGTGCTGGTGTCGGACCCCGGAACCTGTACTCTGCGCTATACGGCCTCTGCCACTGCTGCGAACGGCACCGGATCGGACAGCCATACAATTACTTTTACAATCGTCGATCAGTAGGAGCACGGTGTACATGCGACGGCTACAAACTGCATTAAGTGTGGGAAACCAGACGTCCCCATTCGTCCTCCCTCTGACAAGGGGGTTCTGCTCTCGTCTCCTTCCCCTGCTTCAGGGGGGGAAGGCCGGGGTGGGGGTGGGGGAAGGCGGACGGGGGTGGCTTTTTAGCTTTTTGGCTTTTTGGCTTTTAAGCTTTTGCCTTCCCGCTTCCGCCGGCGTCGTCATCGGCTCGCTGACTCTGGAGCGGGAAGCGCGGGCGGGTGAGACCTATCAGGGTTCGGTGGTGATGACCAACAATGAGGACACTCCGCAGGATGTTATCATCTACCAAACCGATTACCTGTTTGCCAGCGACGGCAGCAACCAGTACGGCAAACCCGGAACACACACGCGCTCCAATGCCAATTGGATTACCTTCAGTCCCCGGCAACTTCAGGTTCCGCCGCACCAGAGTTCACAGGTCAGTTATGTGGTGCATGTTCCTGTGGATAGCGCGCTGACCGGCACCTACTGGAGCATGATCATGGTGGAGGAAGTGCCGCCGCCGCTGCCCGACAGCATGCTGCAACTGGCGCGCAACGTCGCCGCCGTGCGGCAGGTCATGCGCTATGGAGTGCAGTGCGTCACCCACATCGGCGAGAGCGGCGCGACCAAAGTCACCGTAACCGGCGCACGGCTGGAAGAACTGGAAAACCACAAGCGCGAACTGCAGGTCGATGTCGAAAACACCGGCGAGCGCTGGATCGTCCCCGCCGCGTGGATGGAACTGTATGATACCGAAGGCCGCTATGTAGGCCGCTTCGAAACATCGAAGAAACGAATCTTCCCCGGGACGTCGGTCCGCTTCCACATCGAGTTGGACGGAACCTTTTCCGGGAGATATAAGGCGCTGGTGGTGCTGGACAACGGCGACCAGAGCGTCTTTGGCGCGAAATACAATTTGGAATTCTAAGTGTGTTGATGCGACGGCCTTATCTGATTGCGTATCTTCTGCTGCTGATCTCCGCCGCGGTGTGCCAGGCACAACCGCCTGCGGTGTCCGCAGCAGATTCCGCGCGTCTGGAGATCGTCGCTCCCAAGCTCCTCACCCGGGCTTTTGTCGTATCCAATCCTTCGGAAAACCGCCGCAAACTGATCGAACAGCTTGAACTGCCCGAAGGCTGGCGCACCGTGGCGCAGGACAACTCCTTCACTCTGCTGCCCGGCGCACAGGATGTGCGCCTCGTTGCGATCTCGGTTCCCCTTAGCGCGCTGCCCGGTCCCTACAAGGTCACCTACATGGCGCAGGACAGCGCCGATGCAACTCAAAGCGCGCAGGCCCAAACCGAAGTGCTCGTGCTGCCGGTCTTTAAACTGGAAATTGCCACACGTGAGACGCCGCGCCGCGTGATTGCCGGTCAAGACTACACCGTACAATTTGCGGTTACCAGCCGCTGCAATTCGCCCACTCCGGTCTCTGCCGTACTGACCGGCAGCGGCGGCTCAACCTTCGTGCTCAGTGACAGCGTCTGGCTGGCAAACCCCGGCGAATGCAAGTTGCTCACGGCCGTCGTGCGAACCGATCCCCGCTGCACCGCCGCGTTCACACAGCGTCTGACCCTTAAGCTGAGAATCTCCGATCATGAAGCCCGGCAGCGGGAATCCACCGCGCATTCGTTCGTGGACGTGATTCCCCGTGGCACGCCTGCGGGAGATTTCTACCATCGAGTGCCGTCTCTGATTGCCGCCCGGTTTGTCAGCGAAGCGGGACGCAGTGGATTTCAGGTGGAGTATTCGGGCAATGGCTCGCTCGATTCCCGCGGCGCCACACGCATCGGCTATCTGCTTCGCGGGCCGCGCGACCTTACGCAGCACACCTACGGCCTGCAGGATGAGTATTATGTCTCGGTGGAAAACCGTATCGGCGAGGCGCGGGCCGGAGATCTGTCGTTCAATCTGTCGCCGTTGATGGAGCAGAACCGCATGGGCCGCGGCGCCCGCGCGCGTGTCAGCAATGGCCCGTTCACCGCCGGCGGCTATGCCTTCCGCATGCGGCCCAAGTATGCGGATCTGCAGGAATCCGCCGGATTCATCGGTTTTTGTCCCAGCCCGCGCCTGAGCATCTATGCAAATTACCTGCAAAAATCCTCCCGCGCACTCAATGGGCAACTGCTGGGGCTGTCCTCGAGCATTTCGCCTGTTCGCGGCATGAATCTCGATCTGGATTTCAGCGCCGACGCCGCCGCATCGAAAAGTGTGAGCCCGCAGAACAGCGCCCTCTTCGCGCGCTTCAATGGCGGCCTTGGCGGTCTGCGCTTGTCCTTCGAGCGAGTCTATGCCGGACGCGATTTCTCCGGATACTATCACGATGAAAACCACTCGGCTCTGTCCGTGTCTTTCCCGGTGGCTCCCGGAATGCAGTACCATGCGTCCTACCGCTCTGTCGCGCAGAACCTGAGCCGGGATACCCTCCGCGCGACCGCGCTGCGCGAGGCCGATGTTCAGTCGGGCATCAGCGCCACCTTGCCCCTCCGCATCGCCGCGAGCCTTGACGTCGAGAAGCTCACGCGCACCGATGAATTGCAGCGCACCGATCTGGATTATGACGAACGCGCCGCCACGATGCGGCTGCGCCAATCTTTCGGAGTGGTGTCGCTGACCGGCTCCGCCAAGCGCGGCCTGTGGAACAACCACCGGCTCAGCCTCTCGGGTGACGTCGAGCGCTACGGTCTTGGCGTCACTTTCGCGCCGGATAAGCGCCAGACTTACAGCGCAGGCTTCCAGACGGGAAATTCCAGCGTGGGCAGTGGCGGGCATCGCAGCCGCTCGCTCAATCTTGCCTCCACGCTATGCCTTGCGAACCGGCTGACCTTCAGCGCCAACTTCCAGACCACAGGCTTCGACGATCCGGCGGCATTCCAGAATGACCAGTTCTCGGCGGAACTGCGCTGCGAAACCTTCCGGCGGCAGGCAATTACACTGCGCGCCCGCAAGGTCAACTATGGGCCAACCGGCATCCGCGACGGCTTCTCCTGCATGGCGGGCTATGAGATTCCCATCGGCGTCCCGGTAAGCAGGCAGAACGATGTCGGCTGTCTCAGAGGCAAGGTTTTCGATTCGGAAGATCCCAAACAGAAGGGCGTGGCCAATATCGTGCTGATCCTCGACGGCCTCACCGCCATCAGCGACAGCCGGGGATACTATGCGTTCCCCTCCGTCAAGCCCGGCGTACATTACCTTCAGGTGGATCATGCCAGCATGGGCTTGCACCGCATTACCACCCAGCCCGTACCGGTGGAACTCAAGGTGCGCGGCGGGAAGACGGAAATGCTGAACATCGGTATCGAACGCGCCGGGTCCGTCAATGGCCGGATGACGCTGCTTTCCAAGGGAGGAAACAGTGCCCGCGGCTACCTCCTCGAAGCCGATAGCGCCGCTTCCTCCAAGGCCGAGCCCACCCTGCAGGTCGCAACGGGTCTGGCCAATGTCGAGGTCCTGCTCTACCGTGACGGCGAATCTTTCCGCGCCGCCAGTGACCGCGACGGCAATTTCGCCTTTACCGGCCTGCGCCCCGGCCGCTGGCTGCTGAAAGTCACCCCGGAAAGCCTGCCGGCCTTCCACCAGCCCGAACGCAGCAACTACGAGGTCTTCGTCCAACCCGGCAACCCCGAAGACCTGACCGTCCGCGTCATTCCCCGTACCCGCTCTCTGATCATCGTGGACCAAGGCACCGTTCCCATCACCACCTCTTCCCGCAAATAGCCTCAAGGTTCACCCAACCCGAATCGGCGCTTTGTGATCGCCGAGCCGGGTTGAGCCGGATCGCGTGTCCACATCGACCATGTACACAACCCGGCCGAAACCCCGTGTCACTGCCTATTGTACATAAATTCAAATGACTGCGCACTTCTCCCTCGTGACTTCTACCGAATTTATCCGTAAATTATGGTCCGATCTGCAACTTTTCCCTCCGGAATCGCTCCTACTTGTAATACCTTTTTCCCTAACACGTTCGAGGATGTGCATGAAGAGTCTCTCCTGGGTTGTGGCCGCTGTGCTGATCTTCGCACTGGCCGCCGCCGCGCCTGCCGCCAAGCTTCCCGAATTGAAGTTTGTCAAGGACACCCTGTCCAACGGCCTGCAGGTCATCTACTATGAAGACCACACGCTCCCCACGGTGGCCATCAACACCTGGTACCACGTCGGTTCCAAAAACGAAAAGCCGGGCAAAACCGGATTCGCGCACCTCTTCGAGCATCTGATGTTCGAAGGCTCCGAGCATCGTGCCGGCGATTTCAGCTTCGAAAAAGTCGGTGGCTCGGACAATGCCTCGACCAGCGAAGACCGCACCAACTACTTCGAAGTCATTCCGTCCAACTATCTCGAGTATGCGCTGTGGATGGAATCCGACCGCCTGGGATTCCTGCCTCCGGCCATCACGCAGGAGAAGCTCGATATCCAGCGCGACGTCGTCAAGAATGAACGCCGCCAGCGCATGGACAACCAGCCCTATGCCAAGGCCGAAGAACTGCTGTTGACGGCGATCTATCCGCCCAGCCATCCCTATTCCTGGCCCGTTGTCGGCAGCATGGAAGATCTTTCCCGTGCCAGCCTCGATGACGTCAAGGACTTTTTCCATACCTACTACACACCGAACAATGCGTCGCTGATTATCGGCGGCGATTTTGACCTTGCCGCCACGCGCAAGCTCGTCGACAAGTATTTCGGATCGATTCCCGCCGGACCGCCCATTGACCGTACGACCGGATGGATTCCGCAGATTGACGGCGTCAAGCGCGTCACCGCCGAAGACCGCGTCAACCTTCCCCGCTACCACTGCGCGTGGACCAGCCCCGCCAACTTCAAGCCGGGCGATGCCGAACTCGACATGCTCTCCAGCGTCCTCGCCGCCGGCAAGACCTCGCGCCTCTACAAGGCTC
Source organism: bacterium (assembly GCA_036504735.1). Lineage (NCBI taxonomy): Bacteria > bacterium. The sequence continues at coordinate 64,495 of DASXUQ010000017.1, forward strand.
TCGTCTACGACAAGCAGATCGCGCAGGACGTCAGCGTCTATCAGTCCAGCAATGAACTGAACGGCACCTTCGACGTCGAAATCACCGCCAAGCCCGGACACAGCCTCGAAGAGATCGAAGCCGCCTCCGATGCGATCCTGAAGGACGTCATCGAGAAGGGCATCACCGCCGAAGAACTGCAGAATGCCAAGAACGGCTATGAGACCCAGTTCATTCGCCGCCTGCAGCGCATTGGCAGCTACTACAGCATTACCGACATCGCCAATGAGTACAACACGTACCTCGGCGATCCGAACAAGTTCCAGTGGGATCTCGACCGCCACATGAATCTCACTCCCGCGGACCTTCAGCGCGTGGCCCGGCAGGTGCTGGATTTCAACCGCCGCGTCATCGTCAATATCGTTCCGCAAGGTGACTTCAAAGCCGCGACGGACGAGCTTGACCGCTCCAAAGCTCCCGCCGCCGCTGCGGAACCGTCCTTCGCTCCGCCGCCCATCCAGACGGCCACGCTCTCCAACGGTCTGAAGCTCTATCTGGTTGAGAAGCACACTCTGCCCCTCGTGCAGGCCAATATCGTCATCAAGGCCGGCTGGGCCGACGATCCCAATGGCAAGCTCACCAGCGCCCGCCTCACCGCCGAACTGCTCGATGACGGCACCACCACTCGCAACGCGCTGCAGATTTCCGAAGATGCCAAGAAGATCGGCGCCACGATGGGATCGTCCAGCAGCATGGATGGCTCGTTCGTCAGCCTGAACGTGCTCAAGAAGAACCTCGATCAGGGTCTTTCGCAGATGACCGACGTGCTGCTTCATCCCAATTTCCCCAAGGAAGAACTGGAGCGCCAGCGCAAGACCTATCTGGCCCGCCTGCTGCAGGAAAAGAAGGAGCCGATGTCTCTGGCCAGCAAGGCCTACGCCAAACTGCTCTACGGCGCGGATCATCCCTATGCCCAGACCGGTTCCGGCACCGAAGCATCGCTGAATTCGATTACCCGCGAAGACCTCGTCGCCTTCTACCAGACCAACTACGTGCCCAACAACGCCGCGGTCGTGGTCGTCGGTGACATTACCATGGCCGAAGCCAAGGACAAATTCGAAAAGGCTCTGAAAGACTGGAAGCCCGGCAAAGCCAACGTACGCGAGATTCCCGAGCCGCAGGCTCTGACCTCCACCAAAATCGTTCTGGTGGACAAGCCGCGCGCTCCGCAGAGCGTTGTGATCGTCGGCAATCCCGGCATCAAGCGTTCGGATCCCGATTACGTGGCCTGTGACGTCGTAAACAACGCTCTCGGCGGCACATTCGGCAGCCGTTTGAACACCAACCTGCGCGAGCAGAAGGGCTACACCTACGGTGTGCATTCGCAGTTCGCCGCCCGTCGCGGCACCGGCCCGTTCCTTGCCAGTGCGATGGTCAAGACTGACGTCACCGACAAGTCCGTGACCGAGTTCATCAAAGAACTGCGCGACATCACCGTCTCGCGGCCGCTCTCCGATGAGGAACTCACGGCGAGCAAGGACAATCTCATCAAGGGCTATCCGCAGGATTTCGAAACCTTCAATGCCCTCGCCGGACAGCTCAACAGCATTTTCCTCTACAATCTCCCCGCCGATGAATGGACCTCGTACGTCGGCAAGGTGAAGACGGTGTCCTCGGATGTGGCCTCCGGCATTGCCAAGAAGCACATCCATCCCGACAACCTGCTGATCGTCGTCATCGGCGACCGTCAGAAGGTTGAAACGGAATTGAAGAATCTCAAGCTGGGTGACGTCACCGTCCTCAAGCCCGAAGACCTGTAAAGAGAACAGCGCAGCGCCGCCTGGCGGTGCGCATTAAAAATCAAAAGAGGCTCAGGATTCGTCCTGAGCCTCTTTGCATGGGATAAGGGTGGAAATTACCGGCGGTTCATTTCCGCCGTCTGCAGGGTCAACTCCCTGTCCATTCCGCCGATATGGTCAATCAGCCAGTCGCATAGCATGGTCTGCAGCTTCAGACAGACGGTCTCGGAGGTGCCTTCACTCTTCACGAACTCGTCTTTTAGGGCGAAGTATTGGCGCACAAAGTCCGCATGGGCGGCGTGGTGCGCTTCGAAGTTCGGCATGTGCTGCGCTTTCATGAAGCGCTCCTCGTTGCCGAAATGCTTCAACACGTAGTCTTCAAGAAACGAAAAAATGTCGCCGAGTGACGACGTCCCCGGTTCTTTCATTATCGCATCCAGCAGCACATTGACGCGGTTGAACAACTCCTGGTGCTGGATATCCTGCCATTCCAGCCCTGTCGAGAGCCGCGGATTCCATACTAAGCTCATAGGTCGTCTCCGTGTTCACATAGTTTGTCAGCCTGACTCTCGCAAAATCCGTGCTTCAACGTTCCCGACACATAAAAGACGGCTCAGGATTTCTCCTGAGCCGTCTTTGCCTCAGCCGGAATCGAGGGATTACTTTTTTCCCAGCGCGACCGTCTGGTCCGCCAGCTCCTTATCGAGGGTCCCGATATGGGTGGTCAGCCACTTGCTGAGCATCGTCTGCAATTTCAAGCAGACGCTGTTTTGCGACGTGCTGGTGTTGAATTCCTTCTTCAACTCCGTATAGGTGCGGATGAATTCTTCGTGTGCCGCCTTGTGTTTAGCGTAGCACGTGAGACTATTCAGTTTCATAAAGCGCTCCTCGTTGCCGAAGTGCTTTACGACATATTCTTCGAGAAACGTAAATACTTCGCCGACGGAAGTTACTCCCTGCCCGTTGAGCATCGCATCCAGAAGCCTGTTCACGCGTTTGAAGAGTTCCTGATGCTGCGCATCCTGCCAATCCAGTCCCGTCGACAGGCGGGGATTCCACACTAAGGCCATCTGCTGACTCCGCTTTGGTAAAAGGTGTGCTCCCGCTTTTGCAAATTGTGTGCTTGAACCCTATGAACCCGCGTCACCCTTTAGCAACAAAAAAGCCGCCTTCGCAGGCGGCTTTTCCACAGGCCGTTTCCCGGGCTCAGCGCCGGTTTTTAAGCAGATACTGCTCGATCTCCGGCAGGCCGCCCTGCATAATCATATAGCCGTCAATCGGCTCGCGCTCGGTCAGTTCGCCGCAGATCGGTGTCAGCATCAGCTTCTTCACCTCTTCGCGGTCGTGGGTATGTCCCAGCGCCCAGCCGAGCTTCACATACGCCGTTTCGGGAATCATGTTCCCCGCGGGGATGACGCCGAGGTCCATGATGTCGCGCCCGGTGTCGTAGACATACATCTGCACATAACCCCACAGCGTCTCCACGCACATGTAAATATGCACGCCCGCGTCTATCGCGCGTTTGATGGACGGGTAGAGGGGCTTGTTGAAATGCCCCAGGCCCGTTCCCGCGAACACGATGCCCTTGTAGCCGTTGTCCACCAGCGAATCGATCATGTCCGGCTTCATATTCGGATAGTAATACAGAATCGTCACCCGGTCATCGAACACCGCGTCCAGCTTCAGTGTGCGGCTCTTGTCGCGCTTGCGGTAATCGGTCTTGATGTGCCGGATCTCGCCGTTGCGCACCGTGGCCACGGGAGTGTCGGAAATGGTGCGGAAGGTCGAGCGATACGACGAGTGCATCTTGCGCACGCGCGTGCCGCGGTGCAGCAGATCATACTGGTCCGATGTCGGACCGAACATGCACACCAGCACTTCGGCGATATCCCCGTGCGCGGCGGCGTACGTCGCGTCAATCAGGTTCAACGCTGCGTCCGAGGAAGGACGGTCCGAGGAACGCTGCGAGCCCACCATCACAATCGGCACCGGCGGATCCTGCACCATGAACGTCAGCGCCGCCGACGTGTAGTGCATCGTATCCGTGCCGTGTCCGATCACAATCCCGTCCGCGCCGTTCTCGATCTCTTCCTTGATCGCGTTCGCCGTGCCGATCCACGCTTCCGGAGTCATGTTCTCCGAAAAGATCGCATAAATTCGTTTTGTCGTCAGGTTGGCGATGTCCGCCAGCTCCGGCACCGCGCCGTACAGTTCTCCGGGCGAGAACGCCGGAATCACCGCGCCCGTACGGTAGTCGAGGCGGCTGGCAATCGTGCCGCCCGTTCCCAGCAGCGTCACGTTCGGCTTGACCGGATCGTAGGGGAATTCCTTCTCGGGAATCTTGTAATTGGCCTTCTTGTAGCCGGTCTCTTTTATCGTGCGGACACGGTCCACATTGATGCCGACATTATACCCGGTGCACAATTTGAGCACAATGTGATGCGGATTGCCCGTCTCCGCGCGCGGCAGAATCAGCCCTTCAAAATGCCCGTCGAGCGTCTCGATCTGGACATCCGACCACACGCGCACCTTGTTCTTTTTAAGCACGCTGAGTGCCGGATCGCGATAGCCCGGATAATCCTGTTGCTGTTGTTCAGTCATGGTAATCTATAGTCTCGTAGAAGAAAAATCAAACAGTCGCCGTCATGCCGCCGAAACTCTGTCGTAGGGGTACGACATGTCGTGCCCGCGTTTCCAAAGTATCCTACTTCTCCACCCGGTACCTCACCCACACCACGCCGCCCGGCAGCTTCTCGCTGTGCGTCAGCGTCACCGGCAATTCGCTGTGCACCGTGCGGAACAGCGCGCGCGCCCCGTCCCCCGCCAGAACCGGACTGATCAGCAAACTAATTTCGTCCACCAGCCCTTCGCGCAGCAAGATACCGTTCAGCACCCCGCCGCTGTCCACGCGCACGGTCCTTACGCCGTACAGATCGTGCAGCGTCTCCAGCGCGCTCTTCAAATCCACCTGCTCTTTGCCCGCAATCACGCACACCACGTTCTTCTTCGACAGGTATTCGCAGTGGGCAGGAGGTGTTGCCATGGACATCAGCGCCACGCCGCCGCGCCAATAGGACTGCTTCAACAAATGCTCCCAGCAGCGGACTCTCCCTCTGCTGTCAGGGATCACCAGCAGCGGCCGTTCGTCATGCGCACCGCTCGCGCGCGGTGTCACCTTGCGCGGATCGTCGACATTCGCCGCACTGGGCGAGGCCAGAATGGTCTCGCTCCCCGCCAGCGTCGCGTCTTCCTTCCACGTCCCCGCGAGTTCATAGAACAACCCGACGTCGGGCGTAAAACCATCGATACGTCCGTCTAAACTGACAATATTATGCAGAACAATTTTGGGTAGCATAAGAATATGAGCACAGGGGCGGGCACTTCGGCCCGCCCCTGTCTGGGATGAACCGTTGTGTATCTCCTATTCGAGCACAAAGATATTGCGCTTGGCGCAGAGGTCCTTCAGAACCTTCGGCCATACCGTGACGCTGACTTCGCCCAGGTGAGCCTTTTTCAGAATGGACATCGTCGTGCGAGCCTGGCCGATGCCGCCGCCGATCGAGAGCGGAATCTCATCGTTCATGATCGCCTGATGGTACGGCAGCTTAAGGAAGTCAAGCTGGCCCGTCGCTTCGAGCTGCTGCTTCAGGGTATCTTTGGTGACGCGGATACCCATCGAGGTCAGTTCGTGGCGGCGCTTCGTCACATGGTTCCACACCAGAATGTCGCCGTTGAGCCCGTGCATCAACTGGCCATTCTTGGTGACCGTCGGCGTAACCCAATCGTCATAGTCCGCGGCGCGCATTTCGTGCGGGTAGCCATCCTTCAGCGTCCAGCCGATGCCGACAATAAATACGGCGGGATACTTTTCGGAGAGCACCTTCGTTTCGCGCTGCTTGCGCGGCAGATCGGGATACATATCCAGCAATTCTTCGGCGTGCAAAAAGACCAGTTCCTTCGGCAGGTTCGGCCACTTCGGGTCCTTCAGTTTCGGGAACTCGCTCTGCACAAAATCCTCGGCGTCCGTCAGAACTTTCCATTCCTTGCGGACGATGTCTTTGAGAAACTCGAGATGGCGATCCTTGTCTTCGATCACGCGCTCCCAGTCCCACTGATCGACGTATGCGCTGTGATCGTGGTCAAGGAAATAGTCCTTGCGCACGGCGCGCATGTCGGTAATAATGCCTTCGCCCACCTTGCAGTTGAACTGCTTCAGGGCGACCCTCTTCCACTTGGTGGCGGCTTGAACCACCTGGGCGTCAATCGGGTTCTTGTTGTAATCGTTGTTGATGTGGAACTGGATCGGTGTGCGGGAGCCATCCCGATCCAGATAGTCATTGACTCCGCTCTCCACATCTACGATGAGCGGAACTTCCACGTCGAACAGATTCAGAGCCTTGCACATCCCGTCCTCGATGAAGCGTTTCAGCTTCGAAAGGGCGATCTGCGTTTCCTTGGGATCCAGCAGCGAGCGGTAGTCCGTGGGAAGAACCTTTTCCACGTCCTCATAGGTACCAATACCTGGTCCAGCGAGATCAGCTTTCTTGTCTGCCATTGTTTTCTCCCAAAAGATTGTGTGAATGAGGGTACGTTAACTATCCGCAAGCCGATCTCATTTAGCCGGCGGATGAAAAACAGTCATTCAGAAATCAGTCAGCGATCAGTAAGCATTCTCCTTTCTAAGAGTCCCTTCCCCTTTCAGTGGGAAATGGGATTCCTTTCCTATACTCCGCAGTAGGGGTACGCCATGCCGTGCCCGTCTTATCTGTTAAACGTGTCCGTTCGCTTCAATCTTCTTCTTCAGCATCTCCGCCACCTGCTTTCCGGGGATCCGTCCTGCCGGCCTCTGCAATTGGCCCATCAGCCAGCGCACACGGCCCTCGATGGTCTTGGCGCGCGAGGGTACCCGCAGCATGCCGTCTACCATCGACGTCCATTCGGCTTCATCCAGCGGAACCAGATGCTGCTTGGCGGCAATGGTCATCCATTCGGTGCCCGAACGGCGGCTGCGATACTGAATCAGCAGCGGCACCGCTTCCCACAGCAGTTCGCCCTTCCGCAGATGCTCGAACAGCTTGCGCCAGGCGTCTTCGGGAATCTTGTCCGGATTGCCGCCGCGGCGCTTGGCCGAGCGGATATCCTGCACCAGCACGCGCGCCACACGATTGGCGGGAATGCGTCCGTCCTCTTCGATCTTCCAATACAGTCCGAAATACGGCGACATCACGAGCTGCTCGGCCAGCACCGCGCTCATGCCCGTATCCAGCAGGCGCTTGCGCTGATCCCACCGCGTCGCGGGCAGATGCTCGCGGATGCGGTTGACGCGTCCGGTGGAAATCACCGTCGGCGGAGTGTCCGTATCGGGATACATGCGGTTCGGTCCTGCCAGCAGTCGCTCGAAATCCGTCCAGCCACCCTTGCGCGCCTGACGGGTCTCCGACGGCACTCCCTGCGTAGCTTCCCGAATGCGCCCCACGATCTCGTTGATCGCTGTCGTCACGTCCTCATCCGGTCCCCACACCACGATCACCGCGTCATCGAGCCGCGCATTGGTGATCGAACGCACCGCGGTGCGTTCTTCGGGGAAGAGCGAGAACTCGCCGTCCGTGTCCGTGTGGAACATGTTCGGCTTCTCATCGAGGCAGGCAATCACGCGCACGCGCCCGGCGACTTCATGCGCGAACGTCCGTCCCGGCTGCACATCGGTGGACAGCAGTCCGGCAATGCCCATTACCTTCACCGCTACCATACGCTGCCCGGTTTCGTGGGCCTTGGCCAGCTTGGCCGTGCGGAAATGGATCTGCTCCTTGGGAAGCTCGTACACGGCGTACTCGAGTGTGCTCTCCGTGATCCGCCGCTGCTTCAGCATCTCGCGGATGTCCAGCAGCCGCTTCTGGCGGAAGGCTTCCACCGAGACCAGTCGCGGAAACATGGGAATGCGCGGCACGCCCTTGATCTCGACTCGGGTGCTCCCGTTAATCGAGACATTCACATCCTGCCGCACGCTGCCGATGCCGCGCCGCACCTTGCCCGTCGACCTCAGGATCTGCGAGATGATGTGTCCCGCTTCGGCTACCTCGTAGGGATGCCTCATCTCCGCCTCGGTCACCACTTCAATCAGCGGCATGCCTAAGCGGTCGGTGCGGAACTGAATCGTGTGCCGCTCATCGGAGACTTCCCGGCACGAATCCTCCTCAAGGCCGAGCTGGACAATACCCAGCCGCCTGTCCTTGAAGGGAATGTTGCCGGTGACGCCCACCAGAGTGGTGCGCTGAAAGCCCGTGGGAATGGAGCCGTCGAGGTACTGCTTGCGGGCAATATGGGCCTCACCCACGATCTGGCAGTCGAACAGCATCGCGATTTCCAGCGCGATGTCCACCGCTTCCTGATTGATCGGGAAGGGCGGGGTGTCGTCCATCTCGTAGGTGCAGACCGACTCCTTGTTCAGGAGGTAGACGATCTCTTTTTTGGTTTTGAACTCCATCAGCGCGCAGGGATCGTACTCTCCCAGTTCGCTAAGGGTGGGACGCATGTGTCTCAGGACCTGTGCATCCACTTTCTCGGAATAAAGTCCTGCGGGGCAATTGCAGAACAACTTACGCTGTGTCAGAATCTGATGATGGACTTCAAGCCCGCAGCGAAAGCCCAAGGCCTTATAGTCTAAATCGAGGATCTGGTACGGATTATCGGAACCGCCGGAAGATTGCATGAAGATGGGGTCTAAAACGCCGAAGCACGTGGATTAAGGAAGGATTTCACATCTATCAAGATGCGAAAATTCGAGCAGAAAATCAACTTAACCGGCACAAATTCCCGCCAATCGGCCATTCGGGGTGATTCCGGCACCCCCCAAAATACGCAAGGCGGCCATAGGGCCGCCTCCGTTGGAGGGCACATTCTTATTCTGCCGGGTCGTAAAAAGCGGTTCTGAGGGGCGGATGTCAGCCCATCTGGCGCTTCAGGCGCAGATGGATGCAATAGGCGCGGTAGCTGCACACAAACGACATCAGCACGAGTCTCCACCACGGCGTGCGTCTGGCAAAGCCTTGGTTCACTGTCGGACTCCGTTTAATACCCGTTCCAGTACATACGGTATAGTAAGTATACCGTATGTTCCGGGAAAAGTCAATATAGAGTCTGCAACATTTTGAACAAGGCAGATTTTCTAAATTTATCAAATAAAAACTGTTAAAACCAGACCAGACACGAATGATATGGAAGGATCAAGCACTGAGAGGAATGCCTCTTGCAAAACCCTTCACCTGAATACCCCGCACCGCAGCCCAACCCTTCGCGGCGGCAGGCCTCTTGGGACTCGGGCCTGCCCCGCTTGACCCCATCTAAGAAGAGGGACGGCCCGCCTTGGGCGAGATCTCGGCTTCGCTGGACCGTCCGGCACTCCCCATCCGGATGCCGCGCACCCTCCTGCCATAGCCGGGCATGCGAAATTCCAAGACGCATACCGCGGCGAAGCATAGGGCAACGGTGATGCACAACTCTTATGCTCCCCTTTCCCTATTTCATGGGGAAAGTCCTTAGACCTCGACGAAGGCGGGGGGCCGGGGGATAGAGGTCTGTGGGCACAAACACAAAAAAGATAAGGGTGTTTTTCGCCTTTTTTCAGCCTTTCAGCGTTTCAGTATTTCAGCATTTTCTTAAACTTCCCCAGTTCGTTCGGTACAAAAACATTTTCCTGTTAAGACAGCCGGTTTTTGAACTCCAAACAAAGCAAGCGCCCGCATTTGCATGCGGGCGCTAAAGTCCGTCGGATACACGATCCGGCTGCTCAGTCTCTCAAGATATCCAGGCGGATGGCGTGAGTGGCGCAGGAGATGCAAGGATCATAATTCCGGATGGCTTGCTCACATTGCCATGTCAGCTTGTCATGCGGCTGATCCAGGTTCTGCTCGACATAGGCTCGCAGATCGTCTTCCATCTGCTTCTGATTCTGTGATGTGGGAGGAGTAATTTTCGCGTCGAGCACGTAGCCGTTCTCATCCAGACGATACCGGTGATACAGAATGCCGCGCGGAGCCTCGCTCATGCCGCTGCCCATCGAAGCCTTCGGCGTCATTTCGATAAACGGCTTCTCGGGCACTTCATAGCTCTCGCAAATCCGCAGAGCCTCTTCAATCGCCCACAGCAACTCTACCGCGCGAACCACGATGCCCTTGAAGGGATTCTTCACGACTTTTTCCAGCCCGGCCTTCTTCGCCTCGGATTGGGCCAGCGGCGTCAGACGGTCGTAGTTCAAGGCATAGCGGGCCAGCGGACCAACCAGATACGCGCCCGTGCCCAGCATCTTCGAATGCAATGCGTTGGCGTGCGGGATATGCTCTTCCTGGAAATGCTTCTCGTAATCGGAGACGGGGATGTTGAGCCCGTTGGACGAGACCACATTGCCTTCGCACAGCGGGTATTCTGTCGGATGCCGCAACGACACGAACACATAGTCCTGCTCGAAGTTGGGGAACTTCAAAGTGGCCATGAGCCGCAGCGTTTCCACCGCTTCATCGCGCGCCTTCTTCAGCGGCTCAATGTAGGCGCGGATGTCCTTCTTGGACGGCGACTTATAAAACCCGCCGACACGCACGTTGATCGGATGGATCTCCCGTCCGCCCACCGTGGTCATGATGTCGTTGCCCAGCTTCTTGATCCGCAGGCCGCGTTCCACTTCCTTGGGGAAGTCCTTGGCCATCGCCAGCGCGTCCTGGTATCCCAGAAAGTCCGGCGCATGCAGCAGGTGAATGTGCAGGGAGTGGCTTTCGATCCACTCGCCGCAGTACAGCAGGCGGCGCAGTTCGCGGATCATGCCGTCCGGCTTCTGGCCGAAGGCACTTTCAATCGCGTGGCAGGAACTCATCTGGTACGCCACCGGGCAGATGCCGCAGATGCGCGCCGTCAGATCCGGCACTTCTTTATACAGACGTCCCCGCAGCCAGGCTTCGAAAAAGCGCGGCGGTTCGAAGATGTTCAGTTTGACTTCCGTGACCTGATCGTCTTTGACCTTGACCAGGATTCCGCCCTCGCCTTCCACGCGGGCCAGATAATCGACCTTGATGGTTCTACTTTTCATGGGCCTCGCTCTCCTTGCGGAACGGGTCCGCGCAGGCGTTGAAACTGCGGAACGCGCGCACGATGTCATCATCTTTCAGTCCCATCTTCTGGAACTGGCTGCTCATAGAGGCGGTGTTGGGAGTCTCCTTCGGACCGAAGCAGCCGAAGCAGCCGCGGGCAAAGGACGGACAAAGCGCGTTGCAGCCCGCGTGGGTGACCGGGCCGAGACAGGGCATACCCTGCGCGACCATCACACACGGCGTGCCGCGCATCTTGCACTCCATACAGACACTGTGCGGGAAGATGTTCGGCTTGCGGCCGTTCAAAAACGCGTTCAGCACTTCAAGCAACTGCATCTTGTTGATCGGGCAGCCGCGCAGTTCATAATCCACGCGCACGTGATCGGAAATCGGCGTGGACTTGGCCAGCGTCTCGATGTAGTGGGGCGACGCGTACACGGTATTGAAAAAGTCCTTGACGTCCTTGAAATTCCGCAGCGCCTGAACACCGCCCGCCGTGGCACACGCCCCGATGGTGATCAGCACCTGCGAATCGCGGCGGATCTTGTGAATGCGCTCGGCGTCGTGCGGCGTGGTGATCGAGCCTTCCACCAGAGACACCGTGTACGGCCCGGGCTGCATCGCGCGCGACGCTTCAGCGAAGTTGGCGATTTCCACCGTGCCCGCTACGGCCAGAAGTTCATCTTCACAGTCCAGCAGGCTGAGTTGGCAGCCGTCACAGGACGCGAACTTCCAGACCGCTATTCTTGGCTTGGATTGTTTTGCCATGTCAAATTTCCCGCTTTCTCATCCAGTCCCGGATGGTCTCGTAAGAGTACACCGGTCCGTCCTTGCAGACGAAGCTCGGCCCGCACTGGCAGTGGCCGCAGAGGCCGACGCCGCACTTCATGTTGCGTTCCATCGAGACGTAAATGTCCTTGTCGGCCATGCCGGCCTTCTGCAGGTCCGCGATCGTAAAGCGCATCATGATCTCGGGGCCGACCAGCATCGCCACGGCATTCTTCGGATCGAATACGGCCTTGGGAATCAGGCGCGTGACCACTCCCACATTGCCCAGCCAGCCGTCCGTCGCCCGGTCCACGGTGATCGTGACGTCCATATCGAACCGTCCGCGCCACTGCTCCAGCTCCTTGGGGAAGAGCAGATCGTCGGGAGTGCGCGCGCCGTAGAGCAGTACGAACTTGCCGTACTCTTCCCGATTGGCGAGGATCTGATAAATGGCCGGGCGTAGCGGGGGAAGCCCGATACCGCCGGCGACGATGACCACATCCTTGCCCTTGGCCTGTTCTACCGGCCATGCGGAGCCGAACGGGCCGCGCATACCCAGCACATCGCCCTTCTTGAGCTTCTGCAGGGCCTTGGTGACCGTGCCGACCGCTCGCGTGGTGTGGATCAGCGGCAGTGGATCCGTCGGATCGCCGCTGATGCTGATGGGCACTTCGCCCACACCGAAAACATACAGCATGTTGAACTGTCCGGGAGCAAACGTAAATTCTCCGCTGCCCGCCGGCTCCAGTTCCATGGTAAACGTATCGTAAGTGTCCTGCGCCGTTCGCCGGATGCGGAACGGACGCATGGTCATGGAATCCTGATTAGTCGCCATAGTTGCTACTCGCCTTGAGGTCAGTCGGAATAGACATCGAGCAGTTGCATGGTCATCGCTTCCACCCGGTCCACGATGATCGGCACAAACCGCTTGTAAAGTTCGAGTTCGAGTTGGGGATCTTTGGTGCACTTTTCGCGCAGGCACTTGGCGTCAATGCGGATCGCCCGCGTGATCTGAATCGCCCGCACGTCGCCGTGCACCCGGTAGGGGGAAACCAGCCAGGACCAGCCGACCACTTCGCCTTCACGCAGCGTCAGATAGGTGATCTCGCCCTTGGTGGGGGAGTACACGTCCAGCGCCACCGAGCCGGCACGGATCAGATAAAACTCGTCCGCCTGATCGCCGTCCCGCGTGATGAATTCGCCCTGGTTGAAACGGACGTTGGACGCGCAGCCGACCATCAATTTGATATACTGCGGATCCAATCCCTTAAAGACCGGATGTTCGGCCAGGATCGGTTCAAGCGTTTCCATGTTGAGGCTCCTTGACTGCGGGTTTGACGCGGAGAGCGGCGGCTTCTTCGGTGATGTCGATGCCGACCGGACACCAGGTGATGCAACGGCCACAGCCGGTGCAGCCCATCTCGCCGAACTGATCCTGCCAGGCCGCGAGCTTGTGGGACAGCCACTGGCGATACCGCGACTTGGCGCTGGTACGGATGCTTCCGCCGTGGATGTAGGAGAAGTCCAGCGTGAAACAGGAATCCCAACGCTTGACCCGCGAGGCCGTCTTGCCGTGCAGATCGGTGTGGTCTTCCATGGTCGTGCAGAAGCAGGTCGGGCAGACCATGGTGCAGTTGCCACAGGTCAGGCAGCGGGAACCGACGTTATCCCAGCGCGGATGCTCGGAATTTTCATAGATCACTTCGCGCAGGCCGTCGGTATTGAGCTTGCGGCCCATCTGCTTTTCGGCTTCGGCAACGACGCGTTCGGCGGCGGCAAGATCTTCCGCCGTGGCTTCACGGTGGGGGATCTCTTTCAGCACCTCTTCACCGCGCTTGGAACCGGTCTCGATCACAAAGCGGTGTTTGCCTTTTTCCACGATCTCGGTCAGGCTCAGGTCAAAGTCGCCGGTCACCTCCGGTCCGGTCTTCATGGAGGCGCAGAAACACGTGCCGCCGGCCTTGCCGCAGTTCAGTGCGACAATAAAGGTCCGCTTGCGCATCGCGGCATAGCCGGGATCCACATACGGCCCTTCGAGCAGCACCTTATCCTGAATGGCAATAGCCCTCAGTTCGCAGGCGCGCACACCCAGCAGGGCATAGCTCGGCAGATCATGATTCGGTGCGATCGGCTGAAGGCCTTCCCGCTTACCCTGCCACACGGTGACGTGGGGTGGACGCAGAAACTGCTTCCACGAGTGCTGCGGGACGGTGTAGCCGAACAGGGCATCATCGGGACGCTTCTTGAGCGCATACTGGCCGTTGGACTGTTCATCGGTCCATCCGGCAGGCAGTTGCGTCGCGTCATCCAGCTCATCATAGACAATCGCCCCATCGCGCACTTGCGGTCCGATGACGCGAAAGCCTTTCTTTCTCAGAGCTTCAATCAGATGAGAGAAATTGCCGCGGTCAAGTGCGGCACGGGTTGGTTTAGATGCAGCTTTGGCCATTGTATCCAATACGTTTCAATTCTGAGGCTCTGCACCGAAAATCGGCAGAGCAGAGGGAGGAAAGCTGACTTGTGAAAATATACGCAAAAGGCGTGACATTGTCAAGCGTACTTTTTCACGTGCCTTTCGGTCTTTTCCGGTGCAAAAATGCTCTACAAAAATCGTGCTAATGATTCTGACCACAGCCTTTGCTTTTCAACGGCCCGGCGGCGGAGGCATGGTGCAGGAGCGTTGTCCGGTTTGTCTGCCGGGAATCCGCAGGTTGTCAAAAATCAGTGCCCAGCGGCTTTTAGCGGGTCATGTTGCCACGGGAAGTGACCCTTGATGGATGCCGAAAGTTGTGGCAAAGGGGTGCCTGTCGATAGTATATTGATGGATTACCTGCCGGCCCATCTTTGAGGACACCTATGCGCCTGAATAACGTCATTTTCTGTATGATTCTGCTGGGGCTGATGCTCACCTTGGGCTCTGCCTCGGCTGTGCCCCGCCACAATAGTAGTCTGGTGGGAGCAGAATATTCGAAGATCGTTATCAAGTCGAAAGTAGATTTGCCGCAGATTGATGAAGTCGGCGGCATTATCGATAATGTGGCGGGGGACACGGCCTGGGTCTACATCCGGCCCGACGCGGCGAAGATCCTGAAGGCGCGTGGCTTTGTAATCATCAAGGTGGAGCAGCCCCGGGGCGGGCGCAACACGCTGGACGATTATCACAATAATGATCAGATTCAGGCACAGTTCGACGCCTGGCAGACGCAGTATCCGACGCTGTTTTCTTATGAGTCCATCGGCACCAGCGCGGGCGGACGCAGCTTGTGGGTATGCAAGCTTTCCAATGGCATCGACAATGACAGCGGTAAAATTGAGGTCAAGTACATTGCCGCGATACATGGCGACGAGAGTGTGGGCACGGAAAACTGCCTGCGCTTTGCCGAGGAACTGCTGACCACTTATCAGACGGACTCGGCGCTGGGCGTGCTGATGAACAATTATGACATCTACCTGCTGCCGCTGATGAATCCCGACGGCAACGCAGCCAGCCCGCAGACGCGCGGGAATGGGCACGGCGTGGACATGAATCGCGCCTTTCCCGACCGGATCGATGACTCCACCAATAGCACGGTAGGCCGCGAGCCGGAAATCGCCGCGGTAATGAACTGGACGGCACAGCACAATTTTATTTTGTCCGCCAATTTTCACGGTGGCGCCGTGGTGACGAACTATCCGTTCGATGGGAGCTACAGCGGGCAGAGCGTGAACACTCCCACGACCGAAGACGCGCTCTTACGCTACATTTCGCTGCGCTATTCCCAGTACAATACTCCCATGTATAACAGCACGGAGTTTGCGCAGGGGATCACCAACGGCTGCGCATGGTACAATATCAACGGCGGAATGCAGGACTGGAACTATGTGTGGATGGGCGACCGGGAAGTGACGATCGAACTCAGTACCATCAAGCATCCGGCGGTTTCGACACTCGAAGGGTTCTGGCAGGACAACCGTCTCTCCATGAGAAATTATCTGTTGGAGGCGCAGTACGGTGCGCGAGGGGTGGTGACCGACAGCGTGACCGGGCAGCCGCTGCGGGCCAATATCAGCTTGAACGGCTCCACCTATTTGACCTACAGCGCGGGCGCGCATGGCGAGTATTTCCGCATGTTGCGGCCTGGAACCTACACCTTGACGTTCTCCGCGCCGGGCTATGTGACCAAGACGTTCAACAACGTCACGGTGACCGGCAGCACACCGACGATGCTGAATGTGCAGCTTCTGTCCGCACCGCGACCTGACATTGCGGTCGTGCCGGCGGCCATCAACAGCACCATCAATCCTTGCTCACAGCAGGACCTGCCCTTTGCCATCAGCAATACCGGAGAAGTCGCGCTCACATGGTCGGCGGCGGAAGCATATGAGAATCACACGGGCTACGGCAGTTCGACCGGCGGCGGATGGAGATTTGTGGACAGCGACCATGCCGGCGGTCCGACCTATTCCTGGGTGGACATTTCGGCCAGCGGCACGGCGGTGACCTTTGCCGGTGATGACCAGACGCTGGGACCGTTTCCGGTGGGCTTCACTTTTCCGTTCTATGGACAGAACTTCAGCACGTTCCGCCTGTGCTCCAATGGCTGGATCTCCTTCAGTTCGGCCTCTACGGCGTATGGGAATACATTTCTGCCGTCCAGTGCATCTCCCGAGAATCTGATTGCGGCATGGTGGGATGATTTGAGTCCGCAGCGCACGGGAACGGTGATTCGCCGCTGGACCAACAATGTAGACAGCCTGGTGGTTTCGTTTGCCAATGTGCAGAGCTACAGCGGCAGCGGCGTGTACACGTTCGAGATGATTCTGTTGTCCTCGGGCAAGATTGTCCTCCAGTACAACAGCATGGGCACGAACCGCTTGACCTCGGCGACCATCGGTTTGCAGAACAGCGACCGCACCAAGGGGACGACAGTGGTGCAGGACGCGGCGTATATTCATAACAGCCTGGCGGTCTCCTTCTGCCCGAGTTCAATGGTGGCACTGGCGCCATCCTCCGGAACGGTGCAACCGCACAGTTCGGTGAATGTGGTGGCTCACCTGAATTCCTGCTGCGTGCCCAATGGAGCCAGTGGGGGCACACTGGCGATTGCTTCCAACGATCCGACGACGCCCGTGCTGAATGTGCCCGTAACGCTCACCGTGACGACGGTGCCGCCGGATGCCGTGGCGGACCTGACGGTTTATCCGGTTGGCGACAACTACCGTTTGGCGTGGAGCGCGTCTGTCAATGCGGCGGGGTACAAGGTATTTCGAATGGATGGCTTTGCACAGGATTATACCACGGGCGCACTGCTGACCGCCGTGCCGATTACGAACACCTTCTTTGTAGATTCCACGGGCGGAGTGACCGCGACCACGTATTATCAGGTGGTGGCCGTGCAGTGAGCTGACGGTCTGTCTTTTCACCTATGCGACACACGAAGAAAGGGCACCCAACGGGTCGCCCTTTCTCATTATCCCAGCGCGGCAAAGCCGATACGGGTGCAGGGCTTAGCCCTGCCGGCGAAGCCGATACAGGTGCAGGGCTTAGCCCTGCGGTTTGAGGATTACGCCCTGGTTGCGGTGGCCGTTCATGCGCACCGTGAGGGGAGAGCCGAAATGCAGATGCCGGACGAAACTGGTTTCTTCGACGGCGGGCTGCTCCTTCAGCCATTGCCAATCGAGCAAACCGTCGCCGCTATCGGGATTGACGGTGAAATAACCGATGCGATAGGCGATGATGTTCTGAAAGAAATGCGCGCCTTGCGAGGGCTCGACTTTGAAATCTTTGAAGCCGGATTCGATGATGATTTTTGCTCCGGAGAGTTGGTCCCACGAGGCGGGAATGCCCAGCCACGGATCGGCACTCCCCCAGCGGCCCACGCCGATCAGCAGATACGGAATGTCCTTCTCCAGCAGCACGGCATTGAAATGCCCTACGTCGCGCGCGACGTCATGGCTGCGGCTGCGGTCAAAGCTGTCGATGTCCACCACCACAATGTCCCGCAGATCATCGACTTTGCCGACGCCCAGCACGCGCGAACTGTGGCAGAGCAGAGTCTGCGGTTCGTGGTCGCCGATCTCCAGTTCCTCCAGTTCACGGCTGAGGACGAAGGGCCGTACCTGCAGGATGCCGAATTCCCGCGGAGTGTCGCGTGGCACAGAGAGATTGACGGCGAACTCGATCTCTACCGGGCCATTCATTCCCCACGTGCCCATCTCCAGAACCCGTGTGGCGATTTCCGGAAGCGGAAAGAGTTTGTGCTTGAGGATCGGTGCAAAGTTCACCAGACGCATGCCTTCCCGGCCAAGGCCATCGTGCATGGAATCATCTTCCACACAATATGTGGAGCCCACGGCATGCAGCGTGCCATCCCGCTCGGCGGTATCCAGCGTGTACTGCTCCAGATCGATCTCCTGTGCGGGATCGTGGCTTTCGGTGCTGTCGCAGACCTTCAGAGCGTAAAAGGACTTTTGCGCGTATTCGAGCAGATCCTGCGTGGTGGAGAACTGCATCAGGTGGCGCGGATATTTGGGGCAGAAACGCATGGCGGAGCCGCCTTCGACGACGGTTTTGCCCAGACCGAGCGCCACCACCACGACGCCATCTTCAGAGGTGAGAGGTGGCGCGGGATAGAAGTTGTGGGAGCGCGCCACGCCGGAGACATCGGGGTAGAAGCGGGAGCCATGACAGGCGCCCATGAGCTTCTGAATGATGACCGCCATCTTCTCTTCTTCGAGACGGTAGGGAGTGGAGCGGATGTAACGCCGCGCTGCCGGGGAAAAGGTAGAGGCATACACGCGCTTGATGGCGGCTGCGAGCTGCTCCAAACGTACATTGGAATCAGGATCGTTGTTGGGCAGCATGAAGGTACGGTAGACGCCGGCGAAGGGATGGAATTGCGAATCTTCGAGCAGGCTCGAGGAGCGAATCGCGAGCGGGTATTGCGCCACATCGAGCAGCACCGCCAGTTCGGCCAGCAGGCCGGCGGGGAGGTTGGCCTCGAGGAAGCGGCGTTCGATATCTTCCTCTTCGAGCGCCGAGAGTGCGAATTCCCGCAGATGATTGTCATCGAGGAAGCGGTCGAAGATGTCGCTGCACAGTACGACACAGGGCGGTACCATGATGCGGATGTGGTCGAAGTTCTGGCCGAAATCGTAGTGATGCAGCACATGATTGGCAAAGGCCAGTCCGCGCGCCTTGCCGCCCAGAGAGCCGCTGCCGATGCGGGCAAAGCCGTCCGCAGGATCGAAGACTTCCCGGCTGAAATCCGATACGTGCCCCCGCGCGCGTTCGATGCGGAAGTTGCCTATCGACTGAACCAGATCGTTGCGCAGGTCTTCAAGGGTCGGATAGTCGGAAACCTTGCGCGGCTTAAGCATGTCGGCGAGTTCGAATTCGGTGCGCGCCTTCAGCCAGTTGGAGAAGTGATCGCGTTCGGCATGGTAGCGGATGCTAAGCGCGTCCACGGTGCGGAGTTTCTGCTCCAGTTCCCGCATGTCCCGGGCACGGGCGACCTCCCGCCCATCGGGCAGATGGAAGACGAAATCCCCGAAGCCGAAGGCGACTTCCATGAAGTGCCGCAGATCGAGCAGTAAGGTAGGCGAGGATTTGAGCGCGAACTGCACGCCAAGCTTGCCGGCCAGCGCGGCCGTGTTCGGATTGGATGATTGGAGCAGGACTGGAATATCGGGCCGCCGCGCTTTAAGCCGCTGTACGAATTCCGCTCCGGCTTCGGGGTTGAGCTTGCCATCTTTGGGAAATTCCACATCGGAGATGACGCCGAGCACGGAGTGCTCATAGCGGGAATAGTAGTCCCACGCCTCTTCGAAGTGATCGCAAAGCAGAATCTTGGGCCGTGCGCGCATGCGCAGCAGCTTGTGGTAAAGGTTGACACTTTCGGAAATCAGGCTCTGCGAGTGCCGCATCAGCTCCGTGTAGGCCATGGGCAGATAGGAGGAGTAGAAGCGGATGTTGTCCTCGATGAGGAGAATCGTTTGCACGCCCATCATCGACGCATCATGCTCGACATTCCAGCGGTCTTCGATGTATTTGACGATGGCGAGCAGAATTCGAAAATCTCCCTGCCAGATGAAGACGCGTTCAAGCAGCGGTTCCGTGCGGATGCGCAGCAGCTCGCGAAACTCGCGGTTGTCGAAGGCCAGCAGCACTACCGGCATGCCCGGCCGCAGGTCCCGCATGGCGCGCACGAAGTCCAGCACGGGCAGATCCCCGAGATGCATGGTGGTGATCACCAGATCGAAGCACGGATTTTCGGCGGCCAGTTGCAGCGCCTGTGAGGCATGGGAAACGCGGGTGAGATTGGGCTCGCGGCTGAGGTTCAGCTCCATGAACTCGGTGGTGAGCTGCTCGTGAAGCTGCCCGTCCTGCGCAAGGAGGAAGGAATCATAGAGGCTGGACACGACGAGAATCTCCTGCACACGGAGGCGCATGAGATTCTGAAAATCGGTGGTGCGGTTCTGGGAACCGAGCGGTGGAAAACGGTCAAGATCGGTCATGGGGGAAAAGGTGTTGTTCCGCTAACCCTGTGCATACACCACGGCGCGGAGGGTTGCCCCTCCGCGCCGCTCGCACTGACCCGTCAGCATACAATTAGATGAGGCCCTGATCCATCATGGAATTGGCGACCTTGATGAATCCGGCAATGTTGGCGCCGTTCACATAGTTGCCGGGCGTGCCGTATTTCTCGGATGCGTCCACGCAGGATTTGTGAATGCTCTTCATGATTTGATGCAGGCGCTGGTCCACTTCCTCGCGCGGCCAGCTTAGGCGCATGCTGTTCTGCGACATCTCGAGACCGGAGGTGGCGACACCGCCGGCATTGGCGGCCTTGCCGGGTCCGTAGAGAATCTTCTTGTCGATGAAGAGTTCCACGCCGTCGGGGGTCGTAGGCATGTTGGCGCCTTCTGAGACCACGTAGACACCGTTCTTGAGCAGATTGGCGGCGTCATGGGCATTGATCTCGTTTTGCGTGGCGCTGGGGAAGGCGCAGTCGGCCTTGTGATCCCACAGCGGATTGTAGTCCAGCTTGGAATCCACCGGGGTGTAGGTGGCCGTCTTGAACTTGGTGGCATACTCCTGAATGCGGCCACGGCGCACGTTTTTCAGATCCATCATGAAGGCCAGCTTGTCATTGGTGATGCCTTCGGGATCATAGATGCTGCCGTTGGAATCGGAGCAGGTGACGACCTTTCCGCCGAGCTGGTTGATCTTCTCGATGGTGTACTGCGAGACGTTGCCGCTGCCCGAGACGAGGCAGATCTTGTCGCGCAGCGTCTGGCCCTTGGTGGAGAGCATTTCCGCCGCGAAGTAGACCGCGCCGTAGCCGGTAGCTTCGGGACGAATCAGCGAACCGCCCCAGCCGAGACCCTTGCCCGTAAGCACGCCGGTGAACTCATTGCGGAGTTTGCGGTAGGTGCCAAACAAAAAGCCGATCTCGCGCCCACCCACACCGATATCACCCGCCGGAACGTCCGTGTCGGGGCCGATGTGACGGAAGAGTTCCATCATGAAGCTCTGGCAGAAGCGCATCACTTCATTGTCACTCTTCCCTTTGGGATCGAAATCGGAACCGCCCTTGCCGCCGCCCATGGGGAGCGTGGTGAGGCTGTTTTTGAAAACTTGCTCGAACGCGAGGAACTTGAGAATGCCGAGGTTCACCGAGGGATGGAAGCGCAGACCGCCCTTGTACGGGCCAATGGCGCTGTTCATCTCGATACGGAAGCCGCGGTTGACATGCACATCACCCTGATCATCCATCCAGGGGACGCGGAACATGAGGACGCGTTCCGGCTCCACGATGCGCTCGACGATCTTTGCCTTGCGATATTCGGGATGGCGCTCGATAACGAGTTCCAGAGACTCGACGACTTCCTGCACCGCCTGATGGAATTCGGGCTCGGCAGGATTCTTGGCCTTGACCATGGCCATGATTTCAGTCACGAAACCGGACTTTTTCTGGGTCCCGGTCTTGGTTGAGACTTCGGAAACGGTAGGCATGAACTACTCCTTGCTTCTGGTGTTAACTTATCTTAACGACAAGCAAAAAAACACAGAGATCAGACTGCCGTCTGAATAAGGCGTCCCGCTTTTGGGGTCACTTCCGTCGCCCGCCAGCAGTCCGTAGAGTAGCCGTTTCCGGGGTCATATTCCGTCGCCCGTTACGGCAGATAGAAATCTATCGAGAGATTCTACTGTCCGTGAGGAGGGAGGGGCTTCCGCAGTCGGGGTCTTTTCCGTCGCCCTTTGCGGTCAGCAATTTTGCGCCGACGGGGTCTTTTCCGTCGCCCGGTGCACAAATGGTAGGGTCCGTGGGTTAGGCTGCTACTGAACACTCCTTCTGATTGGGCGGCGCGGAGGCATAATCCTCTAAGATTCTGCCGGTTGCCGCAGGTGATACGCATTGTGAAAAAATGCGCATTTGGTGTAAAAACAGAAACTAAGTCTGCCGCTACGGCGAGCGTAATCGGCCCTGATGCGGCAGTTTAGCTTGACAGTACAATATGCGAAATATAAGGTAACTTGTCAAGTGATAAAACTATATCGTCCATAGGGAGTCATGATAAACTCAGTTCACGAAAAGCAAAGACGAATCTTCGGCACGGCACTTGCAATATTGCGGGACAATGCGTTTATTAACAAGTACAACGCACATTTGATGGGCATAGCATAAGTGTGATCAACTCATTCTTCACGTCGGATCTGCATGGCCACCCGCATCGCTATGAAAAACTCATCGCGGCTATCGAGCACGAGACGCCCAAGGCGGTCTTTCTGGGAGGCGATTTGCTGCCGCATCATCTGGCATCGCCCGCTTCGAGAGGCATTGTAGATCAGGACTTTATTGTCGACTATCTGGTGCCGCTGTTTGCCGAACTGCGGGGGCGACTCGGTGAAGCGTATCCGGCGGTGTTTGTGATTCTCGGCAATGATGATCCGGGCTTTGAAGAAGAGATGATGCTGGCCGGGGAAGAGGCCGGGTTGTGGAATTACGTCCATAACCGCTGCTATGAACTTGAAGGCTTCCCGGTTTACGGCTATGCCTTTGTGCCGCCGACGCCGTTTCTGCTGAAGGACTGGGAGCGGTATGATGTGTCGCGGTATGTGGAGCCCGGATCGGTTTCACCCGAAGAAGGAATCCGCACAGTGGCCGTTTCGGACACGGAGAAGAGATACGGCACCATCTGGAGTGATCTGGCGGCGCTGGCCGGCGAGAGCGATCTTTCCCGCGCGGTATTTCTGTTTCATTCACCGCCGCACGACACGCCGCTGGACAGAGCCGCACTGGACGGCAGAAAGGTGGACTATGTGTCCATGGACGTCCACGTGGGCAGCATCGCGATTCGCCGCTTCATCGAAGAGCGCCAGCCGCTGCTGACTCTGCACGGGCATATTCACGAATCGGCGCGGCTGACGGGATCGTGGCGCGAGCGGATCGGCACCACGCTCTGCTTCGGCGGTGCACATGACGGGCCGGAGTTGCCGCTCATCCGGTTTGATCTGGAGAATCCGGAAGGGGCGACACGGGAACTGCTTTAGCGCCCGGCTTGCCGGGCGACGTTCTATTCGCCCACCACAAGCCGCAGAGTGTCGCGTCCCGGTACACCGCGGCTGTCGCAGACGCTGGCCCAGACGAGGTTCTCGCCGGAGTGACGGAAGGTATAGCTGACGCGATAGAGCCAACGACTCATATAATAGAGCGTGGTGTCAAACCCCGCATAAAAGATATAGCCATTCCCTTCGCCGGCGAAGGTGAAGGTGGAGTCCACCATGCCGTATGGACCGGGGTACGTGTCCACCATCAGCGTGCATGGCAGCAGGGCGCGGACCGAAGCGGATTGCACCTGTATCCGTAAGTCCGGCGGCGGGTCAAGGCGGGCTCCGATGGTGATTTCATGGGTTGCAATCTGTGGTTCGGACATGCCATCGCCGATCCGCGCCGTTACGAAATAGGATCCGGTCTCATAGAAGCAGTGGGGCAGCGAAAAGGTGCGGGGGCGCAGTTCCGGGAGCGAGGTGTCCACATGCCCGGCGTCCTCGAAACAGATTTCGAACAGACGCACGGGATTTGTTCCATTGGTGACAGTGAAGGTGAAACTCACGGAATCGTCGGGATAGGCGAGGTCAGGTCCTGAGATCTCTACCGTGGAGGGAGTCGCGTCCATACGTCCGCGATGATCGGCGCAACCATAAAGTATACTCATCGCCAGCAGCAGCAGTCCGGTGAACGTCCATCGATTACGCATTTTTACATTTCCTGTGTGTGCAAAGTTCACGGGGCCACACCCCAAATGGTCGTGATGCAAGCGGGACCGATACGGATCCGGTTCCGGTCTTCCTTCATCCCTCATCCTTCCGCCTTCATCCTTCTCTTCAGGGGCAGAGGCCGGGCGGCATCGGTGACGGCGCCGATTTTGGCGGCAAAGGGGCCGCGGGCGGCAATGTCCTGGTCGGTGACGATGTGGGCGTCGAGCAGTTTGCCGCTGCGGTATCCGGTGCGCAGGTAGTTCATCTCATCGAGGCAGAGGCTCCAGCCTTCCAGCCATTCTTCCAGCATCTGCCGCTGGCAATCATCACCCGCAAAATGTACCAACAGATCAATGTCACTGCCGGGTCCGGCGGTGGCATTTTTTGCGCTGCCGAAGACATACAGGGCCTTGACGCCGAAGCGGTCCGCGTCGAGGTGCTCGGCAATCTTCTCGGCCATCTGCAATCTCCAGCGCCAGTGCTCTTCGGCGGGCTGTTCCGAAGCTGGCGGCATGTAGCCGCTGCGCGATTCGACCGTGGCGGCGGGGCGCGCCAGAATGCCCACGGCCTGCTCCAGATCGGCGTTCATCAGAATGCGCAGGATGCGTCCATTGGCGACTTTCGGCACATCGATCACGCGGATGATCGGTGCCAGGTCCGCGTATTCGGGAGCCAGATCGGCCAGCATGTTCGGCGAGCCGCTCAAGAACTCCTCGTTGAACACCACGTCCGGATCATCCGGGTAGAGCGGCAGATAGCGGATGGAAGATTCCACCAGATCCTGAAAGAAATGAGTGCCGAAGGAGAGGTCGGGAATGTAATTTCCCTGTTGGCGCGCGATTTCGATCAGCATTGCGGTGTTGGAAATATCCGAATAGGTGACACTGACGCCGAGCT
Source organism: bacterium (assembly GCA_036504735.1). Classification (NCBI taxonomy): domain Bacteria; species bacterium. Next base: position 89,259 of record DASXUQ010000017.1, read on the forward strand.
TGACATCGCCGCGGCTGCCCCAACGGCCCGGGCCCATCAGCACGAACTGGCGTTTGGGAAGAGTCTTGTTCAGAAATCCGACGGCGCGCCCGACGGCGGTCAGTGTAGCCAGGTCGCGGATCTCGCTGTAACGCTGTGGGTCGACGTAGACAAGGTGAGTGATGTCGGGAGTCTTGCCGTTGGAAACATAGCGATTCGCCGAGAAGATCATGCTCTGGGGTGGAATGTCGGTGGGGATCACCGCCGGAACGGCATCCTCGCTGTAGCTTTGCGGGCGGCACTGCAGCAGATAAAAATCCTTGCCGTCGTGGGCGAATTCGATGTCCACCGGAGTGCCGAGTTTGGCTTCAAGCGCCCGGAGGATGGTTTGCATCTGCTTGATGAACGGCGTGCGGGAGATCAAGCCGTCAAAGGTCACTACACACTCATCGCGCCGGGGATTGAAATACAATCCTGTCGGAACCTGCAGCGTGTGCTCCTTGTAAATGGATACGAGCTGATTCAGCCAGGGAATTTCGTGACCGTATTCGCGGACGAAGCGGCGGACGTCCACGGTCTCGAAGGAGTTGGTCTCGAGATTGATGACGTCCATCTTGTTGGGCGAATAGCGCACCACCTCTTCGGGAGAGACATTGACTTGCAGGCCGGGCTGTCCGGGGGCAATGAGCACCGGGTAATCATCGCTGAGGCGGTCGACCGCACGCGTGCCGAGACCCGGCACCATGCGAATCAGGCCATCCTTGCGGCGGATGCGCGGCGACCAGCGGAACTCATTATTGCTGAAGGCGACGCCCGCAAAGGCCGGCAGAAAATACTTGCCGATCTGAGTGCCGACCACCTCTTGAATCATGATACCCATTTCTTCGCGGTAGTCGAGCAGGCCGCGCTCAGCGCGGTACTGAATGGGATCGGGACCGAAGGTAGATGAGTAAACCTCGGCGATGGCGTCCATCAGGGCATCGAGCCGCTCGCGCTTGGTGCCCTGATTGGCGAGAAAGAGGCTCTTATACTTGCCGGAGAATGCGCTGCCGAAGCGGTCTTCGAGCAGGGAGGAGCTGCGGACAATCAGCGGACGGTTGCCGAAATCATCCAGCGCCATGGAAAGCCCTTGAACGATCTCCGGCGTGAAGGTGGAATGCTTGAAGACCTGCACGATCTGGCTGTACTCGCGGCGGATCTCATCGATCTCTTTGTACTTGTGCTCGACCAGTTCCTCGAGATTATTGTAGGTGACAAAGCTCAGGAGCGTGTCGGAGGTGATGTACCACGTCTTGGGGGTGCGGATCTCGCGGAGAATTTCGGCGTCCTGGCTGATCTTGCGGATAATGCGCGAGGCCAGAAACAGTCCGGCGCTCTTGCCGCCGAGCTTGCCGTGGCTGCCGGCGGGGAAGACCAGCCGCTGCAGCAGCTCATAGAAATCCCCGACGTCCACAAACTGCTTGGCGACATTGATGTATTCGAGCTGATCGGTGAAAAAGCGGCGGATGAGGGAGACGCGCACCTCCTTCTCGGTGGTGTCGGAGAGTTCGATGCCTTCCGAGGAGAGGGCGGTGAAGCGGCGGATGGCGTCGGAAATTTCCGTGAGGGACGTGCCGAAGCTTTCGAGGGCGGTAATGAGGAAGTTGGACTTGTCTTCCTGAATCCATTTCTGAATCCAGGAGAGAATCTCCGGATCGCTGTAGTATACAGAGGCAATGTCGAAGACTTCCTCATTCAGCCGCGCCGACATGTCCAGGGTTTTGCGCATGGGACGGTTCTCATCGGGCGCCTTGCCGTCGTTGCCCCGTTCTTCCACCAATCGCTCCTGCAAAGCCTGCGCCTCGCGGATGCCGCTGGAACAGAGCCGCACGAACATCTTGCGGGAGATGCGGCGGTAGAGGTTCTGATCGGTGCGCCGCAGCAGATCCGCCACCACGCGCCACTCTTCCTTGCGGCTGTGCGAGAGGTTCTCCTTGGCGGATTCCCAGTCCTTCTTGACTTGCCGCAGCGTCAGGTACTGGATGAAGTGCCCGATGCGGTCGGCGATGGTGGCAATGAGCTTGGCCTCCTCTTTCAGGAACGGCCCGATGTCCGCCGTGGGCATCTCCCGCGTGTAGTAGACCTCCACGCTGCCGACAATAGTGTCCTGCAGAGAAATATCGGAGCATTGTCTCCACGGCGTTGGCTGGAAATTGACCGGCGCGTAGACGGAATCGTTGCAGATGATCCGCGTCTGACAGACATCCGGGTACTGCCAGCCGGGTGGAATCGCGCGGATGATCCCTTCGAAGACCGCGTGCACGTCGGCCTCGGGATCGGTGAGCAGTTCCTCGATTTTGTACAGGCAGTTCAGCTCCTTGGCCCGCTCCTGCAGCGCCCAGAGCAGTTTGTCAATCGGCCTCGTCTGGTCACTCATGATAGATCACTCCCCGTCCGCTTCGACCGTCTACAACGATGCGCAAGGGTTTCTCCAGATGCACGTGCCTGACGAACGGTGTTTGGGCCACCGTATGCTGCTGATCCAGCCAATCCCAATCCACGTGATACATGCCGTCATGCCGCACGGCAAAATAGCTCACCTGAAAGCTCGAAAGATTGTGGAAGAAGTGGGAGCCCTGACTCAGGTCCACATTCATCTCCGGCAGAGTGGCTTCCACAATCGCTTTGGCTGCGGAAATATCGCTCCAGTTCACAGGGATCCCCAGCCACGGATCGCTGCTTCCCCAGCGACCGAAGCCGACTAAGAGATAGGGACGTTTAGCGTCAACAAGGGCGCGATTCATAGTGGCGATCTGTGCGGCAACCTGACGGGTGTGACGGGCTTCAAAGACCTCGGGCCGCACGTAGATGACGTCGCACAGGGTGTTGACCGTGCCGTTGCCAAGCACCGTGGAGGAGGCGGCGAGAACATTGGGGCCTTCCAGGTTCTCTTCCTCCAGATCCACCTGCTCATGGGAGACCATCATGGGCCGCACCTGTAGAAAACCGAAACGCGGCGGCACCCGGCGGCGGGAATCGAGCGTCATGGCGAACTCGATCTCGACGGGCGCGCCGATGGCCTCTTCGCAGCGCTTCAGCAGGCGCTTCAGCAGATTGTTCAGTGGCACTTCGTTCAAGTCGAGAATCGGCGCAAAATCGAGCACACGCGGGCCATCCACGCCCGTGCCGGGGGAGAGACGGTCGGAGGCGGCGTCATAGGTGGAGGCCACAAAGCGCAGCGCGTCGTCTTCCTCGGCTTCCCGCAGTCCGGGTTGCAGCATGTATTCGGTTTCTTTGATCGGGTCGAAGGCCGGCGGCTTGCCCATATTCACGGCCCAGAATTCCGACTGCGTGAGCTTGACCATATCCCGCGCGGAGGCGAACGGCGGCCGGGTGCGGGGAAAGGCGGGAGAATAGGTCCAGACCACGCCGCCGTCGACGATGGTTTTGCCGAGGCCCAAAGCCAGATCCACCACGCCCTGTTCCGGTTTGGCGTGTCCCTGCGGATAAAAGTTGTAGGAGCGCGCGACACCGGAAAGGTTGGGATAGAATCGCTCCCCGTAGCGCTGGCCGACGACTTCCTGAATGATCACCGCCATCTTTTCGCTCTGGATGGACTGCTCGGTGCTGCGGATGTAGGCCTTAGCTTCCTGAAAGAAGGTGGACGCCCACACGAATTTCACCGCTTCCACCAATCGGCGGAACCGGGCATCGGGATCAAACGGGTTATTGGGAATCATTTTGGTGGCGTACACCCCGGCGAAGGGATGATAGAGCGCGTCTTCGAGCAGACTGGAGGAACGCACGGCCAGCGGCTGATGCACTTTGCGGATGAGGGCCATCAGGTCGCCGACGAATTCCGAGGGGAAATCGGCCTTCTGAAAGGCATGGGCGATGCGGTCATCAGGAGCGTCCGAGAGAGCAACCTCATAGAGCCGGTTGCGGGACATGAAGGCGTCGAACACGTCTGTCGTGACCACCGTAAGGCGCGGGATGTTGATCAGCAAGTCGCCGAAGTCATCGGCACTGAACCCGCTGGAGAGCAGAGCGCGCGCGAACGCCAGCCCGCTGGCTTTGCCGCCGAATTCTCCCGATCCGATGTAAGTGAAGTCCTCACTCGAATCGAAGAACTCGCGCTGAAACCGCGCGGCGTGATGTGGGGTGGAAAATTTGCGTTGCTCAGGCATTCGAATCACCGAAGGAAGAAGGAAGACGGAACAAGGATGAAGGAAGAAGGAAGACGGAACAAGGATGAAGGAAGAAGGATGAAGGATGAAGGATGAAGTGAAGAATGAGATCACCTCTCATCCTTCATCCTTCCGCCTTCATCCTTGCCTTACACCCATCCTCTATCTTTGCAGGCTTGCGCGACGCGGCTGACGGCAATCACATACGCGGCGTCGCGCATGTAGAGTTTGCGTTCGCGGGCCAGTTCACTGACGGCGATGAAGGCGCTGGTCATGGCGACGTCGAGCTTGCCCAGCACTTCATCCTTTTCCCAGTAATAGTTCATGTTGGACTGCACCTGCTCGAAGTAGGAGCAGGTCACACCGCCGGCGTTGGCCAGAAAATCGGGGATGAGGAAGATGCCACGCTGCTTGATGATCTCATCGGCCTCGGGAGTGGTAGGTCCGTTGGCGCCTTCGGCAATCAGACGCACGCGCTTGCCGATCTTGCCGACGTTTTCGGTGGTGATCTGGTTTTCGATGGCGCCGGGAATCAGAATGTCCACGTCCTGCTCCAGCCAGGCATCGCCGCCGAGGACTTCATAGCCCAGTGCGCGTGCCTGCTCTTTTTCGATACCGCCGAAACGGTCGGTGATGTCGAGCAGTTGATCAAGGTCAATGCCGCCGGCCTTGCGGAAGGAGTAGGAGGTCTGATCCTTCTGATCCCAGCAGGACACACAGATGACCTTGCCACCAATCTGCTGCAACAGGCGGATCGCGTACTGCGAAACATTGCCGAAGCCCTGCACACTGGTTTGGGTTTCCTCGGGCCGCATGCCCAATTCTTTCAGCGCCTCGCGAATAGTGAAGACGACGCCGAAGCCGGTGGCCTCGGTGCGGCCCAGCGAGCCGCCCATGCCCACGGGTTTGCCGGTGATGAAGCCCGGGAAATGCCCGCCGTGAATGTGCTCATACTCATCGAGCATCCAGAGCATGTGCTGCGCGTTGGTCATGATGTCCGGCGCGGGCACGTCGGCCAATGGTCCCACCACCTTGGCAAGCTGCCGCACCCAGCCGCGACAGATGCGTTCCTGTTCGTGCGGGGTCAGGTTGTGCGGATCGCAGATGACGCCGCCTTTGCTGCCGCCGAGGGGAATGTCCACAACCGAGCATTTCCACGTCATCCACATCGCCAAGGCGCGCACGGTGTCAATGGTCTCCTGCGGGTGAAAGCGGATGCCGCCTTTTCCCGGGCCGCGCGCATCATTGTGCTGGACACGGAAACCGCGAAAGATGCGCATGGTGCCGTCATCCATCCGCACGGGAATGGTAAAATGGTATTCGCGCAGCGGCTGACGGAGCATTTCCCGCGTGGCGCTGTCCAGCGAGAGAAGATCCGCCACCCTATCGAATTGCGTTTGAGCCATTTCAAACGGATTGAAAGCACTGCTGCTCATAGGGCACCTTCTGTATGTGTGGGAAGGGGAAAATGCTGAAAGGCTGATAGAAAAAGAAGAGGCTACGGGATGGGAGATAGAAAGCCGGGTCTGCACTCAAAGAGGAGCACGACCCGGCTTTTACGATCTACCGAAAATCCGCGCAGCGCCAGACGCCGCTTTCGGGACGCACCCGGGTGCAAACGCTTTCGGCGTCGCACTGCGGACACAATCCCATGTCCGTGACCTCATGCCATTGCAAAGATTCGTGCACGGTTCGGGAGGGCGCATAGGCGTAGCCTTCGAACTGCGCGCAGTCCATCACGGCGGCGCCGTGATGATTCGAACATTGCGGCCCGTACTTGCAGGAAACACAGATGCCGCGAATCACCATCGCTTTCGACATACCATGGCCTCCTTACAACGAATCCGGCTTTTTAGTCCACTTGTAATCTAAGAAGAAAGTCCTGAAAATCAAGTGAAAGTCTCCGCAAGATCAATCTCTGCCTGACCCTGTCTAAAGCTACCAGCGAATCCCATTGGGCATCGCGAAACCTCTCGAAACCGTAAAGATTCAAGAGCTTATTCCACACGGATAACGGCATTTGCCGCTGGAGGAGGCATGTCTATTTGTTCAAAGCGGATCGACGGCGGGACATGAAAACGGCCACGCGAACTCGAGGTTGCCCTCTCCGCGTGGCCGCAATCCGACCTGCTGGCTGCAAGCGGTGGTCTAATTCGCGATGGGCGACACCTCGTAAAAGCGAATGGCGTTGGTATTGGCCCCATTGACAATCGTGTAACTATTGGTCGCAGCGGTCCCTTCAAGCGTGTTGAACGGCCCACTGGGGGTGGCTGAACTATAAACGCGATAGTGGGGCGCACCCAGATTCGCCCACCGCAGCACGACGTCATTTCCGTTGCGATAGGCGGTAAGGCCGAAGGGAGCGCCGTTAGCCCGGATCATCCGGTTGCCGGGATGGGCATTGGTGCTCACCACGCTGTCATCTTCGCTATGCCAGTGATTTTCGCAGGCATCGAAGAAGTAGGAGCGGTGATTGCGCGCGCCGTTGGCGTCGCGGCCAAAGGCTTCATAGCTGCCGAACTCATTGTTGGCCACCGCAATGTAGAACTCCGGAACGCGAATAATGGGCGCGGTGCCCAGCGTGTCCTTGAAGGTGACGGTGGTCCAGTTGGTGCCTGTGGGGAGTCCGCCAACGACGTTGCCCACGGATCCGGCAAGGCGGCTGTAGATCACCGTCCCGGGCAGGCCGCCGGGGCCATCGGCGGCGTAGATCGTCACCTTAATTGGCGTGTGGGTCTGTTCGGGAAGGCGGCGCGAAATGGCAATCTGCGCGCCGCACAAGGCGTAGGGAGTGGTGACCGGACCGAATTTTACCGCCCACTGATAACGCAGGCTGTCGGGCGCGGTCACCCAGTTGAAGCTCTCCGCCGTGCCGTCGTCATAGGCCAGAGTCTGCGGACCCGGTGAATAGACATTGAAGCGGTAGAGGCCCGTGGGGGCATTGGCCGGCACAAACGCGGTCAGTCCGCCGTCATCGGCAGCGCGCAGGTAGTAGTCGTAGGTGCCTTCGGTCAGCGACGCGAGGCTGGCCGAATATTCCTGATAGTTGGCTGTTGCAGGAAGCAAGAGAGAATCGAAAGAGGCCAATCCCCGTTTCCGGTAGAACATCTTCACGGAAGCGATGGACAGCGTGGCTCCCGGATCGTAGGCGTTTGCCACGACGGTTCCGGTATGCGGGGTGATGTCGTGCAGCGGCGTATGGCGGAGCACCGGGGCGAGGTTGGGCTCCTGAATCACGAAATTGGTGGCGGAAAAATCCATCGCGGAAGGATACACTTCACTGGTCACGCGAATGCGGGCCAACACGCTGCCGGGAGGCAGAACGTGCCAGGCATAGGAGCCGCTGTCGGGAAGGTTGCTGCCGATCAATTCCCATGATCCTGTCGGATAGTTGCGGTTCAGATGAATATCCACCGAACCGGAAAGATTCAGCGACGTCCAGCGGATCATGCCGGTCTGCCCCGCGACGTACGTCTCACCGCCATTGGGTGCGGTCAGCGTAATCTGCCGTGCGGTGAGGGTAAAGCTTGCATTTGAGGTGTCGCCGGCCAGAGGATGTACCGTGCCCTGGACCCGCAGGCGCGCGGCAGTGGAAAGCGGCGTGGTGACGGTCCAAGGGAACATGCCGCTATTCGGCGTACTGGCGGCAATGGTCTCCCATGCTCCGCCCGGATAGGTGCGGTTCAATTCCACGCGCACGGCTTCGGTCATGGCGGGCGCAAGCCAGCGAATGGTGTCGACATCGCCCGCGGTCCAGGTTTCTCCGCCGTTCGGCATTGTAACAGCCACGCCGCCGATGCTGAAGACCGCAGCAGAGGTGTCGGCCACCAGCATCTGTGTGGCGCCGGACAGGCGAATCCGCGCGGCAGCACTGCCCGGGGACGTCACCGTCCAGGTGTAGCTGCCCGTATTGGGCACATTGGCGGCGATGGTTTCCCAGGCGCCGGTGGTGGAATCCCGGAGCAGCTCGATGTTCATAGTCGTCGTAAGACCCGACGTCCACGTGATCGTGTGGGATTCTCCCGCGTACCACTGCTCGCCGCCGTTGGGAGCCGTCAGAGAAATCGTACCGGAACTGGAGCCGATGTGCTTCCATGTGGCTTGCAGAATTTCCCGCGTGGAGACATTCTGCACATAGGCAATCACGGTGCAGTTCCCCAGCGGCCAGAAGGAGTTGGCGTTGAGCGTTCCCGCCATGTGATAGGTCTGTCCGGCAGCAAGGGAAAATCCCTGGCCGGTGCTGGCATCGGGATACACATCCCGGAACGGCTCGGGAAAGGATAGCTCGCCATTGGGTCCGGGAGGCGTCGAATAGGTGATCACGTCATTGACCAACGCTACAAACAGGCGGTTGTCACTCCCGGTCATGGCTTCATCGGCAGTCACTGAGGCGACGAAGCGAAAGGTGTTGCCGGTGCCCATCGCTGCCGCCACGGAGAGGGTGCAAGGCGACGACACGGCATAGCGGGCGCGAATGGCGGCGCTCAGTGAGTCGGCTTGAGACATGTCCGGTTGCAGCAGATAGTCCACAAACAGAGCCGGAACATCCCAGACGCCGTAATAGTTGGTCCGGGCCTGTGCTTCCGCCGCATTCCATTGGTAGAATGGATCGTCGGTGCTGGGCCACCACGCATGGTAGTTGATGCTTACACAGGTGTCACGCGTCATCGCGGTGATCACCGTGCGGATCCCCGGATTGTACAGCGAACAGGCGGAGCATCCCGAGTTGGTGAACTCCTCAACCAGTACGCACTGGCGCGGTGCGGCTTCTACGGTCAAAACGCCAAACCACAGAATCAGAAATAGCAGCCCAAAATGCAGTTTCATATATCTTCCAGGGAAAGCAGAAAACAAAGGGCCAAAGCGAAAAAGCGAGAACGAAAAGCGGGCATGAATCTTGAGCATCCATCCGGATCAGGGGAGGGAGGATGCCACCACGAAGTAGAAGCGTTGCAGTTGGTGCGCGGGCATGGCGAAGCTTGCCGCGGAGGTGGTTCCTTCCAGGTCGGTGAAGGGTCCGCTTGCGTTCGCCGCGCTGTAGATCTTGTAGAATGGCGCGCCGGTGGGGGCCCAATACAAGGTGGTGTTGGCCTCGTCCGTAACGATGGTCAGATTGGTCACCGCGCCGGGGGTTTGCGGTTCAGGCGGCATCCAGAGCAGCGCAACGTCATCGATGTACCAACCTTCGCGAGCCGTGGCATTGTCACTGCCGAAGCGAAAACGCAGCCGCACCGAATGGCCGGTGAACGCCGCGAGGTTCATACTCACCTGTGTCCAGTCGAGGCTGTCCGAGTAGACAGGTGTGCGTCCGGCAAAGGGACCGGAATAGGAGGATGTGCCGCGCGTGTATTTGTTGTAGCCGGGGCTCAGAGCGGTTAATTGCTGCCAGGCCGCGCTGTCCACGGAAATATCCACCGCGCCGCCGTCGTAGGCGGAATCGGCGTACGTTGCCGAGCGCTCGGCGCGGATCAGGTGCCAGAAAGTGAGTGTGGCATCTCCCGCAAGGAAGATGGCCGGGCTGACCAGGCCGCCGTAAGCGTGACTGGCATAGCCCCCCGTTCCGGTGTCACCGAACTTCCAGGCATGGCCCGCGCTGTGACTGCGCGCAGCCGAAACATGCCACTGGTCCATCCAGCCGGTCTGAATCGCGCCGACAGTCCACTCACCCGCGCCCGATTCCATATTGTCGGAAAAGAGTACGCCGAGCACGGAGAACTGATAAACTGGGCTTGTCGCCGGATTGTGGTTTTCCGACGAGTCCGTGGCAGTGACATAGTAGAATAGACGGGTTCCCGCCGGATAGCCGCCGCAGCTTGCCGTCCAGGAAAAGCCTGTGTCACGCACCATGGGCTGGGTGTTGAACGTCGTGCTGTCGAAACTGTAATGGAAGATGGCGCCGGCGATGCCTGAATAGTCACGAATGGTGGCGCGCAGCACGTAGGGACCGGCCGCATCGCTGGTGGTCGGCAGTGGCACGAAGGAAATCGTCGGCGGATACACATCGGGACCGGAGGCGATGACCGGTATGTCGGCAAGGAACGTCAGCTTGTTGAAGGCGGTGACGGTCAGGACGACATTCTGGCCTGTCGGCAGGTCGCCGTTGATGGTGATGACCGCACTTCCTGTGGCATCGGTGTAAGCCGCGCCGTACAGCACTCCGGCCAGGGACAGGGCACAGAGCGCGCCCGGCACGCCATTCACGGATACGGCATAGGAGGGTTGCCCGAAGGGGATCTGTCCATCATGGGAGACGGCCATAGCGACGGGAGTCGCCGTGCGGATCTGCAGTGACGGATCTCCGAAAATCTGCCACGTGTTGAACATGTCCGCGCCGTCGACGCCCGGGTTCAAATCCATCATGCGGCAGGAAGAATTGTAGCACAAACCGCCGACGGTGGTCTTGGCGCGGGCGAGGAGCAGATCGGTCTCTTCATCCTGCGCGTCCATCGGGGGATTCCACGACTGGTTGATGGACGACATGTAGGTGGCAATTGCGCCGATCGGCTGACCGCCGCGGGTCGAGCGCATCCAGGCTTCTGCAAAACAGGTTGCGCCCGCAAATTGTCCGTTCACACAGGCAACGCTGAAGATAAACGGCAGTAGGTTATCATTGGTCAGCGCGGCCACATTGCTGTTGGAGAAACCTGTGGTGCCCCAACTGGTCTGGCTGCCATGTCCGGTATAGTTGATGATGCTGCGGCCCGCATTCAGCGCGGCGCTGACCTGCGCCGCTGTGGCGCCCGGATCGAAGATCTGGTCGATGGCGGTGTAGGTGAAATTCAGCAGATCGGCGCGCAGGTTGCCTTCATGCACGTAATCATATTCCCCGCCGTTGTGCCCAGGTCCCTGATCCGATCCGATGCAGGTTCCGGCGTGGTACCAGGCCGCGCCGGCCTGGGCGTCGCGTTCATATTCGACGCTGCGTTCCACCTGCGTCTGCACATCCGCCACACTGGCCGCAGAAAACCGCCCGACAAACACGTCGGGATAATCATCGCTTCCTGCCAGTTTGGAGTATGTCGGATCGGAGGAGCCGGTGGAGGCGGTGGGGGTCGCAATCTGCTCGGCGTCTCCCACCAGCAGCACGTAGCCGAGGTCGTGTGTGTTGTAGAAATTCTGAATGTACGCCCGGATCGCCGTGGCGGTGTTACCGATGGCGGACACGTTCACAATGGTTGTGGGGATGCCCTTCTGAATTTTCCAGTTGGCAAAGGGCACGATGGCCGTGCGGAAGGCGTCGTAGCAGATGATCAGCATCTCGCCGTTTTCCGGCACCGGAGTGTAGAGCAGCGCCGTGTGGTCGTAGTTCAGGAAGTGGCGCTGATAGATCCTTTCGAACTCGGGATCCACCTTGCGGAAGGGGCGAACGCGAGCGAGCATGTTCTCGCCGCCATACCCTGCGGCGCTGATTTCCACCGTCACCGAGGTGTAGACGCGCAGCGTCTGCAGAGCGGGATTGTACTGGAAAGCATTGAGGTCGATTACAGCGCCGCGCAGGTCCCGCAGGACATAGGGTGTGCGCAGTGAGGCGAGATCCCGGGGATACCATGCCGCCTGCTGATAGACCGGGCCGAAGACATACGCCACTGTGGCGGGATCCACCGTCCGCAGCAAATTGCCCTTGGAAGGCGCAACGGGCGTGCTGGTGTAGTCCACATAGTCGGAGGAGATCATGCGGATCTGCATGTCGGCATCATCGGGAATTACGATGCTGCGGGACAGGCGCGGCAGAGCAGGCGCTCCGGCCTCCAGTCGCACCGACTCATGCCCGCACGTCAGAGTCACGTAGTCCTGCCCGGCGATCTGGATGTCATCCCGCGTGAAGCCGTCCACATCAAAGCGCACTACGGTGCGGGCGGCGCTGGATTCGAGCACCGTCACCGTAACGTCCTGTGGCCGGGTCTGACCGGTCAGCACGTGTTGGGCGGCCATCAGCAGCATCGGCAGGCACAAAGTGAGCACCACAGCGAGAGAAAAACGCTTCATGGGCAGGTCCTCAGGCGGGTCGGGGTGTAGCGTATCGGTGGGCGAAAATGAGGTGAATTCCGGACAACGCGGTATACAGTCCTTGGCGGAACGAGCAGTTCCACCGCATGAAGAAGAATTTAATTCAATTTCAATTGTTTAACAAGTGGAAAATCCGCATCACCAAAAAAGCCGGGCGAGCCTCCCCAAGGAAAACCCGCCCGGCTACAGGCTGCATAGAGCTATCTGTCAAGTGCTTAGAGTTAATGTGACTCGACGTGTACGATTACAATTTTCCTTTTTGCCGAGGCAAGGATCCTCATTGTGTGGAGTATTCGGCGGTGACATGGTAGAAGCGTTTGGCACCCTGTGGCGTCAGATCGTAGCTGTGCTGCGGTGCGGGGATGGTGGCTTCAAGGGTCTCGATGGTGCCGGGCGTGGATGAGGAGTAGATGTAGTACTGGGTGGCGCCGAGGTCGGGCCAGGCCAGGTGGATAAGATTGCTTTCGGGGATGAAGCTGCAGGTCAGCGCCATCGGGTCCGGCTGGGCGGTGGTGTAAATATTTACCGTATGCTCGTCCGGCACCCATGTCATGAATTCCGCCGGATGCATCGGGCGTTTGATAATGGACTGCAGCACTCCCGTGATGCGGGACGTACTGTCTATGAATGAACCATCCGAGGCATCATAGACGCGGAAGCGGTTTGGAGATGCGCCGTAGACCAGCAGCCTTTCATTACCGCATCCCCCGATGGTTCCGGTGTAAAGGCCTCCGTGAAGGATGGAATCCTGCCACAGCAATGCATGGGTGGTGGCATCGAACGCCAGCGCTCCGTCGCCGCTTCGTCCAAGAATGCGACCGGTGCCGTCTCCGTCCTGCTGGGCAAGCGCCGTCAGGCACCCGACACTGTAGTCACGGCTGGTCAGACCTGAGGCGCGGTCATATCCATTCACCCAGCAGGAATCGTAACGTTCGTTGCCGCCGTCGCTGCTGGTCCACAGATAGTGATGCTGGCCGGTCACGACGAAGCGGTTCTGGCCGGGGCTGACGAAGGGGGAGATATCAATTCCTGAGCAGATGGGTGATGGGCCGAAGCCTCCGCTTGACACGTTGGCTCGCAGGACTTGTCCGTACGATTCGTTGCTGCCGGATACTCCGCACCACCGTCCCAGCGATCGGCGTCTGTCTCACGGTAAATGACAAATATGTCTTGCGCGGTTTCGGGGGGCGGCGGCCACGGAAGAATCTTGTCGAGGGTGCGCATTTCGCTGTAGCTGTACATGCCATAGTCCTCCCAGCGGCTTCCGGTGCAACTATACGCTCCGCGGACTTGGCCTGTGGTGAGATCAATCAAGAAGAGGTACAGTAATCGAATGACCCCAAATTCGTCCTCCGCTTGGCTGTGCAATACGACATACAGATGGTCCGGTTGGACATTCAGGCGCAGCAGTTTGACTGCATTGTGCTGTGGATGCAACGGAAGTCCGCTATAGGAGAACAGGCTGTCCGATATGAGCCATCTTCGGATGGAGTCGCCCACTGCCGGGCAGTACACTATCGTATCCGCATTGAGGGCTGCCCAGCCGAAGGTTGTGTCACTCACCCAGTGTTGGACGTCGAGACCCCACGCCGACGGAACATAGAAGGAAGCCTTCAGGTTCAGGGGGATCTCTGCGCGGGCGGTAAGGCAGAGTGTCACCTCGATGATCAGCAGCAGTGCTAAGGTTCGTCTCATATCTGGCGGTCCTTGGTTAGTGGGCGGGTTACTCCGCCGTGACGAAGTAGAAGCGCTTGTTGCCCTGTGGGGTCAGATCATAGCTATGCTGCGGTGCGGGCACAATGGCTTCGAGGGTTTCTGTGGAACCGGGCGTGGGCGAGGAGTAGATGTAGTACTGGGTGGCGCCGAGGTCGGGCCAGGACAGGTGGATGAGATTGCTTTCGGGGATGAAGCTGCAGGTCAGCGCCATCGGGTCCGGCTGGGCTGTCGTGTAGACGCGGACCGTCATGGTGGCCGAATCACAGGTCACGAACTCGGACAGGAAACCGGGGCGCTTGATGAGGTATTGCAGATTGCCGAGCATGTTGGCGGTGCTGTCCAGAAACAAGCCGTTGGCGGCGTCATAGACATGGAAGCGGTGCGTCTGTGCCTGATAGGCCAGCAGACGCTCGTTGCCGCTGTCGCCCAATCGCGCCGAATAGAGAGAAGTGGCAACCGTAGTGTCCTGCCATAGAATCGAGTAGTCATCCGGATCGAGCGTTTGCACGCGGTACGGGTAGCCCTTGCTGTAGACAATCACGCGCTCTGTGCCGTCCGCATCCTGTTGCGCAATCGTCCCATCACACCCTAAGGCGTAATTCGGCGCTCCCTGCGAATTGACCGGAATGAGCGTATTCACGAGGCAACTGTCGAAGCTGTGTTCGTAGTCGTAATCCGTGCTAAGGTGGTGCGACCCATTGTAGACAAACCGGGTGGGGTCGGACTCCATGAATGCGCTTACCTCGTCGCCACAGCCGGCATTGAATTGGGGGACGTCAAACGAGGTCGGATTGTAGAAATAAAGCGAGCCGTAGGACTCAGTTCGCGAACGTGTCCAGTGCCCGCCATCGCTCTCGGAGTGTTCGCGGTGCATCACGGTTACGGCGACCGTTCCGGAAGGGGCGGGGGGCGGCGGCCAAGGGAGCAACGACGCAATGGATTCGCCGTAGCTTTCCCAGTACATGCCTTGCCCAAACGACCCGGAGTAGCCGAAGGAGAGCGCATCGAGCAACTGACCGGCGGTGAGATCGAAGGAGGCGAGGAGCGTCTCATCATCATCCTCATACGATTGGTAGTTTGCTCCGATGACGCATGCATGCGTCGAAAGGCCGGGCACCCGAATCAGATGCAGGTAGTAATGAGGCCAATGTGTTTGTCCCGGAAGGATGCATGTTATGACCGTGTCCCCAAGTTGGGGGCAGTACAGTACTGTATCATGTCTGGAATGTACCCAACCGAAGGTGGAGTCGCTCATCCAGTGCTGAACATCCCAGCCATCAGCGTAGTCCATTTGGGGCAGTTGGATCGTGGCCTCCAGCATGAGGGATATTTCGGCGTGGGCCGCAAGGCAGAAGGAGAATAGGATGATCATCAGCAGTACGGTGCGTCTCATGCACATGGTCCTTGGGTTAGCGTGAGGGGTACTCGGCGGTGACGCGGAAGAAGCGCTGGGTATCCTGCGGTGGGAGATCATAAGACAGCACACCGGTGGCCACCTGTGCGATCTGCACATAGTCTCCGTCGGCGGACTCTGCCGCGTAAATCCCGTAGCCTTGAGCCATGGCTACGGCACGCCAGCGCAGGCGCAGCAGATTGCTTTCGGGCAGATAGTAACAGGTCAAAGCAGCGGGGAGAGCCAGACCCGAGGTGTAGACCCGCACCGTGTTGCCCTCACGGGTGACGATCTCTGCGAGATGATCGGGGCGCTTGATAAGATGGTCAAGGGTGCCGAGGACCGGAGCGGTTTCATCGAGAAAAGCGCCGCTGGCGGCGTCATACACGCGAAAACGGTGCGCTGTGCTGTCAAAAGACAGCAGGCGTTCATCGCCGCTGCCCGCAAGTTCTGCGGTGTAAATATCGCCTGCGATCGTATTGCTTTGCCAGAGTGGCGCATACGTTGTGGCATCCACAGCCCAGACCCGGTTGTCATCGCGCGCGATGATGCGCGAGGTGCCGTCGGCATCTTGCTGAGCGGCAATGCGCGCTGTGGCACATATGTCCGTCGTCAGGTAATGCCGTGGGCTGGCGCCCGGCACTGATCGATAGGTATTGACCCAACACGTGTCTGTTGCGGTGCCTTGACCTTCTTCATTCTGGAATGCATGCGCTGAACGGCCAAACAAAGCTAACCGGGAAGGGCTTGCCGGGACAAAGGGGACAGCGCGATCCGCCGGTGTTACGGATACTAGAGCCCGTGACGGGAGGCTGTTCACGTCCGCATAGACGAGTCCGCCGAAGTGGTCGCCCCAAGAATACCCTCCGGGCGATTCGCCATTGGTAGTCTGAATAGATGTGAAGGACAGGACAGAGGAGAACGTTGGCGGGGGCGGCCAAACGCTCAGATCTTGAATCGTGACAACGGTTTGGTGATACGCTCCTCCCATGCTGTATGTCTGGTTGCCCGGTGTCCAGAATGTGTCCATGGCTTGCCGGGTCGTAAGATCAAAGAGTGAGAAGACACAGTACTCATTGTCGGGCATGACCACAAGATACCCGCGGCTTTCGAGAAGCACGTACGCGCGGTTGGAATCTGTGTCCATGCGGAGCAGGCGAAGTTCGCGAGGTGTAATGGGGTAGGGAGTGAGAATGTCTGGATAGGCGTTTGGATCCCACGCTTGCTGCGGGGCGGGAAATTGCTGCATCGAATCTCCCAACTGCCGAACGTAACAGATCGTAGTTCCGGCAATGCACGCCCAGCCAAACGTGGAGTCAGTCATCCAGTGCTGCACGTCCCAGCCGCCGGAGGCAGGAAGTTGGATGGTGGCTTCAAGGGTCAGCGGAATCTCGGCATGGGAAAGGGTCAGGCCAGTTAATAAAAATATAATTAATAAAATAGAAGACTGCTTCATGGTGACTCCAAGGCGAACAGGCTCTTTTCCCAAGATCCTTTAAGATAGTAAGGCTCCGCACCGATTGTCAAGAGTTTTCGATAGATTATGCACGGCACTTCATACTTCAATGGACATCAAGGTGTACATAGCGTGCCGCGCCGCGCCGCCTCGAAAGAGAGTCTGCGGAACCGGGAGCGGTGCGTCTGCGTAGAATTGACACATTTGGTGGTTGGTAGGAATCAGTCGGTACGAATTCATGAAAGGAATCTTATGGCCCAGAAGAAGATTATTGCGGTTATCAGAGCCACCGGCGCACAGGGCGGCGGACTGGTGCAAGCGATTCTGAATGACAAGAGCGGAGAGTTTGTGGCGCGGGCAATCACGCGCAATGTGAACTCGGACAAGGCCAAGGCGCTGAAGGCGGCAGGAGTGGACGTGGTGGCGGCCGATCTGGATGATGTGAACAGTCTGACGGCGGCCTTCAAGGGCGCGTATGGCGCGTTTTGCGTGACCAATTTCTGGGAGCATTTCTCCGCCGAGAAGGAGATTGCTCAGGTGAAGAATATGGCCACGGCGGCGAAGGCCGCGAATGTGAAGCACGTTATCTGGTCCACGCTCGAAGACACGCGCAACCTCGTGCCGCTGAGTGACAACCGTATGCCGACGCTGCATGAAAAATACAAGGTGCCGCATTTCGACGGCAAGGGCGAGAGCAATCATTTCTTCACCGACCTCGGCGTGCCGACCACCTTTCTCAACACCTCATTTTACTGGGAGAATTTCATCTACTTCGGCATGGGGCCGGTTCGCGGACAAGACGGCGTGCTGGGCATCACCTTCCCCATGGGCAGCAAACCGCTCCCCGGAATCGGCGCGGAAGACATCGGCAAGAGTGCCTATGGAATTTTCAAGCGCGGCAGCGAGTTCATCGGCAAGACCGTGGGGATTATGGGTCAAGCCCTCACCGGCGCCCAGATGGCCGAAGCCATGAGCAAGGCTCTGGGACAACCCGTGCGCTATAACGATGTCCCGGCGGATGTATTTCGCAGCTTCGGTTTTCCGGGCGCGGACGATCTGGGTAACATGTTTCAGTACAAGCGCGATTTCAACGAGCAATTCGTGGGCGGACGCAGTCTGGCATTGACGCGGACGTTGAATCCCGAGGTGAAGACATTCGACGCGTGGCTGGCCGAGTACGGCCGCATGATTCCGGTACCGGAGATGGCGTGATCGCCTGCTGGATGATTGAAATGCAGCGCGCGAGGCAAGAGCTTCGCGCGTTTGTTTTGTGGTTGAGTCCATCATAAGAAAGAGCGCGACTTGCGCCGCGCTCTTTTGAATTCAGCCAAAGGGCTAAAGCCCCTTGCCCACATGCAGAGTGTACGTTACTTCGCAGCCATGCCGGCCAGAAGTTCGAAAGACTTCTTGGGGTTGATGAGCATGATCTTGCGCTCGCCGGCCTTCTTCTCGTCGCAGCCCTTGATGATCAGGTCTTTGGCTTGCGCGACGGTCAGATCGGACTTCTTGGCAAAGAGCTTCGCCGCGAGGTTCATGACGTTCGGGGAGGACATGGACGTGCCCGAAAGCTTCATCTCATCGCCGCCGGGGACATAGCTCAACACTTCAAAACCGTTGGCGTACACGTCGGTGCGGCCAAAGCTGGTGAAGCTGGTTTCGTCGCCGGCCTGATCCACCGCGCCCACCGTCAGCATGTTGGGCAGCTCGAAGGAGCTGGGATAGAACTCGTCGAACTTGACGTCGTTGTTCTCGTTGCCGGCCGCGGTGACGAACAGAATGTTCGGCGCGTTCTTGATAGCATCGAACAGCGCGACGCGGGTGATCTCGAAGATCTCGCGGGCTTTAGCCTTGCGCTCTTCGGGAGTCTTGCCCCAGTTGTTGGCTTCAAGGGCGCCTTCGACGCTGGCCAATGAATTGCCCCAGCTCATATTGACGACGCGCACGTTGTGCTTCTTGAAATACTCCACCGTAGCCTTCTCGGCCTTGGCTTCCTTCTGGGCCAGTTCCGCCGTCGGCAGTTCGGGCATCATGTGATAATCAAAGGTGATGCGGGCGGCAAGAATCTGCGCCAGCGCGTTGCCGCGGGAGGCGATACCCGCCACGTGGGTGCCGTGGCAGTAGTTGCCGTACTTGCCGATATTTTCGAACACGGGCTTCATCGAATCGGGCGGCATGGACTTCATCAGTTCCTTGACTTCCTTCGCTTCCGGACTGTCAATGTTGGAGCCGATGTCTTCCAGACCCTTCATCCGGCGCTGCAGCGTGGGGCGTTCGGTCTTCACATCGCCCACGGGATAGAGCAGGGAGGTTTCCTTGTCCGAATGCAGACCCCAGGCGATACCGTGCACGTCATCCACGAAGCCGTTCTTGTCGTCGTCCTTTTTGTTGTTCGGGATTTCCTTGGTGTTGGTCCACATCTTGGTCTTGAAGATGTCGGCGTCCACACCGCTGTCCCACACGGCCATGACGACAGGTTTACCGTCTTTTTCGGTCAGCGTCACGTCGCGGTCAGCCCAAATGTCCGGCTTCGGCGCGGCGGCCTTGGCCTTCTCGTCGATGTAAGCGGTATAGACGGCGGCGGCATCATCTTTGAGCGGCAGAATCTGGCGATAGGTAAACGCCGCGCCGATCAGACCGAGGGCCATATCCTTGCTCATCTCGCCCTTGCTCTTGTCGAGGACGGGCTGCACACCGGCTTCCATTCCGCCGATGGTCATGTTCTTGGACATCATCTCATAGCTGCCCTTGGCGGACTTGATATTGTCCTGCACGAGGTCATAGGGCAGGGGATCCAGCAGTTTGCGCAGTTCGGTGCGGAAAGCGGCGGGCATATCGGGATTGCCGCTCTGCTTGGCCTTGACCATCGCCACCGCGACCATGCCCATCGTCAGCTTGATGGGTTCTTTGATCTCCAGTTCCTTGCGCTTGGCGAGGTAATTAAGGTAGACATCATACTTGCCCTGCAGCAATGCCACGGTGCCCAGCGAGGCATAATAGCCCTGGAGCGTGGACTTGTCCTGAATGTCGTACTTGGAAAGATCGTCTTCCAGATCCTTCTTGACTTCACTCGCCAGTTTCATGATGGCCGCGCTGTCATCCAGAAACTGCACGGCTTTCATGCTGATCTTGTACGTATGACGGGGCAGATCATCGGCCTTTTCGACCTTGATCTTATCTCCCGCCAGAACCGGTTGACAAAATGCGGCCAACAGCAACGCGGCCATGGCCAGTGCCGTGCAGGCAAACGCAAAGCGTTTCATACCAGAGACTCCGGAAAAGGGCTTGTTTGGAGAAAAAGGTGATACAATCGTCTCGTGTCGAAGCAAAAATCTTAGAGACTGAAAATAGTGCCGTTACGCTTCTCCGATACGTAAACGGCGAACAAATGCAAAGTATCTTTTCATCATAATGAAAATTATGGAGATTGTCAAGTCATCACGCGCAATGCGACGCACTTGGCGGGCACCGACTAACTCGGAAACCAAAAGAGAAATCCTGCCGTACTAAATAGGGACCGTGGCCGTTCCGGGCATTGCGAACAGCCTGCGGTTCAATGTACTTTTTCAGAAAGAGGGGGATTTATGGACCACAGCTACGGATCAGGAGGACGCGTCATGCCAAAACGTGCGAAGAAGAAGTCGAAAGGCCGTAACACGGGCGGTACCAGTAAGAAGATGCGCAATCGTAAGTTGATAGAGGAGTCGGACGAAACATAAAGGGCTGCTGAGAGCGAGTTTTCAGAACATGGAGCCTGCAGAGTATAAGCAAGATCTTTGAAGCGGGAAGCGAGGGTAGTTCTATGGTTGCCATAAAACAGGGCACTCGAGAATGCCATACTGAGAATCAACCGCAGCGGACATTGCTTCTTTTTGGCCTGTCCCCCGCACATGGACCGTCCAGCGGCGGAGGCCGGGTTCCGTCAGGCGCATTTCTTCACTGTGACCCGGATAGACTTCTTCTGCCGGTCATGACAGAGCATATGATCACGTCGGATGACTTGGCCTCCTTCGAGGTCTCCTCCGCCGCGCGAGACAGTCTTCTGCAGTAACGCGGTCGGATCGGGAGATTGAGTAACGCCTCTCTTATTTTCGAGTTGTGATTCACTTTCCCGTTCTGAACGGATCAACCCCTTCACACGCCCTTCCGATGAGGAGGGGCGTGGCTTTTTTATAAGTCATGCAGACTCGCATTCTTATGTGCCGCGTAGTACGTAAGAACAAAATTTTGCCGTTGGAAACCTGAGCAAAAGGCTATGCGTTTTATAATCGTATACATTAGGTCCTATTGCTTAGATGCAAGTGCGTTGATGTTGGAATAGGTGAGATCAAGCAATGGCTTGAGACTGGGCGCGCTTGTAGTAGAGAGAACGGAAGGAGATGCCATCATGCCGCTTAAACGAGGCAAGGGTAAAGAGACGCAGCAGGAAAACATCCGCGAGTTGGTGCACGACTGGGAGGATACCGGCACAATCGGCACATCCCGTCCGCCGAATAAGAAGAAAGCCGTCAAGCAGGCGGTCGCGATTTCCTACAGTGAAGCGCGGCGTTCCGGCGCGAAGATCCCCAAACGCGGTGCCAGTGCTCCCCGTCTGTCGAAGGGGTCGACCGGCAATGCCACCAGTTCTTCCCGCAATTCGGCGGGCAAGAGTTCTTCAACCAGAAAATCCTCCAGCACAAAGGACAAGCCCGTGAGCCGTGCGGCAGGCCGTTCTGCCGGCAGCCCATCGACCACAACGTCGAGACCCAAATCCAAATCTTCAACCACGCGTGCTCCGCGTAAGACAACGTCTGCGGCGCGCAGTGGCGGCACGAAGAGATCTACCACATCCGGCGGGGCAAAGAAGGGCGGCCCCAAGAAAGGGACCAGCCGCAGCAGCCGGAGTGGGAGTTAAGCTCACACGCAGGCGTGTTTATTCAGGCACGCCCTGCTTTACATAAAACACCGCGCCGTGTCCCACGCTATCGTGGCCGCACGGCACGCAGCGGCGAAGGCCGTTGCGAGGGTCCGGTTCGGGCGATATACACCCGGGCCGAACCCGCCGCACCTTATTATTTACTACTTTAGTTACTATAAAATGCCCGGTGCAGCGAAAGCCGAAATTCGTGAAGAAAACAACTCGATTATTGCCTGTCGTTTTCATCCTCTTTAACCGCCGGCTCAGGAGAAGTCAACAGGGGCGTCGATTTCCCAGATGAGTGTTGCGCACGGGGCCCGGCTCGGGACGCAGTGACGTTCGGACGGGCAGATGCGCCATGACATCGGCTGGCATTATTATCCCTTTGGGGTCTGAATACTCGCGGCACTTGCAATTCTGGACAAAATGACATACCTTTTCAGCCTATGCTGAAAAGGTATGTTTTTTTATCCCTGTTTGTAACAGGACTCGCTCTCAGTGCCCAGGCCGATATGTCTCTGGTCAGCGGCGATTTGCAGCAGGCGATCAACACGGCGGCGGATGGCGACACGCTGATTCTGACGCCGGGCCGCTATGTGGCCGAAGCCCATGCGTACACCGAGACATTGTGCGGCAATTGCCAGGAACAGCAGACCGAGGTGAAGGCCACATACGGTTTTGTGATTGACGCCAAGCGGCTCTATCTGCGCGCTCAGAAAAAATCCAGTCAGGTGATTCTGGACACACGCGCAGGCTACGGTATGCTGGTGCTGAACTCGCAGGGGACGGTGATCGAGAACATGACGATCACCGGCGGCGTGCGCGATGCGGACGGGCGGGCTACGGATGCAGCGGTGGTGGTGAAGGGATCCGCCGTTACCTTGCGCCGCTGTCTGATCGGACCGAATAAAAATTTCAAGGATTCCACGATTATCGGTATCTGTGGCGTGGCGGTGCGGGAAGGCGGCGACGCGCGCATCGAATATTGCATGATCAAAGGCAACTCGTGGGATGGCGTGGCGCTCTATCGCGGCGCAACGGCGCAGATCCACGATTGTGGCATTGATTCGGGGCGGGGAGTCGGCATTGGTGTGACGTGGGATGCCACGGCTATGGTGCTGCGCAACCGGATTTCCCACTACTGGAAGGGCATCGGTTCCTTCGGCACCGCGACCGTGATTGCACGGAACAATACGGTGGTCGATAATCTCGGCTGGGGAATCATCGCCAGCGGAGCGAGCACGATGATTGCCGAGAACAACATCTCGGTCCACAACGGCAACTGCGGCATGGCGGTGTGGAACAAAGGCGCGCGCGGCCGCATGGTCAACAACATCTTAGCCTTCAACGGCTGGCGCAAAGAGTGGGTATGTCCTTGCGTCGGCTTCTGGAATCAGGAGAGCGATACCGCCGGCTGGGTGATCTCCCACAACATCGTCTGGGATAACGGCGCGGGCAATGTGCGCAGTGTGGACTCGGCCATGTTCATAGCGGCGGATCCGCAGTTCGCCGATTCCGTGAAGTACGTCCCCAGGGCGGCGGCAATCAAGGACGGCGATCCGGATCTTTCGAATCCGGATGGCACGCGTTCGGTGATCGGTATTTATGGGGGACCGCAGGCGAAGAAGCCTTGAAGGATGAAGGATGAAGGATGAAGGCAGAGGTGTGCGGGCGAACCCAAGGTTCGCCCGTTTCTTGTATCGCTCTATTTGAGCAGCAGCATTTTTTGGATGGCGGTGAAGCGGACGGCGCGGAGGCGGCAGAGATAGATTCCGGAAGGGAGCTGGCTGCCGTCGAATGTCACCGCGTGATGTCCGGCGGCTTCGGCGCCATGCGCGAGGGTGGCGACGCGCTGCCCGAAGATGTTGTACACTCCGAGGTCTACCGGTCCTGTTGATGCGAGGTCAAAGGAAACTTGCGTAACGGGATTGAAGGGATTCGGATTATTGGCGTAGAGCCGGAAGCCTGTAGGCGGATCGTCCCGCGCCGATCCCGTCGATGTGGCGCGGGGAACAATCTTGAACACGCTCCCTTGATTCAGATCACAGATGTAGAGTTCGCCCTGCGCATCCTCGCCGAAAGAAGAGATCGCCTGAATGGTTTGTCCACCTCCCGGAGCAAGTTCCGCGGTGCGTTCCTGAAAGTCGGACTGCTGACCGTTTTGATAACGGAAGGACCAGATGCGGGCGGAGCAGTAGTCGGCAAAGAAGTAGGTGCCGGCAAGATCGGGGATAGCCGAGCCGCGATAGACATAGCCTCCGGTGATGGAGCAGCCGACATTGTGGCCGTACTCATGGATCGGATGCACCAATCCACCGGGATCGCAGTTCTGCGGCGGATTGTAGCAATGATTGCCTTCCATCAGCCGCCAGCCATAATTTTGCAGGCCGCGCACATTGGCCGGCTGAACATCCACTTCTTCCCAGCGGTCTTGTCCGACGTCGCCGATATACAGATCGTGTGTTTGCCGGTCGAAGCTGAAGCGCCACGGGTTGCGCAATCCCTTGGCCCAGATCTCGGGGCGACCTTCCTGCGAATTGGCGAAGGGGTTATCCGGCGGGATGGCATAGGGCGAGCCTTGATGCACATCTATCCGCAGCAGCTTACCCAGCAGCGTGGTATCGCTCTGTGCACGGTTGCCGGGATCGCCGCCGCTGCCGCCGTCTCCGGTGCCGAAGTAAAAGAAGCCATCGGGACCGAAGGTGATCATGCCACCGTTGTGGTTTTGATAGGGGTGGGGAATGGTCAGCAGAATTTGAGCGCTGGCGGGGTCGGCGTTGTCACTGTTGGTGGCATGATAGCGGGAAATCACAATCCAGCCATCGCCGCCGCGAGTGTAGTAGATGTAGAAAGTTCCGTTGGCGGAAAATTGTGGATCGAAAGCCAGACCCAGCAGTCCCTGCTCCACGTAGCCGGTTTCAACAAGCGAACGGACATCCAGAAAGGTCCCGCTGATCTGGCCGTTCTGCAGGACTTTGATTCGGCCTCCGCGTTCCACGATATAGAGACGTCCCGCATCTCCGGGAGCATACGTGATAAACAGAGGCTGCTGCAGTCCGGTTGCCACGCGAACCGTCGTAATGGCACTGGCAGTGGGTGCCAGAAGCCAAGACGCCAGAATGCCCAGAAGCCAAAGTGAAGGCATAAGACTCATGGCGTGAAACTTGAAAGACCTAACAATCGGGCTTCTCGGATTCATGGCTTCTCCTTCACGGGCAGACGGCGGTAACGAGGTAAAAGTAACGGTCAGAGGCGGCAATGGCACCGGAATCGGCAAAGGATGCAGCAGTCAGACCGGCTGCGATCTGCGCCCAGCCCGGACCGGGGAAGGGTGCGTCGACGGAGGTGGCTCGATAAACCGTGTAGGTCTCGAGTCCGCCGCCGACTGTCCAATTCAGCAGCAGGTCATTTCCCGATGGCTGCGCCGTCAGGTCCTGCACGGTGGCAGCGACACATTCGCATTCATCGGGGATGCCGTTATGATTGGCGTCACGGCTGAACCCTGCGGCAATATCGCAGGCGTCGGCGCGGCCATTGTGGTTGCAGTCGACAGGGTTGTCCGGCAGGATTTTGAAAACCTCACCGCCGTCTAAATCGCAGATGTAAAGTTCTCCGAGGGCGTCTTGCCCAAAAGAAGAGATGCTGGTGATGGACAGGCCGCCACTCGGGGCCAGTTCTGCCGTACGCTCCTGAAAATCGGTGACTGTGCCGTTCACATAGCGAAAACTCCAGATCTGGTTGCTGCAAAAATCCGCAAAGAAATAGGTGCCCTGCAACGCGGAATCGGCGCAGCCACGATACACATAGCCTCCGGTGATGGCGCATTTGCCGCCGCTGTGGTCATAGTTGTAGATAGGCAAGGTCAGCGCGGGATCATTGCAGGTGCAGCCGGAGAGTCCGGTGCAGTGCAACCCCTCCATGCATCTCCAGCCGTAATTTTCCCCGCCCGGGCTGCCGGCCGCCTGCACATCAATCTCTTCCCAGGCTCCCTGTCCGACATCTCCGATGTACAGATCATGGGTGGCCCGGTCGAAGCTCCACCGCCAGGGATTCCGCAACCCCTTGGCCCAGATCTCATGCCGCACGGCCCACGGATTTGTCGGCGGAATGGCATAAGGGAAGGCGCTGTCCACATCGATTCGCAGCAGCTTGCCTAAGAGCGTCGTATCACTTTGGGCACGATTCCCCGGGTCATTGGCATCCCCGCCGTCTCCCATGCCGATGTACAGGTAGCCGTCATTCCCGAAGGCCAGATTCCCGCCATTGTGATTGGCGAATGGCTGAGGTATGGTCAGGATCGTCTGTCCGCTGGCCGCGTCGGCGCTGTCCGGGTCGCTGGACACATGAAACCGCGCAATGACCGTTGCGCCGTCGCTGCTTCGGGTATAGTTGACGAAGAAGTAGCCGTTTGTAGCATAATTCGGATGAAAGGCCAGCCCGAGGAGGCCCTGCTCGCTGCCTGTGGCAAGGTTGGGCACGCTAAGAAATGGCCGGGACAGGACCGAACTGTTGCGCTCGATCCGAATTGCGCCCGTGCTGCCACTCCTCTGTTCGACGATGAATATCCTCGCGGTATCGCCCAACGGGGCCGTTACCAGGACGGGCCGCGACAGCCCGGAGGCGACGCGAATGGTGTGAGAAGCTTGGGCGGGAGTGATCTTCAATAGACAAATGACTAAGTAAGCACAGGTTAAAAGTTGTCCCAAATAAGGTCGTTGCATACGGTGCTCCTTTCGCTTGTTTAACCATCGGGAGAATTACCGGCCCCAAGTGCGCACTTGATCCGCAAGCTATAGATTCTATATTGAAGGAACGTGAGTCGACGAGCGGATGTTTCTTGCTGGAGGTCCTGATCCTATGAATGAGCGCATCGAAGTTATTCAGGGAGACATTACCCGTCAGACGGTGGATGCCATTGTCAATGCCGCAAACAGTACCCTGCTGGGTGGGGGTGGAGTGGATGGGGCGATTCACCGCGCCGCCGGACCGGAACTGCTCGAAGAGTGCATCACCCTCGGCGGCTGCGACACCGGCGATGCCCGCATTACCAAGGGCTACAGGTTGCCGGCGCGGTTTGTGATCCACACGGTGGGACCGGTCTGGAAGGGCGGCGAGTATGAGGAGGATGACCTGCTGGCCAAGTGTTACCGAAGCTCACTGAAGCTGGCCCTCGAGCACGGCGTAAAGAGCATCGCCTTTCCCGCCATCAGCACCGGAGCCTACCATTTCCCGCTGGAGCGGGCCACGCAGGTCGCCGTGCGTGAAGTCCATGAGTTCTTGAGCAAGAACTCGACTTTGGAGAAGGTGGTTTTTGTGTGCTTCGACTCCCAAGCCTTTGAAGCCTATCAGGAAGCCTTACGGGAGACCGGTATTGTCTCCCATTCGTAGCGGAGTTCTGCTGGCACTTCTGGCCGCCGTCAGCTTTGGCGCGACAGCGCCGCTGATACAAAAGTTCGGACAGGGCACCGGTCCTTTCGCCACAGCGGCGTTGCTGTATGCGGGTGCGGCTCTGGCGGCGCTGACCTTCCGCCGGGGCATCTCCGAGGAGGCCCCACTGAGCCGGCGGCATATTCCCCGTCTGCTGGCTGTGGCCTTTTGCGGTGCCTTTCTGGCGCCGGTGTTTCTGGCCTGGGGACTGCAACGCAGCAGTGGCACCGCAGCCTCGCTCATGCTCAATCTCGAAGCCGTGTTTACCTTCAGCCTTGGGTTGATTGTCTACCGGGAATATGTGGGGACCAAGGTCTGGCTCGCGGCTAGTCTTATCACCGCCGGTGCGGCTTTGCTGGCTTGGGGAACATCTGCGGCGGGACCTGCGTCCATGCTTGGTCTGGGAGCGGTGGCTCTGGCAACGGCTTTCTGGGCCTTGGACAATACACTTTCGCGGCCCCTTTCCGACTTGAATCCTGCGGCGGTCGTCAGTGGCAAGGGGCTAATCGGCGCGGCGCTCTCTGTGGTCCTGGTGCTGGTCTTCGGAGAAGTCCTCCCGCTGCCCGGTGCCGCTCTTGGCCTGCTGCTTTGTGGAGCCACGGGATACGGGCTAAGCCTGCGGTTCTATCTGCTGGCACAGAGACGGCTCGGCGCGGCCCGCACCGGGTCGGTGTTTGCCGCCGCTCCCTTTGTGGGGGCCTTAATTGCCTTGGGCCTTGGGCAGACGCTGGGTGGGATTGCTGTGCTGGCCGCCGCAGGGCTGATGCTCTGCGGATTGTACCTGCATTTGACCGAGCAGCATGAGCACCGGCACAGACATGCGGCCTTGGAGCATGTCCACGCGCACCATCATGATGACTCTCATCACGAGCACCGTCACAACGCGCCGGTGGTGGGCACACACAGCCATGCCCATCGGCATGATCCAATGGAGCACAGTCACTCTCACGCATCCGATAGCCATCACCGCCACAGTCACGGATAAAACACAGAGAGGCATGGGGCATAGAGATCTCAATTCGGTCAAAAATTATAAGCCGTTGACTATATTTGCTTTGGGAAAACGGTTCGATTTATCGTAAGTTTTTAACAAAAGTGAAATTAGTCGTTTTTGCCGTGTCGTTCTCTACCAAATCTGCCAATTCTTCATTATTTTCTGGAGAATCGTCCCCACTTAGGCGTATTATGGTGTGAGGGGCCGTCCAAACAGCGGCTCCGATCGTGTATGTCATCAGGCTGTAATTACAAGGTAACAACATGAGTCTTCCGACAGAGCAGGAGACGGGGCGGGCAACCGCAAACCGCAGAGTCCGCACACAGGAAGCCGAACCTTCGCTGTTCGAGGCCTTCGATCCGCTCAAAGGTGAGCGGCTGGAGATTATGAACCCGAACGGTGAGATTGCCAATCCGCGCTGGATGCCCCGGCTCTCCGAGCAGAAGCTGGTGGAGATCTACCGGATGATGCTCCTCGCGCGCATCGCCGACACCAAGGCCGTCTCCTATCAGCGGCAGGGCCGGCTGTTTACACTGCCTCCCAGTATGGGACAGGAAGCGGCGGCGGTGGGCAGCGCTTCGGTGCTGGAAGTCAAGGACTGGATTGCCCCGGCTTACCGGGAACTGGGCGCGCTGCTTACGCACGGCGTTCCGTTGTGGAAAATATATCTGTATCACAGTGGCAGTGAATTCGGCGCGGTCTATCCCGAGAACGTGCGCGTGCTGCCGCAGTCCGTGCCCATCTCTTCGCAGTTGCTGCATGCGGCGGGCATCGGCCATGCGATCAACTACAAAGGTTTGAAGGAAGTTGTGATCACCTACTTCGGCGACGGCGGCACGTCCGAAGGCGATTTCCATGAAGCGCTGAACTGGGCGGCGGTCTTCAGTTGCCCGGTGATTTTCTTTTGCAACAATAATCAATACGCCATTTCCCATCCGCGCACGCATCAGACCAAATCGGCCACACTGGCGCAGAAGGCGATTGCTTACGGGATGCCGGGAATTCAGGTCGATGGCAATGATATCTTTGCCGTGTATCGCGCGACCAAAGATGCCGCGGATTATGCCCGGGCGGGAAACGGCCCGGTGATGATTGAAGCGGAAACCTACCGCCTCGGCGCGCACACCACGTCCGATGATCCGACGCGTTACCGCCAGCCCGACGAGGAAAAACTCTGGCATGAACGCGATCCGCTGCTCCGCATGCGCCGCTATCTGGAAGCCCAGAAGCTGTGGAGCGAGCCGCAGGAACAGCAGGCCGCGGAAGAAGCCACCAAGATTGCGGATGAAGCCTTTAAGCAGGCGTCGGCTGTCCCAATGAACACACCTGAGGAAGTGATGAGCCATCTGTTTGAGACGCCTCCCGAAGAGTTGAAGAAGCAGCTTGCTTCCCTGAAAAGCTTCCTGAGCTGGAAGGAGGGCCGCTGACATGGCCGTTATGACGATGGTGCAGGCGATTACCTCCGCGCTGGATGCCAAGCTCGCCGATGACGAGAATGTGCTCTGCTTCGGGGAAGACGTTGGCGTAGAGGGCGGCGTCTTCCGTGCGACGGAAGGTTTGCAGAAAAAATACGGTGTGAAGCGTGTGTTTGATACGCCGCTGGCGGAATCTTCGATTGTCGGCGCGGCGATTGGTATGGCCATCGCGGGATTAAGGCCGGTAGCGGAAATTCAGTTCGACGGCTTTGTGCATCCCGCGACCAACCAGATCGTGTCGCATCTGGCGCGCTACCGTTACCGGACACGCGGCAAGCGACCCATGCCGGTCGTTGTGCGCTTTCCCAACGGCGGCGGTGTGCGCGCGCTGGAACTGCACAGTGATAGCAACGAAGCCATCTATGCCCATTTCCCCGGACTGAAAGTGGTGATGCCGTCCACGCCGTACGACGCTAAGGGGCTGCTGATCAGTGCGATTGAGGACAATGATCCGGTGATCTTCATGGAGCCCAAGCGGGTGTATCGCGCCATCAAGCAGGAGGTGCCGGAAGGCATTTACCGCATTCCCATCGGCAAGGCGCGTGTACTGGCTGAAGGCAGCGACCTCACCGTGGTGGCGTACGGCGCGATGGTGCGCGTGGTGCAGCAGGCGATGATCGAGGCCAAAAAGGAAGGCATCTCGGTTGAACTGATTGACTTGCGCACGATCTATCCGATGGACACGGCAACGATTGTCGAGTCCGTGAAGAAGACCGGGCGCATTCTGGTGGTGCATGAGGCTCCCGAGAGCTTCGGTGTGGCGGCGGAAATTATCGCTCGCGTCAACGAGCAGGCCTTCTATTATCTGGAAGCGCCGCCTGCCCGTTTGACCGGCACCGATACGATTCCTCCGCTGCCGAAGAGCGAGGATCTCTATTTCTTCCCGCCCGAGCGCGTCCTTTACGAGATCAAGAAAACCCTCGAAAGCTGAAGGTGCAAGCACATGGCATTTGTCTTTAAGTTTCCGGATATCGGCGAGGGCATCCACGAGGGCAAAATTCTCGAGTGGCGCGTCGCGCGCGGCCAGATGATTAATGAAGGCGATCCGCTCGTTAAGGTGGAAACGGATAAAGTGGTGGCGGATATTCCTTCTCCTCGCACTGGGATGATCAAGACCCTGTTCGGCAAAGTCGGACAGGTGATCAACGTCGGCGACGTGCTGGCGGAACTGGATGCGCAGGGCGAAGAAGCCAGCGCCGAAGAAGTTGCCGCGGCTCCCACCAAGAAAGAAGAATTGAAGGAAGCCGGCTACGGTGTGGTGGGCGAAATCGAAGTCGCCAAGACCGACGCCTTTTTGCCTGCAACCGGTGAGGGCTTCGAAGAAAACGGCGGTGGCACCACGACGGTAGAACGCAGGCATGTGCTGGCGTCACCTGTCGCCCGGCGCATGGCGAAGGATCTGGGCGTGGACCTGCGCGCGGTGCAGGGTTCGGGTCCCGCTGGCCGCGTAATGAAAGAAGATATTGAACGCGCGTCACAGCGGCGAACGCCAGCATCTGCGCCGTCCGCACCCGCACCGCGACCGGCGGCACCCGCACCGGCGCCGCGTCCCGAGTATGCCGAGCGTGAAGAGTTCGAAGATCTCACGCAGATCCGCAAGACCATAGCCGCGCGGATGGCGCAATCCAAGTATACGGCACCGCATTTCACGGCCTTCGATGATGTAGAAGTATCGAGACTGGTCGAGATCCGCCGAGAACAGAAGGACGTGCTGGCCCAGCAGGGGATTACGCTATCGTATCTGCCGTTTATTGTACGCGCCGCCGCCGTGGCGCTGCGGGAACACCGCAAGTTGAATTGCCGACTCGATCTGGACAACAACCGTGTGGTCTACCACAACTATGTCAACATCGGCATGGCGGTAGATACTCCCGACGGGCTGATTGTGCCTGTCATCAAGGATGCGGACAAGAAGAGCATTCTCGAACTGGCGATGATCATTCAGGATCTGGGCACTCGCGCACGCGAGCGCAAGTTGGCGCTGAGCGAGATCCGGGAAGGCACGTTTTCGATTACCAACTTCGGTTCACTGGCCGGGCGCTATGGAACGCCGATCATCAACTATCCGGAAGTGGCGATTCTCGGCATTGGCCGCATTCAGGAACAGCCGGTGGTCCGAAACGGTCAGATCGTTCCCGGCCAGATGCTGCCGCTATCGCTGAGCGCCGATCATCGCATTGTGGATGGCGGCGACGTCGCCCGTTTCCTCAAGGATCTGATGGCCTTTCTGTCCGATCCGGTCAACCTGCTGCTGAGATAAGGAGCATCTATGAAAACCTTCGATGTGGTGATCATCGGCGGCGGCCCCGCGGGATACGTGGCGGCCATTCGCTCCGCGCAGCTTGAAATGACCACGGCGATTATCGAAAAGTCGCGCCTCGGCGGCATGTGTTTGAACTGGGGCTGCGTCCCTTCGCGCCGCTTGATGGAGAGTGCGCGGCTGTACCGGCGCTTCCTGAGCGCCGGTTCCTTCGGAATCGAAGGCGCGGATCCCGATCACATCCATTTCAACTGGCAGAAGTCCCTTCAGGAGAAAGACAAGATCGTCACGCGCCTCGTCAAAGGCGTCGAGTTTCTGATGAAGAAGAATCGCGTGGAGG
Organism: bacterium; assembly: GCA_036504735.1. Lineage (NCBI taxonomy): Bacteria > bacterium. The sequence continues at coordinate 121,366 of DASXUQ010000017.1, forward strand.
TCATCAGTGGCGAAGGGCGGCTCCTGAGCAATGCGCGCGTGGAAGTGAACGGCGAAGCCATTGGCGCGGGCAAGATCATCATTGCCACCGGTTCGCGGCCTAATCGCGCGCCGCTGGCACAGTTGCCCGACGCTCTGGTGATGGAAATTGACCAGCTTTACTCCAGTCCGACTCTGCCGGATAACATTGTGGTCGTCGGTGGCGACGTGGTGGCCTGCGAAACCGCGTCCCTGCTCAGTCTGCTCGGCAAGAAGGTAACGATGGTGGCCTCGCAGGAGCGGCTGGTGCCGTGGATGGACGACGCGATCATCAAGTTTGTCACCGACCGTTTCAAAAAAGACGGCATTCGGGTGCTGATGGGCTCTCCCGTGCCCGTGGCGGCCAAGGGCGGGATCAAAGTCGGAAGCGAAACGATTGCCTGCGACCTGGTGCTGAACGCGTCGCGGCGCACGGCAATTCTGCCGGATTTCGGCGACGTGCCGGTGGATCTGGAAAACGGCTTCATCCGCGTGAATGAATTCATGCAAACCAGTGTGCCGTCCGTCTATGCTGCGGGTGACGTGACGGGGCAGATTTTCGCTCACATCGCGTCGGCACAGGGCGCGTGCGCGATCAATCACATGGCCGGATTGCGCGAGCCTGTGGACTACCGCACCATGCCGACAACCATTTATATGGAGCCGGAAGTGGGGTCGGTGGGCCTGTCCGAAGTGCAGATCACCGATGCAGGCACCGAGTATGTCAAGGGCGAGTTTCCCATGTCGGTGAACAGCCGTGCGATGGTGGAAGGCACCCCGGAAGGCTTTGTGAAAATGCTGGCCGATCAGAAGTACGGTGAACTGCTGGGCGTGCATATTGTGGCCGAACATGCGGGCGACCTGATTGCCGAGGCGGCCATGTGTATTAAGACAGAAGGCACGCTGGATGATCTGTCGCGCGTGGTGCATGCTCATCCGACGGTGAGCGAGACGTTGCTGGAAGCAAGTTTCAAAGCGATGGGCAAGCCCCTGCATGTGTGATGCGCGAGAGTGATGCTGTGAATCTGCTGCCTTACGATTTGCCCGATGCCGGTTTGCTCTACCCATCCAACGGGGATGCAGGCCGCGCCTGTGTGTTTGTCCCCGAGCGGGTGCTGGTGGTAATCGGCAAGGGTTCCGACCCCGAACTCGAAGTGCACGCCGACACCGTTCTGCGGGACGAGGTGCCTGTGCTGCGGCGTGGCACCGGGGGCTGTGCGGTGGTACTGGCGCCGACGATGCTGGTGGTGGCCTTTGCGCTTTATGAAACGGAGCAGGGCAAGTCCTCCGACTACTTCCGCGCTTTCAATGATATGATTATCCGCAGTCTGGAGGAATTGGGAATCTCCGACATCGTGCAGGCGGGCATTTCCGATATCGCTCGCCACGGACGCAAGATCGCGGGCAGCGCCCTCTACCGCAATAAGACGACGATCTTCTATCATGCGGTGATCAATCTCTCCAGCGGAACAAGTCTGATGGAACGCTACCTGAAGCATCCGCCGCGCACTCCCGACTACCGCGAGAACCGTTCGCATGAAGATTTTGTGACCTCGCTGGCGGCGGAAGGATTCGTGATCGACACCGAACTGTTCAGGGAGAAGGTGGAAGTGGAATTCCGCACCTATCTTCAGAAAGCACACGCCGCGTGAAACCCGGACTGACCAAAGGCCTGAAGCACACGTACGACGTCACGGTCACGCCGGAGATGGTGGTGAATTTCGCCGGGCACGCGCTGCATCCCTTTTATCCGACGTATTGGGCGTGCCATCATGCCGAGTATACCTGCCGGCTGCTGTTGGAGCCGTTTCTGGAAAGCGATGAGGACGGCATCGGCTCGGGTCTGTTCATCCGCCATCACTCGCCGACGCTGGTGGGGCAGACGATCCACATTGTCGCCACCGTGACTCATGTGCGCGGAGGCAATCATCTGGTCTGTCATTTCGAAATGACCGAGCGTGGCCGCCGCGTGGCGCACGGACATGTGCATCAGGTGATTCTGCCCCGGGAGCGTATCGAGCAGATGCGTGCGGACCTCGAGCGGGAGCAGCGCCTGCAAACCGCCGACACCAACTTGTGAGGGTTTATGTACCAATTGATTGCGCTGTTTAAGCAGCCGGCGGATCCCGACGCCTTCGAACGCGCGTATCAGCGGGAGCATCTGCCGCTGGCGCGGAAAATCCCCGGCGTGATCTCCATCGAACTCTCCAAATTCACGCCCGGCAAAGACGGCCCCGCGCGCTACTATCAGATGTCCGTGCTGACCTTTGCCGACAAAGACGCCTTTAAGACGGCGATGAAGTCTCCCGAGAACGCCACGGCGGGCGCGAACCTCCAGGCCTTTGCGGCGGATCTTGTGGAGTTCTTCACGGCGGAGAAGGTTGCGGCGCATGAGTGACCCGCAATTCCTGCGTATCGAGCGCGCCGAATCCGTCGTAACAATCTTTCTCAACCGTCCCAAGCAGCTCAATGCGCTGAGTCTGGCGCTGATGGATGAGCTGGTGGCCGTGCTTAATGAGCTTGAAGCGGACGATGCGGTGCGCGCGGTGGTGCTGACAGGCAACGAGCGGGCCTTTGCCGCGGGTGCGGACATCGGCGACATGGCCGAAGCGACGCCTGTCACTATGCTGCAGCGCGACCAGTTTGCCAAATGGGACCGCATCCGCCGTTTCAAAAAGCCGCTGATTGCCGCCGTGTCGGGATTCGCGCTGGGGGGCGGCTGTGAGCTGGCCATGCTCTGTGACATGATTATCGCCTCCGAGAGCGCACAGTTCGCCCAACCGGAAATCAAGATTGGCGTGATGCCCGGCGCCGGAGGAACCCAGCGGCTGACGCGTGCCGTCGGCAAAGTCCGCGCAATGGAAATGGTGCTGACGGGTCGCCCGATTTCGGCAAAGGAGGCGCTGGCCGCCGGACTGGTCAATCGTGTGGTACCCATCGAGGTCTACCTTTCCGAAGCGCAGAAGCTGGCGCGGGAGATTGCGGCCATGCCACCTGTAGCGGTAAGGCTCGCCAAGGAATCGGTGCTCAAATGTTTTGATTCCTTCCTGCAGGACGGCCTCGAGTTCGAGCGCAAGAATTTCTATCTGCTCTTTTCCACCGAGGACCAGAAGGAAGGCATGGCGGCATTCTTGGAGAAGCGCGCGGCAGAGTACAAGGGACGGTAGAACCTGACAGGGGAGGCGAGCGTGGCGGACTTCGAGACAATCCTGTACGACAAAGGCGGCGCGGTGCTGACGATCACACTGAACCGCCCCGACCGCTACAACGCGCTCACGGAGCAGATGCATAAGGAACTGAGCGCGGCCTTAAAAGAAGCGGCGGCGGATCAGGGCGTGCGTGCAGTAATTCTCACCGGAGCGGGCAAGGCCTTTTGCAGCGGACAGGACCTGAAGGAGATCAAGGATCAGCCGGGCCGCAATCTGGGCGATTCGCTGCGCAAAAACTACAATCCGAATATTCTGCGCATCCGGCAGCTTGAAAAACCGGTGATTTGTGCGTTGAACGGCGTGGCGGCGGGCGCAGGGATGAGCGTTGCACTGGCCTGCGACGTGATTATCGCCGCCGAATCGGCAAGCATGATACAGTCCTTTGTCAATATCGGCCTGGTGCCGGATTCAGGTTCGACATGGTTCCTTGCGCAACAGGTCGGTTACTATCGCGCCTTCGAAATCACCTCCAGCGGTCGCAAATTGAACGCGGCGGAACTGAAGGAATTGGGATTAGTACACGAGGTGGTGTCCGAAACCAATCTGCTGCCCCGTGCGCGCGAACTTGCCGCGCATTACGCCGCCGCACCGACGAAGGCGATTGGTCTGATCAAGCGCGGCCTTCATCGCATGTTCACCTCCGACTTGCCCGCCGCGCTGGAGTATGAAGCTTACTTGCAGGAGATCGCGTCGCAATCGGAAGATTACCGCGAGGGCGTCGTGGCCTTCAACGAAAAGCGCAAGGCGGTGTTCAAGGGCGCGTGAGGCATAGTCGAACGATTAATCATAAGATTACAGGAGCACATCATGACGGACCAGGAAAAGGATCAGCGAATAGTCGAAAAGGTCTCGCGCGGGGACACGGTCAACAGCCCCGACGAGATGAGTGAAGGCTATAAGCAGAGTCTATCGCATTTGATGCTCATGCAGGCGGATTCGGAATTGGCGGGGGCGTTCGGTTACGTGCCGTGGATCATGAAAGCGATCTCCACCAAGGAGATGCTGACCGTCTCGGCCATCACCCACGATGAAGTGCGGCACGCGCGGGTCATGTATCAACTGCTCGAAGAACTGGGCGTGGACGTCGAATCACGCGTCAAGCAGTTCGATTACACGCTGCGGGTCGGCGACGAGATCGAACTGGGCACGACCCGTCCGGCCACCGATCAGCGCGTGAATATCTTCTATTATCCGATTCCCACGTGGTACGATTTCATCATGTTCAACGTGCTGCAGGATCGTGGCGCGGGACACCAGTTGCAGGATGCGACGGAGAGTTCCTACGGGCCGTGGCGCGCAGTGATGGAAGGCATCATGAAGGAAGAAGAGATGCACATCGCGCACGGCGACTACTGGCTGAAGCGGCTGGGACGCGACCCTAAACACAAGGAAGCGACGCAGGAAGCGCTCGACCGCTGGTTCCCCCGCGTGATGAACGTCTTCGGCAGACCTAACAGTCCGCGCAATGCGACCTATCGCAAGTATGGCCTGAAGAAACGCGACAATCATGAAGTGCGCATGACGTTTGCCAAGGAAGTATTCGGCGTGGTCGACGAAGCCGGACTGAAGCATCCGGTGTGGGACGCTCCCGCGGATTGGGAAAAATTGCCGGCCGATGGCGTGGTGGCGGGGTAAACATGTCCAAGAAGAAGATCACCCGCGAAACCACCGTCGCCGAAATCCTCGCCGTCAATCCGGCGCTGATCGAAGTGTTCGACGACTGGGGTTTGCACCTCGTGCCGTCCACCGCCGTGGCGATGAATGCTCCGCTTTACAAGGCGGCCTCGTGGCATGCGATCCGCGACGCGGACAGGCTGGTGGCCGAACTCAATTCCAAACTGCACCAGGACCCGCACCAGACCGTTTTGAACACCAACGGGCATAACGGCCACACATGAGCGATGTGCCGTTCCGCAAAGTCTGCCGTGTCGAGGATGTCCCCGATGGCCGGGGAATCACCGTGCAGCTCGATAATAGTGAGCTGGCAATCTTCCGCGACAAGGAGAAACTCTGGTGCACCGAAGGCCGCTGCCCGCACGCCTTCGAACTGATGAGCAAGGCGGTGCTCGAAAACGGCACGGTGGAATGCCTTGCGCACCACTATTGCTATGAACTGACGTCAGGCAAGGCCATCAAACCTATACCCGGCGCGGCATTTCTGAAGCTCTACCCGCTGAAAGTGGAAGACGGCGACGTGCTGGTTGCCTTCGAAGGAGGCGACGATGAGTGGTGATCGCATCGAAGGCAAACGGTTGCGCCTGCGTCCGGCGAGACGCGAGGATATTCCCGTCCTTTATGAATGGTACCGCGATCCCAAACTGATGTCGCTCTATGACGGCATCGCTTTCTCCGCCGAAAGCCTCGACACGTTCCGCGATCAATACGGCTTCTGGCTGGACAACGACGTGGACTTCGGTCTCGCCGGATCTTTCATCATGGAATTGCTCGAGACGGGCCGCGCTATCGGCGAATGCTCGTGGATGATGGTGGACCGCACCGGACCGGACAGCCCCGGCATCTATCAAATCGGTGGTTTGATTGGTCCGCCCGAACTGCGCGGCAAGGGCCTCGGCACCGAAGCGCTGCGGCTGCTGCGCGATTTTCTGTTTGCCGAACAGGACGCGCACCGCCTTGAAGCGCTGACCGTGGCCTTCAACACCGGCGCGATGAAGACGCTGCATCACAACGGCTTTGTGCGCGAAGGCGTGCTGCGGGAGGCCGTGATGGTGGACGGTCAGTGGCGCGACCGCGTCATCTTTTCCCTGCTCCGGCGGGAATGGGAGAGCGGCGCGGCTCCTCAGACCGATTTCCCGGCCGATTAAGCGATTCATATTCCCTAAACCTATTCGAGATTTTATGACCACCTTAACACCGATTCAAGAAAAAAAAGCTACCGATACCGTCTATTCCAATCTGATCGGCGGCAAGCGCGTTCCGGCCAAATCAGGGCGAACGCTTCCCATTACCAACCCCGCCACGGGAGAATCCCTCGGCACGTGTCCGGCCTCGGATGCGGCGGATGTGGATGCCGCGGTGAAGGTCGCGCGCAATGCGCTCGATGGCAAGTGGGGACGCATGGCGCCCGGCCAGCGCACCAAACTGCTGTTTCGCGCCGCGCAGCTCCTCGATGAGCGCGCCGCCGAACTGGCCGAGATCGAAAGCCGCAACAACGGCAAAGTCGTAGCCCATGTGATGGGCGAAATCAAGCAGGCGGTGGAGGATCTGGAGTTCTTTGCCGGCGCGGTGACCAAGGTCAGCGGCTCGGTTCCTCCCCTGCACGGCGCGTTCTTCGGCTATACGGTCAAAGAGCCGGTCGGCGTGGTTGGCGCCATCACGCCGTGGAACTACCCGCTGATGCTCGAAGTGTGGAAGCTTGCCCCCGCCCTCGCTGCCGGTTGCACGGTGGTGCTCAAGCCTTCCGAACTCACACCCATCACGGCCAATCTGCTGGCGGAGATTCTGCTTGAAGCGGGAATCCCCGAGGGCGTGGTAAATGTGGTGCACGGTCTCGGCGCGGAAGCCGGCGCGGCGCTGGTATCCCACCCGGATGTGGACAAGATCACCTTCACCGGCGGCACCGTGACGGGCCGGGCGATCATGCGCGAGGCCGCGGCCACCATGAAACGGCTCACGCTGGAACTGGGCGGCAAATCTCCCGCCATCGTGTGTGAAGACGCCGTGTTCGAAGATGCGCTCTACGGCTCGCTCTTTTCCATCTTCTATTCGGCGGGGCAATCCTGCGAAGCCCGCAGCCGCATTTACGTCCACGAATCCATCTACGACAAGTTCGTGGACCGCTTCGTGTCCGCGGCGCAGGCGCTGAAGGTCGGCGATCCGATGGACAAGGCCACGCACATCGGCGCGCTGGTGTCTCCCGAACGCATGGCCTTGATGGATTCCTTTGTGGAAGCGGCCAGGCGCGACGGCGGCAGGATTCTGACCGGCGGACACCGCCTTACCGAAGGCCCGCTGGCTCGTGGCAACTTTTATGCGCCGACCGTCATCGACAATTTGCCGGAGAGCAGCCGCTGCGTGCAGGAGGAGATCTTCGGCCCTATCGCCGTCATTTCCAAATGGACAAATGACGAGGAAGTCATCGGTATGGCCAACGGCGTTATCTACGGCCTCGCTGCCGCGGTGTGGACGCAAAACCTGAACCGCGCCCAGAAATTCGTTCGCGCCATCCGGTCGGGAATCGTGGCGGTAAACACCTTTGCCACGGCGTTGCCCGGTCTGCCTTTCGGCGGCTACAAGCAATCCGGTTTCGGCAGAGAACTGTCTCTGGAAACCATGGAAGCCTATCTGGAAACCAAGACCGTGTTGATCGGAGCCAGCGGCAAGCCGGTGAATCCGTTCGGTCTAAAAGCGTAATCCAAAATCATACTGGAGTTCTTATGTATGCCATTATTGGGGCCACCGGCAATACCGGACGCGTCATTGTGGAGGAGTTGCTTTCTCATGGGCAGAAGGTGCGAGCCATTGCCCGCAATGCTGATCATCTCAAAGCACTGTCCGCCAAAGGGGCGGAGGCATTTGTCGGGTCGGTAGATGACGATGAGGCCATGACTCGCGCCTTCACCGGCGCGACGGCGGTGTATGCGATGATTCCGCCAAACTACGCCGCGCCGGGCGGATTTCGCGCCTACCAGAATGAAGCCGCCAATGTGATCGCCACGGCCATCGAGCGCACGGGGGTGAAGTATGTGGTGGTCCTGTCCAGCATCGGCGCGGAACACGCGGAGCACACCGGCCCGGTCAAGGGCCTGCACGATTTCGAGCAGCGCCTGAGTAAACTGTCCGGCGTGAACGTGCTCTTTTTGCGGCCGACGTTCTTCATGGAAAATACTCTGGCCAATATCGGTCTCATCAAGCAGATGGGCATCAACGGCGGGGCGGTCAAGGCGGACCTGCCGATTGCCATGATTGCCGCGCGCGACGTCGGCATGTACGCCGCCAAGCGTCTGCTGGCCCTCGACTTCTCCGGCAAGACCGTACAGGACCTGCTGGGTCCGCGCGAGATTACCTGGACCGAAGCGACGCGGATCATCGGCGACGCCATTGGCAAGCCGGAACTGCGTTACGTGCAGTTTCCTTATGACGACGCGGTGAATGGCATGGTCTCGATGGGACTGCCCCGGCAGATCGCTGAACTGTTCATCGAACTCAGCCGCGCGGCCAATGATGGACTGATTGTGCCTTCGAAGCCGCGCTCTCCCGAGAGCACGACGCCCACGCCGTTCGAACAGTTTGTTGAAGAAGAATTCGCGCCGGCAATCATGCGGCCCTAAGCACTTTTCTCACCGCGCGCCTCCGCGTCGGGATCTCCGGTTTTATCTTCGCTCACGTCGTTCCTTTCCATGTCTGTTATCGCTTCATCAGTGTCCGACGGCTTCACCGCGGTGCGCGTTTCCTGCGCGCACTGCGGCTTGCCCGTGCCCGCCGCTCGGCGGTCTGTCAGCCGTGACGAGCAGTTTTGCTGCACGGGCTGCGAAGCCGTGTGGCAAATTTTGCATGAGTGCGACCTGACCGAGTATTACCGGCTGCGTGACGCTTATGGCGAAGACTCTCCCCGCGCCGCACACATCAGCGGCAAATCCTTTGACTATCTGGACGATCCGCACTTCCTCGCCCGCTTCGCCTCGCCGCGCGACAAGGGCGGTGTCCGCGTGGAATTTTATCTTGAAGGCGTGCATTGCATCGCCTGCAGTTGGCTGGTGGAGAAAATTCTGCTGGAACGCGAAGGCGCGCGTTTTGCACGGCTGGATCAGGGCAAGGCCACGCTTGAAGTGATCTTCGACCCGCTGACGGTCAAACTCAGCCGTCTGGCCACGGCGCTGGACCGCATAGGCTATACGCCGCACGCCATTGCCGAGGATGATCTCTCCTCCGCGCGCAAAAAAGAAACGCGCCGTCTGCTGGCCCGCATGGGTATTGCCGGAGCCTCGGCGATGAACATCATGCTGCTGGCCATTTCCCAGTACGGCGGCGACTACACGGGTATGGACGCCGGAATCTCCGCGCTCTTCCGCTGGGTAAGTTTCGGCCTGGCGCTCCCTGCCGTGCTCTATTCAGCCTTCCCCTACTATCGCGGGGCGTGGAGCGGACTGCGGCGGCGAATGCTGCACATGGACCTGCCCATCAGTCTCGGCATTGTTTCCGCGTTTCTGGTCAGTGCTGTGGCAACATTTCAAAATCGCGGTGAAGTTTATTATGACAGCGTCTGCATGCTCATCTTCCTGCTGCTGGCAGGGCGGTTGCTTTTGCAGCGCGCAGGCCGCTGGGCCTCCGATGCCGGGGAGCGGTTGCTGGCGTTGACGCCACGCACGGTGCACGTGCTGACAGAAAATGGACTGCAAGACACGCTGCTGGCCGAGGTCGGCCCCGGTGCATCGCTCCGCATTCTTCCCGGCGAAATCGTGCCGGTGGACGGCACGGTGCAGAGCGCAAGCGGCTGGACGCGGGAGTCTCACCTGACGGGAGAAGCCGCGCCGGTAAAACATGTTCAGGGTGAGCTGGTGTATGCCGGTTCAGTGGTTGAGCAGTCGCCGCTGGATATCTGCGCAACTGCCGTAGGCGAGACCACGCGGCTTTCACGGCTGGCCGCCATGATGCAGGATGCCGCACAGCGCCGCGCACCGATCCTCTCCCTGATGGATCGTATCGCCGGCTATTTCGTTGCGGGCGTGCTCATCCTCGCGGGCTTGACGGCGCTGGTATGGGCGTTCAAAGACCCATCCAAAATTCTTTGGAACACCGCCGCGATGCTGGTGGTGGCCTGCCCCTGCGCGCTCGGGTTGGCGACGCCTGTCGCGCTGGCCGTAGCTATGGGCCGCGCGGCGCGTCGGGGAATCTTCATTAAAGGCCATGACGGCGTGGAGCGTCTCGCTTCGGTCGATCATGTGATTCTTGACAAGACCGGGACACTGACCGAAGGCAGACTTTCCGTTGTTGACGCGCGTTTTGCCGGCGGCAGCACGGAAGCCGGGATTCTGAAAGCGGTCGCTGCGCTGGAAAAGCTCTCGGGCCATGCTATCGCCACGGCCTTTCAGGAAATCGAAACCTCCGACAGCCGCGTGGAGGCCTGCCATGTGCATCCCGGCGCGGGGGTAGAGGGGGATGTGGATGGCGTCCGTTACGCCGTCGGCTCCGAAACCTTTGTGCGCCGTCATGTGCCGGCAATTCCCGCCGCGCTGTCCGCCTTTGCCGCCGAATGTGCTGCCCGTGCCTTAAGCGTGGTCTGGGTCGCCCGGGGAAGCGAAGTTGTTGCCGTGCTCGGTTTGGGAGACCGCATCCACAGCGACGCCCGCGCTGCCGTCGAACGTGCCCGTTCTCTGAACCTTGAGCTGGAAATTCTCTCCGGAGATCAACCGCAATCGGTGGCACATGTCGCCGCGGAGTTGCATATTAGCCAGTGTGCCGGGCACGTTTCACCGGAACAGAAGCTGGAGCATGTGGAGAACCTGCTGCGACAGGGGCACCGCGTGGCGATGGTGGGGGATGGGGTCAATGACGCCGCCGCCCTCAGCCGCGCCACGGTGGGCATTTCCGCTGCGGGCTCTGCCGAAGTCGCGCGCGATGCGGCTGATGTGTTTATCTCCGCACACCGTGGACCGGCGGCCATTGCCGACGCCTTGAGCCTCTCACGCCGCGCCATGAGCGTCATCCGCCTCAATCTGGCGATTGCCGTCGCCTACAATCTTTTCGGCGCTGCGCTGGCGATCACCGGCCATGTCGGCCCGCTGGTTGCCGCGATCCTGATGCCGATTTCCTCGCTGACCGTCCTCTTAATTGCGAGCCGGGCCTGACCCATGAATATCATCTACCTGCTTCTGCCTCTCGCCCTCGGACTCGCCCTCGTCTTTGTTCTCTTTTACCTCTGGGCAGCCCGCCACGACCAATTCGACGACCTCGAATCGCCGGCCCGCCGTATCCTGTTCGACGATACTCCTCCACCGCAAAAATCTACAAAAAAATAATTCAGTGATCATCGCGCTATGACAAACATCTGTCCCCTTTCGGATGGGGAGGCTCGGGAATGACATCACAAGGCTCCCCCTCTCTCGAAACCTTTGCTTATGATGACGCCATCACCCGCAAGTTCACCCTTGCCGCCCTCGTGTGGGGCGTGGTGGGCATGGCAGCGGGCATCATTGTCGCCGCCGAACTGGCTTTCTATCAACTGAACGGCGGCATTCCGTGGCTCACCTTTGGCCGCATGCGCCCGATTCACACCAATGCGATCATCTTCGCGTTCGCCATGAATGCGATCTTCGCCGCGGTGTACTATTCGACGCAGCGGCTCCTGAAGACGCGCATGGCGTCAGATCTTCTTTCCCGCATCCATTTCTGGGGATGGCAGGTCATCATCGTGCTCGCGGCGGTATCGCTCTCGTTGGGACTCACCAGTTCCAAGGAATACGCCGAACTCGAGTGGCCGATTGATATCCTGATTGCCGGCGTGTGGGTCATTTTCGGCATCAATTTCTTTATGACCATAGCGAGGCGGCGGGAACGGCATCTGTACGTCGCACTCTGGTTCTACATCGCCACCATTGTCACCATTGCCCTGCTGCACATCGTCAATAATTTGGAAATTCCGGTCAACTGGATCAAAAGTTATTCGTTGTACGCGGGAGTGCAGGATGCGGTTACACAGTGGTGGTATGGCCACAATGCGGTGGGATTCGTGCTTACCACGCCGTTCATCGGTATGATGTATTACTTCCTGCCCAAAGCGGCGGGGCGTCCGGTGTACAGCTACCGTTTGTCCGTCGTGCACTTCTGGGCGCTGGTATTTGTTTACATCTGGGCCGGCCCGCACCACCTGCATTACACGTCGCTGCCCGACTGGGCGCAGACGCTGGGCATGGTCTTCAGCCTTGTGCTCTGGATTCCTTCCTGGGGCGGCATGCTGAACGGTCTTCTGACTCTGCGCGGCGCATGGGATAAGGTGCGCGAAGATCCGATTTTGAAGTTCATGGCCGTGGCGGTCACCTTTTACGGCATGTCGACCTTCGAAGGTCCGATGATGGCCATCAAGTCGGTGAACTCCCTGACCCACTACACCGACTACACCATCGCTCATGTGCATGCCGGCACGCTCGGCTGGGTGGGCTTCATGGTCTTCGGCGTCTTCTATTACATGATTCCCCGCCTCTGGCGCCGGCCGCTGTTCTCGCAGAAAATGGCCAACACTCATTTCTGGATCGCCACCATCGGCATCCTGCTCTACATTATTCCCATCTGGACGGCGGGTATTATGCAGGGGCTTATGTGGCGCGGTTTCGACGCCGATGGCATGCTGCTCTATCCCAACTTTATCGAGACCACGCAGAAAATTCTGCCCTTTTATCATCTGCGGTTGCTGGGCGGTCTGCTTTATCTTTCCGGCTTCTTTGTGATGCTCTACAACCTGCGCAAGACCTGCGCCGGAGCCACAGACCTCTCGGATGAGCGCGCGCAGGCGCCGTCGCTGGCCGTGCAGGCCGCGCCGCAACTGGGTCCGCGCACGAGCTGGCATCATTTGCTGACCGGACAGCCCCTTGCCTTTACCATGTTTGCGCTGATTGTCGCGACCATCGGCGGTGTGGTGGAAATCGCGCCCATGCTCATGCCCAAGAGCTATGTGCCCTTGTATGCGTCCGCTGCGGTGCCGTATACCCCGCTGGAACTGGAAGGCCGCGACATCTATATCCGCGACGGCTGCAATAATTGCCATTCGCAACAGATTCGTCCCATGCGCGACGAAGTGCTGCGCTACGGTGACTATTCCAAGCCGGGAGAGTCGGAATTCGACCATCCCTTCCTGTGGGGTTCGCGCCGCATCGGACCGGACCTTGCGCGCGTCGGCGGCAAATATCCCGACAACTGGCACTACCTGCACTTCCAGAATCCCCGCGCCACAACGCCCGGTTCCATTATGCCGGCCTACCCGTGGTTCTTCAAGAACAAGCTGAACACGGAAAGCACCGTCGACAAGCTGAATGTCATGCGCCGCCTCGGCGTACCCTATACGGATGACGACGTGAAGAACGCCTTGCCGGACCTGCACAATCAGGCCGCACAGATCGGCGCGAGACTTGCTGCCGAAGGCTACACCGGCATGGAAGACAAGGAGCTGGTGGCGCTGATTGCGTACCTGCAACGGCTGGGCAAGGTGCCGCCGCCGCATTTCGTCGCGGAGCGCCCATGATTCACGATGTCTTCAGCCACCTTGGATCGGTCTGGCCGCGCGTCGGCCTGCTGATCTTCCTGCTCTTTTTCGCAGTCGTACTGGCGTGGACGCTGCGCGGCGGACGCCACCGCTTCGACTATGAACGCAGTCTGCCGCTGGATGACGGACTGCAACCCCAGAACGCTGATTCCGACTCGCAGAGGATTTCCCATGAGCAAGGATAAACACACACCCGCCGATCACGCGCAGGACGACCGCGTGCTGCCGGATCATGATTACGATGGCATCCGCGAAGAGGACAACTCGCTGCCCAAATGGTGGGTGGGCCTGTTCTTTCTCCTCATTCTCTTTTCGCTGGTCTACATTCCCGTTGTGCATGTGCTCGATATTCTGCCGCGCGGCGAGTTGCAGAGGTCCGTAGCCCTCGCCGCGCGCGTGCAGGAACAGCGGCAACTTGCGCTCGAAGCCTCCGGTGCGCTGGATAAAGACCCGGTCGCGGCTGGACAGAAATATTTCAAGACCTTCTGCATCAACTGCCACGGTGCCTACGGTGAAGGTGGTCTCTGTCCGAACCTCACCGATGCCTATTGGATTCATACGCCCTATGCCGACAGCATTCGCATGGTCATTACCAATGGTGTGGCGGCCAAAGGCATGCCGACGTGGGGACCGGTGCTCGGTGACCGCAAGATCAAGTGCCTCGCCGCCTATGTGGGCACGCTCTATCTCAAGCCGCCGCCGGTTCCCGGCAAGAAGGCCGAGGGCATCGAGTATGATCTGGCCGCCATTCGCGCATCCGAAGGAACGAAACTTGCCGTAGCCGCCGATACGACTGCAAAGAAGAACTGATGGACTCTCATGCACTGCATCCACCGGACCTGTCGGTGACCATCGGTGAACATGGCCGCCGCAAATGGGTCTATTCCGACGTCGCTCATGGCCGCTTCACCCGCGCGCGTACCATTCTCTACAGCGTGCTCGTGCTGTTCTATGTTGCGGCGCCGTGGCTTTCGATTGCCGGTCAGCCCTTTCTACGGTTTGACATCCCTGCTCGCCGCTACAGCATTATCGGTATGACGTTTGTCCCCACCGACCTGTATCTGCTCGCGCTCTTTCTGCTTCTGGCCGCACTGGGAATGTTCTTTTTTTCCGCGCTGCTGGGGCGGCTGTGGTGCGGTTGGACCTGTCCGCAAACGGTTTACCTTGACGGCGTATTCCGCCGCATCGAACGCTGGATCGAAGGCACGCCGCTACAGCGCCGCAAACTGGATAATGGCCCGCATGATGATACCTACTGGGCAAAGAAGCTTGCCAAGCACACGCTGTTCGGTGCGTTCTCGCTGTTTCTCTCGCTCAGTTTCACCGCCTATTTTGTTGGGCCGCAGGCCAGTTTCGGCATGGTGCTGGGATCCGTGGCGGGACATTCTGCGGCGCTTATCACGGCGCTGATTATTGCCGCGGCATCCTACGCCAACTTCGCCTGGTTTCGCGAGCAGTTCTGCACCTTCCTCTGTCCCTATGCCCGCTTCCAATCGGTCATGCTGGATGACCACTCGCTGATTGTCGGGTATGATCCCCAGCGCGGCGAGCCGCGCGGCATGCTGCGCCCCACCGATCTGGCCAGTCGCGGCGATTGCATCGACTGCAAGCGTTGTGTGCAGGTCTGCCCCACGGGAATTGACATTCGCGACGGCCTGCAGTTGGAATGCATCAGTTGCACCGCCTGCATTGATGCCTGCGATACCGTGATGGACCGCATCGGCAAACCGCGCGGTCTGGTACGTTATGATTCCCTCGCGGGAATTGCCCGCAAGCCCCGCCGCGTCATCCGTGCCCGGGTACTGCTCTACGCGGTGGTGATGGCGGTACTGCTCGTGGGCTTCATCACCCGCCTTTCCAGTCGCGAAGCAGTGGCGCTGACGGTAGCGCGCGCGCCGGGATTGCCCTACCTTGCGCAAAATGACGGCAAGGTGCGCAACACCTTTAACCTTTACATCACCAACACCGAAGCCCATTCGGAAACCGTCACGGTCTCTGTCATCGGCCCTGCGGGGGTGGACCTGCTTGTTCCCGGCCAGCCCTTTGAAGTGGGTGGGGGAGAGCGCATCAACGCCGAAGCCTTTGTAATGCTTCCGGCGGCGCAAATCCGTTCATCGGAAACTCCCCTCACCTTCCGCCTGACGCAGGGGGACAACTTGTTAAGCACGCAGCCCGCCGTATTTCTTGGCCCCATTCACTCGACGGCAAAATAGACTTATGACTCCACGCTCTTTTCGTATTCGCTTTTGGCCGACCGGCCTGCTGATGTCCTTTACCGCCTTCATCGCCGTGGATGTCGCTTTCGTCACTACGGCCTTCCGCCATCAGCCGCAGATGGTCAGTGAGCATTACTATGCGGACGGCTTCAATTTACGGCAGATCGCCGAACGCAAAGCCGCCACGGATGCCACCGGCTGGGCCGTGCACGCACGCTGCCTTCCCGCAACGGAGTCGGAGAGTCCGCTGGTGGAACTGAACGTCACCGGGCGTGACGGTCTGCCCTGCGATTCTCTTGCAGGCACAGCCAGCTTCTACCGTCCCAGTGACAAATCGCTGGACATCCAGCCGCTCCCCTTGCGCTTCATGGGCACAGGCCGTTACTTCGTTGTGCTTCCGCACCCGCTTGCCCACGGTGGATGGCAGGTGGTGGCGCACCTGGCGCGCGGCTCTCAGCAATCGGACATGCGGCTCAATCTGTTTGCGGAGAACTAAGTGGACGCTGCGCTTGCTCCTGATCTGGCCGCTGCCTTTGCCACGGGGTTGCTGAGTTCTTTGCATTGCATCGGCATGTGCGGGCCGCTGGCCTCTCTCGGCTGCCGTGCAGGCCTCTCGCGTTCTTCCATAATCGCGCCGCTGCTTTTTGTTTCCGGCAAAATTGTCAGTTATTCCGTGCTTGGCTTGCTGGCAGGCTTCGCCGGTGCGGTGCTTATTGGTACGAACCTGCTTGGGAAGGCTACAGCGATTGCCTCTCTGGCTGGCGGTGCGCTGATGCTGATCATTCTGGCGCTGAACCATTTCCAGGTCAGCTCTCGCCATCTTACCCGGCTCTCGGCGGGGATTGCCAAAAGTTCGTTGAAAACGGGCCGCCGCGCCCCTCTGTATCTGGGGATCGCGGCGGCGCTCTTGCCGTGCGGTCTGCTCTATGCCATGGTCGCGCGCAGTGCCGCCGCCGGAGCGCCGCTGGCCGGAATGACCCTCATGCAGGCTTTCGGACTGGGTACCTCTCCGGCTCTGATAGGCGTGGGCACTCTGCTACGCCTGATTCCGCCGCGCTGGAGCAGGTTCGGAAGCATCGCCGCGGAAATCGTCATGGCCCTCACCGCTCTCATTCTCCTCTGGCGCGGCATCGCCGGCTTTACCATGACTCCCGTGCATCACTCCTGCTGCCCCTAAGTTGACTTCGGCAGTCGAACGCATGAACAGGCCTCGCAATCTTGCGAGGCCTTTGCCTTTAGTCTGCCCGGCTGTTTCTGCGCATTATCCTCTCGCGCTCTATCCGTGCCTTGTAACTCCCGGGCACACCCGGAATCTCGGAACCGCGCTTCTCTGCCCAGCGAATAAGAAGAGTATCTTCCCGACGCGCAGCCGCGCGCGGCAGGCTATGGTTCTGATAGAATGTGATTCATGTATTAAGAAGAGAGGATGTTACGATGCGTATCAGGAACCTGCTTTTGCTCGCCATTTTGACGTGCGCACTTTCGCTCCCGGCACTGGCCTCGCGGTTCTTCACCGCCCATCTAACCGGCTCGCAGGAAACACCGCCCAACGCCTCACCGGCCGCGGGCAACGCAACATTCTTTCTGGATGACACGGGCGACAGCCTCCATTTCAATTTGGCTTGGAGCGGGCTTACGGGTACGTTCACGGCGACACACATTCACCATGCCCCTCCGGGTGTGCCCGGGGCAATCGTCTTCAGCTTGGTTCCATTTGTTCAGGGCAACACTGCCATCGGTGCATGGGCTATTCCCGAGTCCAGCAAAACGGACCTCCGCGCGGGTAATCTCTATGTCAATGTGCATTCTTCCGTGTTCCCCGCCGGAGAGATTCGTGGCCAAATTCTGTCCGGCGCCGACACGGCTCAGTTCGAGAACGATGAAGTTGGACGGGGATACTGCATCCACCTGCAATCTGATACCTCGGCCCCGTCGGTCATTCGCCTGATCGGTGTGAGAAGTGGACAGCGTCCGGTGGTTACGATCCGTCTTGGCTGTCTGTTCAACGGCACGCCCTGTGATACGGTCAACGATGAAGGCGGCGGCATCGATACCAGTTGCACCCCTGCCACCCAGTTTGTGCTCTCGCCCGATTGGGTCTTCGCCGACAGCGTCTTTACGCGGACCATAACCGGTGACGGCTGTGTCTGTGTCACCCTTGACCAGATCCTGCCCGTGGAGTTCGGGCGTCTGACTGCGGAGGTAGAGGGCAACTCGGTGGCCCTGAACTGGAATACCGCATCGGAAAGCAACCTGAACTACTTCGAGGTCTCGCGGAATGTCGTCGGCCACGATCAGGCTATTCTGCTCGGCCGGGTCAACGCCAGCAACACGCCGACAGGAAGCACTTACCGTTACCTCGATGAACATGCCATTGCCGGTGTCACCTATCGCTACACCTTAAGCGTCGTGGATATGTCCGGGGCAAGCACCACACTGGCGAGTGTGAATGCCACTCCCGGCGGAAGCGCCACAGAGGTCACCAGCTATGCCCTCTATCCGAACTACCCCAATCCCTTCAACCCGTCGACCCAGATCAACTTCGATCTGAAGGAAAACGGCACGGTGATGCTCACCGTGTACGATTTGCTGGGCCGCCACGTGGCCGATCTGGTCAACGCTGCCATGGCGGCGGGGCATCATTCGGTGGCTTTCGCCGGCGCCAGCCTGCCCAGCGGCGTCTATGTCTATCGTCTCGAGGTTAACGGCTTCACAGACCAGAAGAAGATGGTGCTTCTGAAGTAATATCACCGGCGCTGCGTTGTCATAAGAAGAGCGGACCTTTCGGGGTCCGCTCTTCTGTCATCCTGCTGTTTCAACCGCCAAAACCTATTTCAGCAACAGCACCTTCTGTTGGGCGATCTGGTCTGCCGCCTGCAGCCTCACCACATACACCCCGCTGGCCACGTTGACCGGATTCCACATCGCGCGGTGCTCTCCGGCGCTGACGCTGGAGTTTACCAAATCCGCAATATGCCGCCCCAGCACATCATAGACTGCAAGCCGCACGTAGCCTGCCGCCGGCAGACTGTACCGGATGTTTGTCGATGCGTTGAAGGGATTCGGATACGCTGCGTCCAGCATAAAGTTCTGCGCGGGTTTGGCCGCTGGCTCGGCACTGAGTTGCCCTTGGTACACGGTCAGCAGGTGGTTGATCTGAGAGGGTACCACATCGGAGAGCTGCGGATACTCTTCGGGAGTCATTACGGCGCCGCTTGCGAAGTAAATCCGCAAATCGTAGTGCCCATCCTCATTCAGCACGAAATAGTTGTTGAACCCGTCCCGAGCCACGTTGGAGTAATTGAGTTCAGACACCTTCAAAAGGGTAGACCCGCTGTGCGGATAGACTTCGACACGCGTGTGCCAGCGGTCCTTCTCCCCGTTTGGGCCAAGAACATTCACTTCCAGCCGATTGGAATGATGGATCAGGTCGTTGCGGAACAACCGGTCAGGCAGGTCCTGCTGAGCGAGATAGAGATCAAGGTCCCCGTCCCTATCGTAATCCGCCCACAGAGGAAAGCCATCTGCGGCAAAATCCATCCCGAGTTCCGGCGCAATATCCGTGAAGTAAATATCCATACCATTCAGGCTGTCCATCCGGAAAAATTGATTTGCCGCCTGACCATCTCCACAGCCGCCCGGACGCGCGGCATAGAAGTCCATGTCTCCGTCCATGTCATAGTCCGCCACGGCATACCGTGCTCCGTACGGGAAGCCTCCCCAACTGCCGGTCGTCGTGCCGTGCACCGTCATTTCGGTAAAGGTTCCGTCGTGGTTGTTGTGCCAGATGCTGTGATAATTGGTGCCGGGAGTCAAGAGATCAGGATACTTGTCATCGTCAAAGTCTACCCAAGCGCAGCCGAAGTCCGAAGGTATCCCGGCCAACCCGGCGGCTGCGGTTGAATCCCGAAAGACTCCGTCGCCCACGTTTATGTACAGGTGATTGGCCCCACCAATCGTCGTGGTATACAGGTCAATATTGTGGTCCAGGTTGATGTCGCTCTCGATGAAGAATGCGCCCCAATCAAGATTCGGCAACTGCGACCTTGCTGTGACATCCGTAAAGTGATTATTCCCGTTATTCAGATACAAAGCCCAGGAATCACTGAACTCCAGCATCAGATCCATCCATCCATCATGGTTGATATCCAGCCAGGTGGGACGGGTTCCGCCGTAACGGGGTGTGATCCCCAGTTCTTCTGTGCGATTCACATAAGTGCCGTTTTCATTGACCAGCAGACGGATGTGCGAACTGTAGCAGTCAATATACACATCGTAGTCGCCGTCGTGATCGAAGTCCATCGGCACGCAAGTTCCGGCATCCGCGTCTGAAGGCAGACCAATATCCGTCAGTCCGGTAAAATGATCGCCGTCGTTACGAAATAACATGCTGGGTTCAAAAAAACGATGGGTTCGCAGGAGGTCCAAGTCTCCATCGCCGTCATAATCATACCAGAATACTCCTCCGCACGACCCGGTCTGATTCAACCCCAGTTCCGGAGCCACGTCCACAAAGGCCGGCTGGGCCAGTGCGGTTGTCGCCCACAAACACACGACCAATGCGCCGATCCAGAGCCCTGCCGCAGTGCATAGCTTAGTAGTGCTTTTCATGTTCGCCTCCCGTGATGGTATTCAGGCCCGATGTCTTTTCGGATACTGCGGTCTTGCCGCACATTCACCGTCTACTGCCTTCCGCCAACTACCATCTGCAATTTTACTACCAAATTCCTCGAAAGTCAATAATCGGGATGTTCCTGTCCGGATTCTTCATTTCAACATAACATGCTGATAATATGAGGCTGGCGTACCACTGCCGGCAATCATGCAGGAAAGGTGCTGTATCCTATCGTCCAAAGGCCCTGGTGTGCCTCCCCGCAACATCCACAAAAAAACCGGTGGTTGATCGCTCAACCACCGGTCTCCCGCCTTGCCCGCCTGGACAACTCAAAATAGATAGATCGTAAAGAAGAGAAAGATCCAAATCAGATCGACGAAATGCCAGTACCACGTCGCGGCGATGAAGCTGAAATGCCGCTTCGGATCAAAATGCCCCAGCCGCAGCCGGATCCATACTAGCATGAGAAAAATCAGCCCCACGGTCACATGCAGCCCGTGGAACCCGGTCATCGAGTAGAAGGATGTTCCATACGTGCCGCTGGTCTGGGTAAACTTGTCGTAGACTTTCAAAAAGCCCCAATCATATCCCTGAAAGCCTAAGAAGACGACGCCCAGCACAATGGTGAGCAGCACCAGCCAGCTCGCCGCGCGGCGCTTGTCGCGCAACAAGGCCGTATGTGCCCACTGCATCGTGGCGGAGCTGAACATCAGGATCAGCGTAGCTATCGCCGGCAGATGCGTCGCCAACTTGGGCGCGCCCTGGGGCGGCCACTGCGCCGCGTGAAACCGCGCGTAGTAATGGTGCGCAAACAGCGCTCCAAAGATCGCCGATTCCGATGCCAGAAAGAGCAGCACCCCCATGCGCAGGCCGCGATCCTCCTGCATTACATTGGGAATATGCTCCATCTCGCCGATCATGTGATTCGCCCAGCCCATCAGGCAGATCACCGTCGCCAGTCCCGAGAAGACGAGCAGTCCCGTGCCCCAGGACCCGGCCCACAATTCCATCAGCAGCCCAAGCGCCAGAAATCCTAAGGCGATTGCCAGTGCGAACGGCCAGAGACTCGGCGGAGTCACATGGGCGCTCCCCTGATCGCCCTTATCGGCTGAAACCGAAGACATCGCCATCAGTGGTATCTTTCCGTCGAAGGTGATGTATTGAATCCGTAATGTCTGAGGTACAGACTGCCCCAAGTGGCCATGCCCAGCATGATCGCCACCAGTATCCACACCAGCGTGCGGTTCTTCTTTCTCGTCTGAGAGTCGGGCAGGTTTAGAGTCTGACTATGCATCGCGCTTCCTCATTGCCATCCTTCACTTCGTAGCCTCGGCCACATTGGGAACTTTCCGCCCTGTCTGCATGTCTTCGCGTTTCTTTTCGAACAGCGTGTAGTTGATGGTCACCTGTTGCACCGAAGAATCCAAATCGGCGGAGATCACCGAAATCACCGGAAAGACCTTTTCTTCGCGCGGTCCGAGAGCCTGATCGTCGAAGCAGAAGCATTTCATCATCGTGAACTTCTTGGCCGCGTCCTCCGGCAGCACCGAATGCACGGGACGGAAGTACACGCTGTCGTCCGACATATTGACAAAGTGATATTCGTTGTTGAACCGCTGCCCGGCCTTCACCGTCTGAATGGCGTACTTCGGACGGAAATAGACCGGCAGCTTGCCCGCCACCACACCCGTAAACAGGACTTCAATCTCGCGCCCGTTACTGCTTTCCTTCACGTTGGACAGCGGCGAGATGGCAAACCCCAGCTTCTGGCACACCATGCGGAACAAAGGCACCTGCGCAAAGGCAAAGCCGAACATCGCCAATAGAAACGGCACAATTACCAGCAAGGCCAGCTTCCTGTTCCGCCTTTTCAGAGTATGGATATCGTTCATAAGATCATCACTAAAACCTATCCTATAGCCTTGTCCACCATCAGCGCCACAAACAGCGACATCAGGTAGACAATCGAATACTTGAACAGACCCCAGGCCTCAGCCGCCTCGCCCTGCCGCCAGATGCGGAAGGCTTTCCAGGCAAAGGTGCCGCCGAGTCCCAGTGCCGATACAAGGTAGAATCCTCCCGCGCCCAGCCACATCAGCCCAAGGCTCAGGGCCAGCAGCCACAGCGTGTAGATGAAAATTTGTTTGCGGGTTTCGTCATCGCCCTTCACCACCGGCAGCATCGGCATCCGCACCGTCTCATAATCGCGTTTCAAACACAGTGCCAGCGACCAGAAATGTGGTGGAGTCCACAAGAAGATGATTCCGAACAGCAGCCAAGCCGTCACGCTCACCTCTCCCGTCGCCGCTGCCCATGCAATAATCGGCGCCATGGCTCCCGCCGCTCCGCCGATCACGATATTCAAATGGGTGCGCGGCTTCAGCCAGAGTGTGTAATAGAGGCTGTAGAAGAGAATGGTCGCCGCCGCCAGTCCCGCCGCGAGCCAGTTGAACATCAGCCCGAAGATCGCCACGGAAGAAATGCCGATCGTCAACGCAAAGGCTAACGCTTCATTCGGCGTCACCTTGCCCAGCGGCAGCGGTCGCTTGCGCCGCGTACGGCTCATCCGGGCGTCGATCTCCCGTTCGAAGTACTGGTTCAGAGCGTTGGCCGAACCGCCTGCAAGCTCCAGCCCCAAAATGATCGCCGCGAACTTCAACGGTTCGTGCAACAGACTTCCTTCCATCACCACCGCCGTTGCCCCGGTCAGCACCACCAGCAGCATGATTTCCGGCTTGGTGAGCTGCGCCAGATCCAGCAGTTTCGTCAGCAGGGCCCGCAGCGAGAAGGCCATGCCGGGATTCGATTCAATCAGTTGCTGAGGGAGAATATGCTGCTTCATGTGTGATCATCAGTAGTATTACAAATAGAGTTAGTCCCGTAGCCAGATGCGCCAGTGACATCCAGAAGGGCGCCTTCATCATCAGAGTGCCAATGCCGAGCAGCATCTGCAACGCCAGGATCGTCGCCGCGCCGCGCAAAGCAATCCGCCCGCGCGCGCTCAAAGGCACCTTCGCGCCGCGAATAATCAGCGCCACCACATGCGCCGCCACGACCCACGCCAGCCAGCGATGCACAAACTGGATAAATACCTGGTTCTGCACCACGTTCAAAATTCCCGGCTGAAACCAGTCCGCCCACAGCAGATGTCCCGGCGGAATCAAAAACCCGCCCATGCTCGGCCACGTGTTCAGAATCAAACCCGCCCCCGTCCCCGCCATCAATCCACCGAACAAAATCTGCAAATACGCCGTGCCCGTGGTGATCCACGAAAGACGCCGCAGCCGCTTGCGCTCCACCGGCGCCGTCAGCGGATCTATCGACAACCGCAGCGTCGCCCACAGCAAAACTCCCAAGAACACAAAGGCCGTTCCGAGGTGCGCGGCCACCATCGCCGCCTGCAAATCGCTCTTGACCACAATCCCGCCGAGCCCCGCCTGCACAAACAAAATCACCGCCGCCGGAACCAGGAGTCCCCGCACTCCGGGCCAAACGCCCTTTTGCCGAATGGCCTTTACTAAGACAATCAGAAAGCCAATGACCACCAGTGCCGCCAGCAGGCGATGCATATACTCGATGGCAAACATCGTCTTGAACGTGCTCAGTCCCAGATCTTGCACGTTGTACTGCCCGCTGGACCGCGCCACTTCCTGAGCATAGGTCTGATACACGGCCTGCCAGCCGCTCTCCGTCATGGGCGGCAAGAGACTGCCGTTGATAATCGGCCAATCCGGAATCGACAGTCCCGATCCCGATAGCCGGACCACTCCGCCCCACAGAATCAGCACGGAGGAAAGAATACACAGAAACAGCAGCCACGACGCTAATTTCCGCGCCGCACTCCTGGTCACCCCTGCCTCCCTAACTGCTTCCACGTGCCGATCATACGGTAAACTGTGCTCCATGTGCGTGCCTCACTATAAGGTTCATGAATATTCGAACTCTGCCGCGGTGTCGGCTGCTCGCAGCCGGCCCTTGTTGCGTCGCCGCGTGGGGTGTCTTTACCCCGCGCGTACTCATCCCGCTCTCATCTGCCGGGTATCTTTACCATACAAACACCAGCGCAAACTCTCCCAGTTGCTTCGTGCCTTCGGTAAACTTTCCATGCACAGCCACCACGGTGTGCGCTTCCCGCACGATGCGTTTATCTATCTGAACATCCACCTTTGGCTTCTGGCGTTTGCCTTTCAGCATTTCAGCCTCGTGCCGTTTCAATCCGTTGTCCTTCCACTTCCGGCAACTCTTCGAAATTTTCCTTGGGCGGCGGGCTGGAGGTGCGCCATTCGAAGGTTCCTTGCACCGCTTCCGCGCCCCACGGGTCATTGCCCGCCCGAGCGCCCTTGCGCAGCGAGCGGATCAGATTAATCACAAACAGCACCCCCGCCGCCAGAATCAGCAGATAGCCATAAGACTCCAGCCTGTTCAGTGGCTCGAATTCGGGACGGTAGGTGTATACACGCCGCGGCATACCCATAATCCCCAGCCAGTGCATCGGCAGAAACGTGACATTCATCCCGATGTAGGTCAGCCAGAAGGTCCACTTCCCGAGCTTTTCCGACATCATTTTGCCGGTCATCTTGGGAAACCAGAAAAAGGTCGCCGCGATCAGTGCCATCAGCGAGCCGCCGAAAAGGACATAGTGAATATGCCCCACCACAAAATAGGTGTCTTCCATCTGCACGTCCACCGGCACGTTGGCCAGGAAAATGCCGCTGATCCCGCCCATCACAAACAGCGACACGAAGCCCATCGCAAACAGCATCGCCGTGGTGAAGCGGAGCTTACCGCCCCACATCGTCGCCAGCCACGAGAAGACTTTGATTCCCGTCGGCACGGCAATCAACATACTCATAAAGGCGAAAAACATCCTCAGCCCGGGGGCCATACCGGTCACGAACATATGATGGCCCCACACCAGGAAGCCAATGAACCCGATGCCCACCGTGGCGAAGACCATTCCCTTGTAGCCGAACAGCTTCTTGCCCGAAAATGCCGCCACCACCTGACTGATGGCGCCGAATCCCGGCAGAATCATAATGTACACCGCCGGATGGGAATAGAACCAGAACAGATGCTGATACAGCAACGGGTCGCCGCCCAGTGCCGGTTGGAAAAATCCGGTACCGAAGTGCCGGTCTAAGAGCGACATCAGCAGCACGCCCGCCAGCACCGGCGAGGCGATCAAAATCATCGCCGCGTTGACTTCCCACGTCCACACGAACAGCGGCATCTGCATCATCTTCATGCCCGGTGCCCGCATGTTGTGGATCGTCACAATGAAGTTGATGGAGCCGAGAATGGACGCTAAGCTGCCGAGCTGTACCGCCAGAATCCACATATCCACGCCCGGAGTTCCGCTGAACTGATGAGAGGATAGCGGCTGATAGGCCGTCCAGCCCGCCGCCATCGCGCCCCCCTGCACGAAAAACGCGGCAAAAGCCAGCACGCCCGCGGGAATCAGCAGCCAGAAACTGAACGCGTTGAGTCTCGGAAACGCCATATCGCGTGCGCCGATCAGCAGCGGCACAAAGTAATTGCCGAAGCCCGTCATCGCCGGAATCATCACAAAAAAGATCATCAGCGTCCCGTGCATCGACATGATCTGATTGTACATCTCCGGATGCAGAAACTTCGCGTTCGCCGAGGACAATTGCAGCCGCAAAAGCCCCGCAAACAGGCCGGCCACAATCACCATCAGCACCACATACCACAGGTACATGATGCCGATGTCCTTGTGATCGGTCGAGGCCAGCCAGTCCAGGAGCCCCCGGCGAGAACGTGGAACCGGCAAAGGTTCGGATACAACGGCACTCATCTATGGTTCCCTCGAGGTTGAGGTTGCGGACGCTCCGGTCGTATCGGCGGGCATCCGCGCTTTGATCCAGTTGTC
Source organism: bacterium (assembly GCA_036504735.1). Classification (NCBI taxonomy): domain Bacteria; species bacterium. The sequence goes on from DASXUQ010000017.1 coordinate 147,526, forward strand.
GAAATCTGCTTGCGGAAGGACGTTCACATCAATCAGCATCTCGCCGTGCAGCGTGCCGCACAGTTCGGCGCACTGCCCCTTGTAGCGGCCTTCCCGCGCACTAAACCAGGCGTGGGAAATCCGCCCCGGATTGGCATCCTGCTTGACGCCGAATGCGGGCACCCACCACGCGTGAATCACGTCTACGCTGGTCGCGTTGATCGTCACCACTTTATTCGCCGGAACCACCAGCGGCTCATTTGAGATGATCACCCCATAGCGCGGATAACGGTATTCCCAGAAGAACTGGTGGCCGATCACCTCCACGACGAGGTCGCTTTTCGGCGGCACTTCCATCTTCACCAGCACAGAGTAAGCCGGGATCGCCACCAGAATCAAGGTCAACACCGGAATCGCGGTCCACACGAACTCCAGTTTCGGATTCTCGTGCCATGTGGCCGCCGCATGCCCGAGCGAGGCCCGGAACTTGAAGATCACCAGTACCAGCACTATCTGCGGAATTAGCAAAAAAGGCAGAGTGAGCCAGAAGTTGTTCCAAAAGTCCGCCCGCACTGCCTCTGCCAACGGCGTCACCGGATTCTGCAGCCAGTTGGTGATCGGCGCATCGGCCAGTGCCGCGCCGCAGGCCGCCAGCATCGCCAGAGACGTAAGTGGGAAAAGGTACTTTCTCATGAGTTTTGCCTGACAAGACCCATTCACAGGTGACCTATTCAGATAACTATAAGACAATTAGACCAAGTAAGTCGTATTTTTAAAGAAAAAAAATCGGTTCGCAGCCCGCCAAAAAACAACAGGCAACCACCGATTTCAGCGAGTCTTGACCAAGCTGCGGACGAAGGAAAATAGGTCGTCAATCTGGGCTGACGTCAATGTGGCCTGTCCGGGCATAATCCTGCCCGGCAATCCTTGAACGACAAGCTGCGCGAATTTGTTTCTGTCATGTGTCCACGGAGCGGTTGAAATCGTCAAATCCCCCGTCACCTCATAACGATACGGAGCCACACTGATCACCCGTGCCCGCTTGCCTTCGCCATTGTCTCCGTGGCATCCCGCACACCGCGCCCCATAAATCGCCGCACCCGCCGAGGCCGATGGGGCGGAGGCTTGCGTTCCCGCAACAGGGACTGCGTTCACCGTCATCTGTCGCATCGCCACCTCAATCGGAATCCTCACCGTGTCCGCAGGGGCGGGAGTTTTGGTCTGATTCTTATTCTGTGCCGGAGGCGGAGTGCCCGGCGCGCCTGCCTGTGGAGGAGTTGTGCCCGCTGACGAAGCAGAAGGCGTCGCTGCTCCTCCCGTAGCCCCGCCCGGAACCTGCGCCAATTGCTGATCCGTGATCGGCGGCGGATTCGGAATCAGGGTGTAAACATAATGTGCAATCGCCCACGTGTCTTCCAAGGGCAGCAGCGCAAAGGATGGCATCGACGTGCCCGGCGAGCCCTTCATAATCGTGTTGTGAATGGACACGATGTCGTTGCCGAACTTGAACTTCTCCGAATGATAGTTGCGCGGCTTGGGGCTGAGACTGGCCGCACGCGGTCCGTCACCATTTCCATTCGGCCCGTGACAGCTTGCGCAGTTGGTCTCAAACAGCGCCTTGCCCGGCCCGGCCAGCTTGGTGTTCTGTGCCAGCGCCCGCTCGTCCACCGTTTTTGCCGCTCCCGTGGTCCCTTCCGCCGGAGGCGGCGCCAGGCTGCCAGCCTCTTCCCCCGCATGGAAATTGCGCAGAAAGACCACCACCGCAATCACCGCCGCGGCAATCAGCACGATCACATAATAGAAGAGACTGGTCTTCGTCGGCGGGCGGCTCATTCCCAGAACCTCCAGTTCACGCTCTCCAGAATGTACGGGTCACGGTAGGCCAGCACCGGGTAGCGCGAATAAAAGCGCGATACCGACAGCCCGAACAGGCCGGCAAAGCCAAGGAACGTTCCGATCTCCATCCAACTGATGCCCACAATAATCCGGTTCAGCGCGGGTACCACCATCCAATAAATGTCGAGGAACTGTCCCACCAGCACCAGCGCGCACACCGTCATCAGCCACTTCTCGTTCTTCTTTGCCGACTGCGACAGCAGCCCGAAAAACGGAATCGCGAACTTGAAAATCGGCAGCATCGCAAACATCCACACCCAGCCGCCGTCCTGCCGCTTCATAAAATAGAAGGTCTCTTCGGGCAGATTCGCGTACCAGATCAGCATATACTGCGAGAAGCCGATGTATGTCATGAAAATCGTAAAGGCAAACAGCAGCGTGCCGATATCCTTCACATGGGATGCCGTCGCCACCCGCGCAAGCGGCCCGTCATCCCGCTTCATCCACAGAAAGATGATCATGATCAGCGCCACGGTGCTCTGGAACAGCCCGGCAAAGGTGTACACCGCAAACATCGTCGAGAACCAGTGCGGCTCGATACTCATGATCAGATCATAGGAGATCAACGTAAAACTGAAGGCAAACACCGGCATAAACACGATAGACCAGTTGATGGCTTTCCGCGTCAGCATCACCTCGCCCGTGCTGTCCTGCCGGATGGAAAAATCAAAAATAATTTTCCAGGCAAAGAATATCCAGATCACCAGCACCAGCAGATCACGCGGCAGCATCCACGACGCCGACAGCCAGTGCGCTTTGCCCGGATCCGTCGTCACCGCGCCTTGCGCCCACGGATAGATGTGTCCCGCGCCGATGAAAACGCCCAGCAGCAGCACCAGCGCCACGGGCAGATAGGCCGCCAGTCCCGAAGACACCCGCCGCGCCACAACCACCCAGGACGCATTAACCGCATAGTGCAACGCCGTAAAAAACAGCCCACCCACGGCAAAGCACAAAAACATGAAATAGTCGATCAGGTAATTGTTCCATGCCCGCGCGGGATCCACAGCCAGACCCAGCGCAAACGCCAGCGCGCCCACGCCCGTCATGGCCACAAAGATCGTGCGCCACCGCGCCGCCAATACCAGCGGCCCCGGATTCTCCACAACTGTTACAGGTGCATCATGCATGGGCATAAAGGGAAAATGGGAAATTCGAAACGTGAAAGTTGAAACGAAAGCGATCTTGCCGCCTCGGCGACCGAAGGTCAACCACGCGTCGCAAGACGCGGTCGGAGGGGCCGATCTAAGATCGGCCCGCCGTCACCTCGATGCCTGCTGTTTATTTCTTCGGCCACGGCTCCGCTTTGCCCGTATCCGGCAGATCGCTGTCCAGTGTAATCGTGCTCTGCCGCGCGGCCTGCAAATCCTGAGCCGTCGGATGGGCCGCCTTCTGCAATGCGCGCACATAGTAGACAATGGCCCAGCGCTGCTCCGCCGGAATCTGTGTCGCATAACTCGGCATTAAACCTTGGCCCATCGTGATCGTGTGATAGATCCGCCCGTCCGGCCACGCCATCACCTTGTCGCTGTACAGAATCGGCGGCATGGTGAACTTGGGAACGATATATCCCCGCCCGTCGCCCCGCGCACCGTGGCAGACAATGCAATACGTGTTGAAATACTTCTTTCCCGCCGCCATCACATCCGCCGTCGGCATTAAAGGATTGGACAGCGCGTTGGCCGCCACAGTATCCATGATCGCAATGGTATACGGATCATAGCCGCGCGGCACAGTGCCCGCCACCGGCGGCCGCATCCCCTCGCCGTTCGGCGTCGCCGGATCGTACTCCTGCGCCTGCACCGACATCTGCCGGTACATGTCGGGCATATATTCGAGCTGCGTAAACGACTTGGTCTTGCAGGAAACCGCCAGCATGGCCAGCAGAATGAGCAGGCTACACTTCCACATGCCGCACCTCTTCCGCGCCTTGATCCGACAGAAACTGCGAAACCGATTCTTCATTCATGCCATTATCCAGCGGCACAATCAAGGCAAACTGGTCATTGGTCAGCCGCTCATCGAGAATTACCGCGCGCCGCTTCGGCAGCTTGGCCGCAATCAGCATCGCCACAAAGGTCGAAATACCGCCGATCAAAATCCCGCATTCGAACGTGATCGGCACATACGCCTGCCATGCCACCGGCGGCTTGCCGCCGATGTTCATTTTCCAGTCAATCGCCAATGTCCAATGCTGTAGGAAATACCCGCCTATCGCACCTAACAGGCCCATCACCACCGTGACATACGGCACCCACGACATTTTCAACCCAAGGGCCTTCTCCGAGCCGTGCAGCGGGTACGGCGTAATCATATCCAGATCGCGCCAGCCTTCATCCCGCGCCTTCGCAGCCGCGTGCAGCACGTCGTCGGGATCGGAGAAAATCGCCACTAATTTCGGAAAGGGTTTAGCCATGGCGCAGCGGCTCCCCATGTTCGGTGAACTTCTGCTTGCGGCCCGTGGGATTCGGCAGCGTGGCTTTCATTTCCGCCATCGAAATCACCGGCGCGATCCGCACAAACAGCAGAAACAGCGTAAAGAACAACCCGAAGGCGCCGACCGTCCAGCCGATATCGAAGATCGTCGGCTTGAACACGTGCCAGATCGACGGCAGATAGTCATTATACAGCGATGTCACGATAATGTTGAACCGCTCGAACCACATGCCGAGGTTCACCAGCAGCGAGACCACGAACATGATCCCCAGCGACATCCGCGCCTTCTTGAAAAAGAAGATCTGCGGAATAATCGCATTGCAGGTAAACATGATCCAGAAGGCCCACCAGTAATGGCCGAACGCGCGGTTCAAAAAGACAAACCGCTCAAAGGGATTCACGCTGTACCACGCGTTGAACCACTCGGTCATGTAGGAAAAGCCCACCATCAGCCCCGTTACGGTAATGATCTTGCACATCAGTTCGAGGTGCCGCATGGTAATCAGATGCTCGAGCTTGAAGGCCTTGCGCATGATCACTAACAGCGTGAGCACCATCGCGAACCCCGAGAAGATCGCGCCCGCCACAAAATACGGCGGGAAAATCGTCGTATGCCAGCCCGGCACCACCGACGTCGCAAAGTCATAGCTAACTACGGTGTGCACCGACAGCACCAGCGCCGTCGCCATGCCCGCAAACAGCAGATAGGCCTTCTCGTAATGGGCCCAGTCGCGCACCGATCCGGTCCAGCCGAAGGACAGCACATTGAAAATCCGCTTGCGCAGCGCCGACTTGGCGCGGTCGCGGATCGTCGCAAAATCCGGAATCAGTCCCGTATACCAGAACAACAGCGAAATTGTAAAGTACGTCGACACCGCGAACACGTCCCACACCAGCGGCGAGCGGAAGTTGATCCACAACATCCGGTGATTGGGGTAGGGGAACAGCCAGAAATCCAGCCACTGCCGCCCCACGTGGAACGCCGGGAAAATGCCTGCCGTCATCACCGCAAAAATTGTCATCGCCTCCGCCGAGCGGTTGATCGCCGTTCTCCATTTCTGCCGCAGCAAAAAGAGAATCGCCGAAATCAGCGTGCCCGCGTGGCCGATACCGATCCAGAACACGAAATTGGTAATATCAAACGCCCAGCCGACCGGAATCTGCAAACCGAAAATCCCCTGTCCGCTCATCAGCAGCCACGTCAAGGTGCCCGCTCCCGCGAGGGCCATGGTCGCGGAAATCAGAAAGGCTACCCACCAGAGCCAGTTTGGGAACCGCTCCAGCGGACTGACAATGTCGTCAGTGACCTGCGCCAGCCGCAGATCATCACTCAGAATATTCTCCGTCGGCAGAACCTTCTCGATCTCAGCGGGAGTCGGCAATGCGTGCGCGGGATGGCTCATGCCTGCCCCCCCTCATGGCCGGCCTTCTTGCCGTGCCCGGGCCGGTTCCGCAGCTTCGTCCAATAGGCAATCGATGGCCGCGTATCCAACTCTTCCAGCACTCGATAGCTGCGTTCGTCCCGCATTTCCTGCGATACCTGACTGTCGGGATTATTGAAATTTCCGAAAACAATCGCGTCGGTCGGGCAGGTCTGCTGACAGGCGGTCTTCAGATCGCTGTCCTGTACCTCGCGCCCGAAATCCTTGGCCCGTTGCTTGGCCTGCCGGATGCGCTGGAAGCAGAACGTGCACTTTTCCATCACGCCCTTCTCGCGCACCGTCACATCCGGGTTCAGCGCCAGCTTCAGCGGCTGCTGCTCATAGGCCGCCTTGGAGAACTCATGCCAGTTGAACCGCCGCACCTTGTAAGGGCAGTTGTTCGAACAGTACCTCGTTCCCACACAGCGGTTATACACCTGCACATTCAAGCCTTCATTATCATGCAGTGTGGCAATCACCGGACAGACCGTTTCACACGGCGCATTTTCGCAGTGCTGACAGAGCATCGGCTGGAAAACCACGTCCGGATTGGCCGCATCGCCCGAGTAATAACGGTCCACACGGATCCAGTGCATCACCCGCCCGCGCTTTGTCTCTTCGGCTCCCACCACCGGAATATTGTTTTCCACCTGGCAGGCCAGCGTACACGCATGGCAGCCGATGCAGGAACTCAAATCAATCCGCATTCCCCAGCGGTTGCCCGGGTAGTCCCACGGCTTCCACAACGAGCGCGGCGTCTCTTCGTCCGGATGCCCCGACCGCGGATTCGCCTGATAATCCCCCACCGTGGCTTCATAAATGATGGGCCGGTCTTCCGTGGCATTGTGCTGCTGCACATTGGCCATCTCCGACATCCGCCCCGTCTTTCCCAACGTGCACGCCAGTCCACTGGCCTTCAGACTCCAGCCCGCGGGCTGCCGCATGAAAAAGCCATTCGCGCCCAGACCGTTGCCGATCTTGCCCGCATGGGTTCGTCCCCAGCCGGACTGCACACTGATCACACCATCCACGTCTCCCGGCTGATGATGGGCCGGAAGTTCGATCATCATTCCCTGCGCTTCAATCCGGACCATTTCACCTTCCAGCACGCCGAGCTTCTGCCCGGTCACCGGAGACATGCTGGCATAATTGGTCCACGTAATCTTCGAAACCGGATCGGGACACTCGCACAGCCACGCGTTGTTGGCCTCGTGCCCGTCGGTGTGCACCGGAGAAGGGTAAACCACCAGTTCCAGTTCGGCAGGCTGCCTGCTGGTCACGGAGTAAGCGGTAGGCTGCAGGGCGCGTGGCCGCGCCGCTTCCGCAGACCGCGTATCCAGCACGCCATTCCGTAGCGCGCTGTTCCAGAAATTCTCAAAGGTTCCGTCATAGCGGCCCGCCGTATAGACCCATGTCTTCCACGTGTCCATCAAATACGCGTGCCAATCCCCGGCGAACGTCGCCAGCCCTGTCTTAGCGCCCGCCTTGGCAAAGTAAATCAGAGAATCTTCAGTCGAGCGATTATCATACAACGGATAAATCGCCGGTTGCGTCAGACCGTACAATCCAACCTGCGGCTCGCTGTCCGCCCAGCTTTCCAGATAGTGCAGGCCCGGCAGCACATAGCGCGCCGAAGCCGCCGTTTCATCAATCCGGTCGGACAGACTCACCACGGTCTTGACCTTCGACACCGCCTGATCAAATCCCGCCACGGCCGGTAGCCAGTAACCCGGGTTCGTTCCCGAGATAATCAGCACATCCACTTTGCCCGCGCGCATGTCATTGATCAGCGTGAACAGGTCCTTGTGGCTGCCCTGCGATTGCTGGGACGGCGCACTCGCCCCGTCAATCGTCATGCCCTCGTTTCCGAGCTGCGAGTTCAACTGGTTTGCAATCAACTGCAAGGTATCATCGTCCGGCGCAATCACAATTCCCTTGCCCGCATTCGCCTTCAGATCCTGCACGACGCGCTCCAGCGTCCCCGCCGGCAATCCAGCCTCGCCCTCGGCATCCGCCAAATGCCCGTTCCCCGAAGAGATTGCCTGAGCGATGGCCCTCGCCACCACCAGCATCTTCGCCGGATGGACCCGATACCGCTCATCCGCATTCGCCCCCGTCATGCTCATGAACGGTTCGAAGGTTACCAGCTTGTTGATCTTGCCGTCATGCACCTTGCGGGCCTTGCCGAAATCCACCTGCCATTGCAGCGCCGAATAACCCGACCCCATAAAATCACTGCCGAGGTCCAGCACATAGTCCGCTTTGTCGAAATGGTAGGAGGGCAGCACCGCCTTGCCGTAGCACATCTCCTGTGCGTTGCGCGTGGCTTCGTGCGTCCAGGCATCGGCCATCACATGCCGCGCTCCGGGGAACGTCGCCAGAAAATCCTGAATCAGCTTCATCCGTGCCGGGCCATGCATGGTCCCCGTCAGCAGCACAATCCTGCCGTTGGCCTCCGCCAGCGCCTTGCCGATCTCCTGATCCGCCGTCTGCCACGGGATCTGTGCCGGAGCCACCCGCTGACCGGGCACCAGTGCCACTGGAGCCGTCAGCCGGTCCGGATCATACAAATTGAAAATTGAAGCCTGTCCCCGCGCCGTCAGTCTTCCCTGGGATAGCGGATGATCCGGATTGCCTTCAATCTTGATCGGCCGGCCTTCCCGCGTCTTCACCAGCACTCCGGTCCCCGCCGCATCCAGCAGGGTGGAAGCATAGTAGTTGGGCACACCCGGAGTCACTTCCTCCGGAGCCTTCACATAGGGAATCACCTTCTCGGTGGGCCTGAGCGCGCAGCCCGCCGTGGCAAAAGCCACCGCCGCCGAGGAAAGCTTCAAAAAGTCCCGCCGCGAGAGTTCCGCTTTGCCGCCGCCGTTCTCAATCAGGGCTTCTTCCATAAAGCCCGCCGCCTCCAGCGCTGCCCCGGGCCGCTTATTGCCCGCGTGCCGCGCCATTTCCACGGCGTCGAACAGCCGCTCCTGGTGGGACTCGCCAACCGGATTCTCCAAATCGGAGAGCCGATTCCAGTACTTCGGAATGTCGGGCGTCTTATCTACTGATGACATGTGTTACACGTGGTCGGAGCGCCGTTCTGCTGATGGCACTTCACACACTCTCCCATATCCAAACGGCGATATTGATACACTCTATTCATCGTCGCCACCGGTCCATGGCACACCGCACAGTCGAACCCCTTAGCCAGATGCCGCGAGTGATCGAAATGCGTGAACTCCGGCAGCTTGTAAATCCGGATCCAGGGAATCGGCTTGTCGCTGTTGTACGCCTCCGTCAGCTTGGCAATGTTCGGCTTGTTCACCGCAACCACGCTGTGGCAGTTCATACAGACATTCAACGCGGGCACTGTCGCATGGCGCGACCGCTCCGCGTTCGTATGGCAATACAGGCACGGAATGTGGTTGTCCCCTGCATGCAGCTTATGGCTGAAGGCAATCGGCTGCTCGGGAGCATAGCCGGTATTGCTCCAGACATTCACCCAGGCCCAGGCACCCACAATCAGAGCCGCCAGAACAAGGAACGCAATACGCAGCTTAGTCCACACTAAGCACCTCGCTTGCTTCGCGCCGGAAAAGGTGGAATTTTAGTCGAGATACCATCTATCTCTGCAACAAAATGGATCTAAGTTTATCAACTGCTCTATTCACCATCCCGCGTAATATAAGTGATTTGCCTTTTAAGCGCAATACCGGATATTGGTATTATCCCATGTTCTTCAAATGTTTCCGAATAATTGCTGGGGTGTGGTGTTACAGAATAGTAGTAAAGTTATCTATATTAATCCTCTAAAATATCCATAACGGTTATTCAGGTCCTTGTGAATCCATGCCCGGCACGGCGCAAAACCATGGCTCATCACGCGGCAAACCCTTATCATCAGAGGCATATTCAAATAACCAGAGCGCCCTGCCGAACAGCTCATCGTTCGCAGGGCGCTCTCAAATGCCTATGCAAAAGTCCTTCCCTTATCGCACAGGTCTCCTGCCTTTCATCTCTCGCGGCTGGGCGGGCAATTCCAGCGCGGACGTCCCCCCAACGCCGCCATTGGCTACCGCCTTTACATAGTAGAATAACCTGAAGACGGGAATGTTCGCCCGTGTCGTGTCCACAAACGTCGTATCCATCGCTCCAACTTGCCCGAACAGCGCAAAGGCCGTATCCAGCCCTGCGGTACGGTAGATCCGGTACCCGCTTGGAGTCAGCGCCTCGCCGCTTGAATCCTGAGTCACCGGCGGCCAGCACAGCCGGACCCCGTTAATACTATCCAGGAATGCAACCACATGGCTCACCGGCTGCGGCGGCGGGGCAGGAGAGGATTCAACCTGCGCCTGCAAAACTATCTGATCGAGGATCATGGTCCATCCTATTGAGGATGGGTTGCGCCCCGCCACCTCGAACCGAACGGTATGCGGTCCCGCTGCCAGCGGTTGCACCCGTCCCCGCACCGAATCCGACCGGTCCCACCTCCAGACAATCGGGCCGTTATAAGTATCCTGCCCCGCCACGTCCACACTGTCATCAATCTTCGTGCGGACTATCACACCACTGTTCGTGGTTCCGAAAAAATACACAGGTTGGAAGACCCCCCCGCTGGGCAAGGTAAACGCAAACTGCCCGTAATCCCCCACACCATTGGCCGAAATATCTCGCACGAGGTTTCGTCCCCAAGGCTCCGTGGAGGTCGGCAGAATCCAATCCGGCGCGTACCCAATGAACTGCGTGCTCCACCTCCAGCTTGTCAACGTCAGCGCCTCCAGTTCGTAGCGCACAAAGGGCCGCACCTTGAGCGCCTGCCCGCACACCACATCGGCCATCGGCGGCGCGGTTGCCCTCAGCGCATGGTCCCCGTAGGACAGAGTTCCCGGTATCAATGCCAATCCGTGCAAATTCTCATTCCCGTCTGCCGTCGGCGTCGCTCCCATCCAGCTCAATGGCGTACTTTCCGCAAACAGGCTCACCGTGGTTCCGCTCGGCAATCCCGAAATATCGACCGCCAGCGTGTCCCCGCCAAAAACACAGGTGTCGAGATCCTGCCGGACCGGTGCAAAGCTGAACTCCGGCGCCGCAAAGTACGGCCATGCCGCTGCCACCGTTTCCGTTCCCGTACTGAGCACAGCGCTGAGCGGATAGATGCCGCTGGCCAGTCCCGATGGCATCGTCACCGTGACATCCAGCACCGAGTCCACGCTCACCTGCCCGGCTCCCGATCTCACGCTAAGGCTGGTTGTTCCCAAGTGTACGTCCGTGAGTTCCGCCAACGGCGTGAGCCCAGTGCCCACCAGCCGCAGGTTCTGTCCCGCAAAGCTCTGGCTGTCCGCATCCACCACCGTCCAGCGCGGCGGCGTCATGCAGAAGTAGGCCATGGTGCGGTAATGGCCCTGCAACTGGTTCCAGCCGCCGACCTCGATGTCCATCTGGAAACGGTTCGTAAACGGCACGGGATCGGTCACATGCCAGCGATACGCCGCGGCAATGTAGCCCGCAAACCGGATGCAGCCGTGAAATCCCAGAGCCTGATAGATCGCCCCATCATTCCAATAGTAGCCGCCATCAAAATAGTCTTCGGTGCCCGTTCCACGCCAGGAGGGAGTAGCCTCCCCGTCCAGCGCAATCGTCTCGTCGCCCTCCAGGATATGCCCGTCCGTGGTCTGCGCATCCAGCAGCATTCCCAGATAAGTGCCCGCGCCCTGCACATCCGCAATCTTGTGTCCGGCCCACGCCGGAGTCGGATTCTCTTCTCTATAAACTCCCCGCACCTTGAAGGGTGGAGTCTCCTGCGCCGATAAGGTCACGAGATCCGCATAGGTATTCACGGTCTGCGAACTCCCCGTGCGGTTCTCCAGTTCGACGCGAAATTCCGAGCGGAACACCAGCGGCAGATTCAAATACAGGCTGTCGCCGGAAAAGCCTGTAAATACCGAGCGGTACGGCCACCAGCCCAGCGCCGCGCCGAACACCGTCGAGAGCGGTCCCTCGATATCCGGCAGCGGATTATGGTCGCTGTACACCCGCAGCCACACATTCTCCAGTGCCGGCTGAGTATGCGTTCCAATCCGCACCATCAGTCGCCGGCAGCCACCCCGTCCCGTATAGTGCAGCAACTCCTGAGATTGCCCCGCCGCGAGAGCGGCCGAGGCACTCTGCCGCACCGTGCTGCGGCTGGGCCATGCCGGCTGCAACGGATTGGCAAACCGGCTGCGCAGAGAATCCAGCCGGGCCATGTACGCCGAACCGGGCGGCATGGTCAACGGTGTCATCGTGGTCCCTGCGGGATACGTCAGCGCGGTCACATGAAAATACAGCGGCGGTCCGTTGTAGGTGATCCGTGCCCGCGAGGAAAAGGGGATGGGCACATAACTGAAAAAACCGCCGGACGATGTATCAGCCAGCGGCGGAACAAAAGGCGCGGCGCGGCCGAAGAAGCTGATCAGCGGAGTATCGATCAGCGCGGTCGTAAGATTGTCCACATACAACCGCAGCCGGATGTCCGGCGCCAGCGGCAGCATCGTACTCCACACTTCGGCAATCACACCCGGTCCCGTCACATCGCACAGAACCTGCCAACCCGCGCTATCGGTTCCATAATAATTGCCTTGGTCGTTATTCCCGCTTCCGCGATCATAACTGGAGAAATGCACTACCTGTGCCTGCAGGGTGTCCAGCAATGCTTCTGTGTGTAGCGCATGACGCCAAAAGCTGTCACTCTGTGCTACACCTGATCCACAGGTCGCCAACAAGAGCCCCACCGCGATCCACAACCGCAACGCGCAGCCTTCGAATCTGCCCTTCCTTCTTACACACTCCTGATTTTTCATGCTCGTAATAAATTTAGCGTCGGATATTCAGTTAAGACTCCGTTATATGCAGTACTACTTCCGCATCCCAGAAGTTTCTTTGCGTTTGAATGGGGTACCATCCCAGCAAAAAGGCGGATCCTTCGATCCGCCTTGCTCAAAAAAAGAGAAGTGTGAACTACACGGGGTCGCCGTAATGCTCGTTGACCGGTCCCCATCTTTGTTCACGCGCCGCCGCAATCTGTATCCAGGATACGATCTCTTCGCTGCTCGGCACCTGTCCCATGCACTTGACCTCCCCGTCAATGATCAGCGCCGGCGTCATCACCACACCGTACTTCACGATGTCGTCGATCCGTTCGATCTTGCAGAGGTTCGCCTCCACCTCCGTCCGCTCAATCGCCCGCTCCGCCTCCGCATACAACCTCTTGCACGTCGCCGACCCATGCCCCAGAATCTTGATTTCCATGATCCACTCCTTCACCATCAGACAAAAGGCTGAAACGCTGAAAATCTGAACTGCTGAATTAAGGTGGTCGTAGGGGAGGGTTAAGCGCAGGAATTTGCTATGTGCACACGGCAACCCGCGCAACCCTCCCGCCTGACCTTAAGTCTCAAGTCTCCGGTCTCGGATCTTTCTTCCCGCTCCCCCCACCCAAACCCCCAGCGCCGCTATGGCAATCACCACAAAGCCCCACGTGTTCGCAATCACAAAACCGTTGCCCGTCCCCAATCCCTGCGCTGCCAGAGAGTAGATCGTCAAGCCCGCCGCCAGAGCCAACAGCAGCACCGGTCTGCCTGCCACCAGGTACCGCAGCACCACAAAAGCTAGCGCCACCCGCACAATGTTCGTCAGCAGGGAGTAGAGCCATTCATTGGCATCCGGCGAGGAGGTTGGCATTACCATCACCACCGCCGCCAGCAGCAATACGGCTCGCAGCAAGGGCGTGCGCATCCGGCCTTCCCACAAATAGGCAAAGAAAGCCAGCAGCAAGGCCGAAACCAATGTTCTGCTGAGGCCGCTTCCCAACATGAGCAGTAACGGCATGGGAGCGGATAGCCACTCGGGAATCGTCCAGCCTTCAAAGGGAATCCATGCCGGATTCGCCGCCGCCAGCAGCATTGAAATATCCTTGGCCAGCAGCAGTGCGCCGATCCCGCCCAAAATCGTGAACCCCGCATCCAGCCCCGCCGCGCGCCGCTCGGGCCGCCGCAAGGCCGGCGCGGCCTCCGGGTATAGCGCACTCAATACGGCCAGCCCCACCGCAAAAAAGACATACAGCACGCCTGTGCTGATCAGCCATTGAGTAATCACTCCCGTGCGAAACACCGACCACGGCGTCGCCACCATGTTGAAGTACGTCGCCTTCGACAGATAGAATTCATTGGTCCCCGCCAGAAAAGCCACCACTGCGGGAATCGCGGCATACAACAGCGCGCGCCGCCACGGCACAAATCCCCGCCGCATCCGGTACGCCAGCACCCCCACCGCCCACACCACCAGCGCCGCAATCACTAAAAACGTCAGCGTGGATTTCACCGTCCGCAGCACCGTGCCCGCTTCCCGTTCCCGTTCCCATGTCTCCGGAATCTTGTACCACGGCGGTTTGACGACGTGCAGCCAGTTTCCATCCACACCGCCGTTGCGCCGGTATTTCGCTTCCGCCACATTGCGCGGATCTCCCTCCCGTGCTTCGTAGGTAAAGCCGTGATCCAGCCGGTGGGGCCGCGTCTCGGTGCTCTGGTTCTTTACGTCCAGCTTTGAAAGATCCTCTCCCTGCATGGCCAGCGCGCTGTCTACCATCAGCCGTGCGCGATCCACACTCAAACTCTCGCCCGGCATCTCCTACGGCAAAAGCGGAATCAATCCTTCTACCTGCGCTGTTCGCGAATTCACAGCCCCGATAAACTGCAGCCGGTTCTCCGGAACCCAGGCCAGCACCCGCCACCGTCCTTCATGCAGCCGCTGATCCGCTATCCGGTTGAACTCCTCGACCGACCCCACGTGTTTGAGAATATATGACCGTGGATCGGACTTCCCCGCATTTTCATCCTGTCCCAGACTGCTGAAGGCCGCCATTTGCAGCGTGTCCGGGTTGGCCCATCCGGTTGCCCTTAGAGTATCCGCAATCAGCCGCGTCGCCGTCTGCTTTGTCACCGGATAAGAGAGGAAATCTCCCACTCGCGCCACCGGCAAAAAGGACAGCGCAATCCCCACAATCAGCAGAAGTATAGCCAGCGCCCGCCTGTTGGATGGCAACGGCTGATAGTGCACCGGCCCCACAGGAATCACCTCCACCGGTGCCGCTACCGGAGCCTCTTCCGCCGCCGTTCCCATATCGCCGTTGCGCACACCTTCCTCTGGCGCAAAGTGTCCCTTGCGCAGATAGGCCACCAAAGCTACCAGCATCGGCAGCACCAATAATCCCACCGCCACCGCGGCCGTCATTACGAAATACGGATTATGGCTCCGGAACAGCAGCATCGCCGTGTACAGCGCGTCTACCGTGTAGTGCCACACCAGTGTCGCCAGAATGCCGTACTTCAGCATGATCACGCCGATCACAATCCCCGCCAATCCCACTTCCAGCCCGCGAATGTAAAACGGCTCGTTCGGATATGTCGCATGTCCGAAACCCCAGATCACTGCCGGAATCACCAGGGCCAGCCACGTGTACCGGTTGCGGAACAGCTTCTGCAAGAAAGGAATCGAAAACATGCGGCTCATGAACTCTTCGCTCACCGCCGGGAAGAAACCCATAAACAACACCGCCAGCCACGGCGCCGCTGTATTCAGCAAATTATCGTAGGGCACGTCCGACGGGCTCCAGGCGCCGAAATGCCCGGCAATCAGGTAAAAGGCAATCTGGTAGGAGAAGAAAAAAGACGTCAGCGTCACGCCCAGCAAGATGCTCTTGAACGCCCGCTTGGTCCGCAGTCCCTGGGCCGAAAACATCCGTGGCAAGGCCAGCTTCTGCGGATACTGTTCGCGGTACACCGTCTCCGCCGCCGCCGTCATCAGCATGATCGCCAGACCCATCCCGATTGCGCTCAAGATTCCGCTCAAAATCGTACTCGTCCAGAACCCGGACCACGACGTCGTCGTGTCATAGCTGTAGAGCGTCAGCGGAATCTCGTTGATGTGGTTCAGGAGCACCAGCACCGCGCAGATCACCCCGAAGGTAACCGCCGTCCGCCAATGTATGTCCCGCCGCCGCAGCCTCTGGAACACCACCACCACCATCGCCACAGCCGTCAGCAGCAACCCGATCCCGTCCAGGGATCCTGCCATAGTGTTGTAGCTGCGCAACCGCTCAAAAGACGCTTCCCAGGCCTGCGGCACATGCAGAAACTCGCTGTAGCTCCCAATCCGGTCCCCGATAAGTCCCACCGTATAGCGGTAGTCCGAGCCCTTCACGGGCTCAATCCCCACCGCCTTATAGGTAAAAGCCCAGTCGCTCCGGTGGGGTCTGCCGGTGCGCTGGGCCTCCAGAAAAATCAACTTCGTACTATCCTGCTTCATCGGGCCGAACAGAAACCTTTCGGCAATGACGCGCGCGTCATGCTCGGCAAGATCTGCCCCCGGAGCCTGTTCCTCTACCTCGTGCAGCAACTGCACGACCTCGCCTTCCGGCGTCACATAGACCCGGAACTCCTCTTTGGTGCTGGGCCGGAACCACCGGTGCTGCCAATACCAGAGCCGGACCGGATGCCCGAGATACCGCCGCGCACTGTCGACCCCCAGTTCCTTCTCCAGATACGTCTTGGCGTCATCATCATAACTGAACCGGCTGGCCGCATGATACCCCTGCGGTGGAGCAAGATCGAGCGATTGCAGATAAGCTTGAGCCATCTCCCGCGTCTGACCCCGGTCGTACCGGAAATCCACCGCCGCCTCGGGAAACGCCTGTTTGAAGTATCGCAAGCCAACAAGCAGACCGGCTACCAGAATGATCAGGCAAACCGTTATGAAGAGTCCATCCTTGCGGTTCAGGCGAAGCTCATCCATAAAAGACCTCATGGTTGACGTCAACGTCCGGCATTTCGGAGCAGCATGTACAAGATACGCTATCGCATGTGCGAAGTCAACACCCAACGGCTTACCACTCGAACATGTAAGATGACTTCTCCAACAATCAGGATAAGCAACTCTGCTACTCGCCGTGCCACGCGCATAGAGCGGTGGCCCGGGAGATGTGGCATAGAGTATGCGTGAAAGTTGTGCAGGATTGGAGGCGTTGCGATCTCGCGGCGTCGCCCATTCCCGCCGTGCAGTGTGCCCGAAGGTTGCGCCGCCGCAACACCATGCGGAATAACCACTGTGAACCACCCCATGATCGTAGTCGCGTCCATCGAATCCCTGAATCACCTTGCTGATCGCACTGTCTGCTGCGCTCGCCGCGCGGGCTTGCCTGTGTTGTCCACGCCTCGGCTTCGTAGAGCGCGCAACGCATCCGCCCCGCGCCGGATCGTCTTATGAGCACATCGTACGCCGATCCCGCACAGGTCCAGTTCGAGGTGGTCGCCAAGGGGTTTGATACTTGGGACATTCAGTTTCGCATTGACACCGAGGAACTGGTGGATCAGAAGATTCTGCTCGGCCACCTTCGTGCCATCAAACAGAAAATGGCCGAGGCCCAGCGGCTTCCCGATAACAGCCTGCTCTTCGATGGCATTCTCAGCAAGACGCGCACCGCGTCCGCGGTGGATGTGGTTGTGCGCATCAAAAAAGTGCAGTTTGAGAAGGGCAATCCCACCGTCTCCTTCAAGGACGGCATTGCCCTTGACGGCACACGCTACGCCCGCATGAATGCGGTGCTCGATATGTGCTACCTCGACCGTTTCGAGCGCGTCATCACTCTCGAACGCGTCATGAACGTCGTGCGGGAAGCGGCGATCGCCCCCGACCTGATCGATGAGGAGTTCATCTCTTCCAAGGTTCAGGTGGTTCTCGGTTCGCAGGCGCCCTTCAAAGGGGCTCCCATCGCCAAGGGTGTGTTTCCCGCCATTGGCCGCGATGCTGAACTCGAGTTCTATTTCCACGCTGTGCCCAGCCCCGAGGCCGTGGAGTCCTATCTGTCCTCCCGCAAGGTCAAGCGCGGCGATCTGCTCTGCCGCCGGATTCCTCCCACCACCGGAGATAAGCCCGGCCGCAACGTGCTGAATGAGGTCCTGCCCGTGCGCACCGGCCTCGATACCACGCTCACCGCCGGAGCCGGTGTGATCCTCTCGCTGGATGAGTGTGAAATCACAGCCGACGCCGACGGTGTCGTTGTCGTCACCCGCACCATGACCCGTGTCAATCTGCCGCAGGGCGTCAAAGAGATTCCCGCCACGGTGGCCCTCAAGATCAATCCCGTGCTTACGGTCTCGGGTGATCAGGTGCTGGACATCACTTCCAGCCAGACCATCGAGGTCATCGGCAACCTGCGTCTGGGCAGCCGCATCATCACGGACTGCGAGGTCTTTGTCTCGGGAAATGTCGAGGAAGGCACCCTCATTGAAGCCGCGGATGACGTGACCATTGCCGGCTCCGTGAGCGGCTCCAATCTGAACAGCCAGTCCAACATCACCGTCGGCTCGGTAGACGGATCAAGCGTGGTCAGCGCCGGCGGTCATGTGCAGATCAATGGTCAGGCCAGAAATTCCCGCCTTGTCGGCGGCACAGTCACCGCCGGATCCGTGGCCGGATGCGATATCCTGGCCCGTAGCGGCATCAGTCTGGGCCGTATCGACTCGGACGAGAGCAACCTCTTCTCGACCATCTGCGTCGGCATGAATGACTTCTTCCAGCAACGCCTTAAGGACAATCAGGCCTTTCTGACGTCGGCGCGGGATAACCTTGCGCGCATCGAAATCCTGATGGGCAAGGAGATCGTAAAAGAGGTCACCGCCGCCAATGTCCAAACCATGCTGCTGCGCTTCATGGCCCGTGCCCGCATCGGGAAAGATCCCCGCTATCATCAGCAGATTGACACCTATCGTGCTCTGCTTCAGTCGGTGCCGCCGACCCGCACACTCATTGCCCAGAAGGAGCGGGAGGATGCCGAACTGCGGCAGCGCATGACCGAGCAGCCGTCCCGCCCGGAGAACATCGTCATCATCCGCGAGAAAATTGCCGCGCGCGCCGCGCTTGTGGTCGATGGCGTAAAGACCGACCTGAATCCCACCGATGGCCCGGTCACCGTGAGCGCCAATCCCGACGGTTCTTTGCGCGTCAAAGAGGAATCCTCCAAAGGCGCGTAATCGCTTCCGCTAAACACAGAGCGGGCCGCCCGATGACCGGGCGGCCCGCATCTCTCTATGCCGTGATGCTTCGGTGATGCTTTACGCTTTGGCCGGTTGCACCCGGTTCCGCGTCTGGAAATAGTACCAGAGCATCGCCAGCGTCGATACGGTGCCGATTCCGCCCAGCACCACCCACACCAGCCACGGATGATGGATGTCCCACAACACGCGCGTGGCATCTTCCACCGACATGGTCTTCCCGCCCGCGCTCATCATCGAAGCCATCGTGTCCATCACCTTGTCCTGCGGCAGATCCTTGGCGGCGCTGGCGCTCATGCCGAAATTCGCCACCATGTAATCCCGCGCGAACTGGATCTTGTCGCCCAGCTTCTCGTACAGGCTGCCCGACACGAGGTTGCCCAGCGTCCAGCCCACGGCAAAGGGGATATTCGAATAACCCATATACAGCGCCTTCTTGTCCGCCGGCGCCGTCAGGCCGATATACTCCGAAAACTTCGGGCTGCAGCACATCTCGCCGATGGCAAAGATGAAGATGCCCAGTGACACGATGAACCCCAGGTTCGACATGCCGCTCATAAAGAATCCTACCAGCGAAATCACCATGCCGCCGATCAGCGCGATCATCGGATGGAATTTGCCCGTCAGCCACGCGATGGGCAGCATCAGCACGATAATCGCAAAACTGTCGATGTTAATCAGCACTTCCGGCTTGACGTTGCCCGACGAGAGCACCAGTCCCGAGCCGAAATGCGAGAACAGCGGCGCTACGTCCCGCGAGGTCACCCAGTCGTCGATGAAGTTGGGAAGCAGATCCCAAAGCTGCATGAACATGAACCAGAAGCCGCTGAAGATCCCGAGGAAAATGAGGAAGTTCTTGTCCTTGAAAATAACCCCGACGTCCTTCAGCGTCTGCCCCACGGTCTTGCGCTTGGCGTCCTTGGCCCGTTCCGGCTCGCGGTAGAAAAAGAGCATCGGAATGAAATTGAAAGCCGTCACGCCCGCCGCGCAATAGAACACCAGCCGCCAGTTGGTCTCGCCGCGCACCATCGCCGCCAGCAGCGGAGCCAGAAAGCCGCCGACGTTCACCATCCAGTAAAACACGCCCCACGCAATCGAACTGTTATGCTCGTTAGAGGCCTTGGCAATCGTCCCCTGCACCGGCGGCTTGAAAATCGCCGTGCCCAGGCCGATCATGCACGATGCCGCCAGGGCGCTGCCAAAGCCGCTGGCATTGGCGAACAGAATGTAGCCGATAATATTGATCGTGAAGGCAATCGCCAGGCTTTTTTTGTAGCCGTAAGAGTCCGTAAATCCGCCCGAAACCATCGGCACCAGGCACTGCACCAGCGCCCAGATGGCGAAGATCAGGCCCTTCTCCGTATAAGAGAGCGCGAGCCCGTTCTGCGCAATCGAGGCGATCATATACAGCGGCGCAATCGCCCGCACTCCGAAATAGGCCAGCCGCTCCACGGCCTCCATCCAGTTCGCAATCCAGAAATTGGATTGCAGCCCCCGAACCTGCTGCATCACCGTCGGCTTCACCGCCACGGTATCTTTTTCCGCCAAGCTAATCGTTTCTTCTGCCAAGGTTGCTCCTTTACCGTGAGATGTGAAATATGGGGAGGTCGGTCACGACAATCTTGTAGGATGGACGATGCTGGCAAATGCCACTCTGCTTTCAGCATTTCAGCGTTTCAGCGTTTCAGCATTTTCGGATTCCTACTGCGCTTCCGTCAGCAGCTTCTCAATCGCCGCCACCAGCTTCGGATCTTCGGGCGTGGTCTTGCTGTCGAAGCGCGTAATCACCGTGCCGTTGCGGTCCAGCAAAAACTTGTTGAAATTCCACGTGATCTCGCCCGGAGCCGGCGACTGCTTGGTCAGGTAGGTGTACAGCGGATGCTGCCCCTCGCCCTTGACCGAAATCTTCGACATCAGCGGGAACGTCACGTCATAAGTCGTCTTGCAAAAGGTCAGGATCTGGGCGTCGGTGCCCGGCTCCTGCTCTCCGAAATTGTTGGCGGGAAATCCGAGAATCACCAAGCCGCGATCCTTGTACTTGCGGTACAGCGCCTCCAACCCCTTATACTGCGGAGTATATCCGCACTGGCTGGCCACATTCACCAGCAGCACCACTTTCCCCTTGTAGGCCGCCAGATCCGCCGTGTCTCCCGCAATCGTCTTGAACGGAATCGTCAGATAACTGCCGCTCTGCCCCTGCACCGCGGGCGCCGCTTCCGTCGTCTGCTTCGGCTGTGCCGACGAGCACGCCGCAATCAAAGCCACCATCGCCATTACGGCCATGAGTGTTTTCATGAGTACACCTTTTCTGAGAGTATATTTAGTCATGCGTATATTCCAATTTCCTGCATCCGCTGTGATCCCGGCGTGTACACCCCGTGTGGGGGCGGGTTAAGCAGAAGAAAGCCACACCTCAGAGAATGCAACACGCGCAACCCGCCCGTGCCACATCCTGCAATCGCTAACACGGGAGGGTTGTGGCAGACCTTAACCCTCCCCTACACGGTAATGGCAAGGGTATCGCCTCCGCCGTAGGGGATAGGGGTTCTGCCTTCCCCCCCACTTCAGTGGGGGGATTCAGGGGGGTGGCCGAAGGGCCATCTCCTGCCCGTCTTCGATGATACGGATTGCCCGAAAAACCTCGCCTTGCCCCCGCCACCCGCCTTTTGCGCTTACTGCGTCGCTCCGTGCTTCTTCAGAAACTCCACCATCTCCGGATGGTTCCCGTATTGTGCCACACGCATCGGCGTCCATTGTGTTTTCGTCATGAAATTCACGTCCGCGCCCCGCGCAAGCAATACTTCCGCCACCGCCTGATTACCCTTCAGCGCCGCCGTGTGCAGCGGCGTCATGCCGTTATTGTCCTGCGCCAGCACCTTCGCGCCGCGATCCAAAAGCAGTGTCGCCGTCGCCGCATTGCCGGACATCGACGCGCTGTGCAGCGGTGTAATCCCGTCCTGCGTGATCATGTTGACGTCCGCGCCCTTGTCCAGCAGCGCCCTGGCCGCCTCGGAGAAACCGCCCGCGCTCGCATAATGCAGCGGTGCATACCCTTCCGCATCGAAGGAGTTCGCATTCACCCCGCGCGCAAGGAATCGCCGCACGTCGTCCACATTTCCCGCCTTCGCCGCGGCATAAATGCTTTCCGTGGTCACCGGCTCCTGGGAAAGCCGCGTCTCTTCGGCAGACTTCCCCGGCGCCGCCGCCTTCTCGCCGCCCTTGTTGCATCCCCAAACCGTGATCAGCGCGGTGCACAATAGCAGCGCGGCACAGGTCCGAATCGTCCTCATGGTTCTCCTCTTAATCAACCGCATAGCCCCGGCTTTCGCTTCGCGGCGCGGGCGGCGGCGGTGGCGTCGCCAGAAATCCAATCGCCTCATCCAGCCCCGCATTCATCAACACCCGCAGCACCTGACCGCCCGTGCTCTCCGGCACATCAATCACCCGCACCGTGTTCTCCACCTCCGCAAACTCCGGCAGCAGATCGGTCAGAATATTCCGCGAATTCAGAAAGAAAGTCTCGTTGAATATCACTCCATTGTCGTCCGGATACAGCGGCAGATAGCGGATCGACGATTCCACCAGGTCCTGAAAGAAATGCGTTCCGAAGGAAAGGTCCGGCACATAGTTGCCGCGTTTGCGGGCAATCTCAATCAGCGCCGCCGTGTTCTTGATCTCCGAATACGTCACGCTCACGCCCAGCTTCACATCGCCGCGGCTGCCCCACCGTCCCGGCCCCATCAGAATAAACTGCCGCCGGGGGAGCATGGCGTTGAGCCGTCCCACCGCCCGTCCCACCATCATCAACGTCGGCAGGTCGGTGATCTCCAGATACTTCGCCGGATCCACATACACCACATGGGTAATGTCCGGCACCTTGCCGTTCGAGATGTAGCGGTTCGCCGTAAAAACGATCCTGTCCTTCGGCACGTCGCGCGGAATCGCCACCGGCACCGAATCGTTCGAATGCGACTGCGGCCGGCACTGCAAAAGGTAGAAATTCTTTCCGTCCGACGCAAACTCGATATCCACCGGCGTGCCCAGCGTCTGCTCCAGTACGTTCAGAATCGTCTTCATCAGCTTGACAAACGGCGTGCGCGTGATCAGCCCTTCGAAGGTCACAATCAGATCGCAATGCTCGCAGTCCAGATGAATGCTGGTCGGCTGTTGGATCTGATGATCGCGGTGCATCGACACATAGTGATGCAGTCCCGGCAGTTCCTCGCCATAGTCTTTCAAAAAGCGCGTCGCGTCAATCGTCTCGAAACAGTTGGTCTCAAGGTTGATGACGTCGATCTTGTTCGGCGCATAGCGGATGACCTCTTCGGTGGTAATATTCACCCGCAGCCCCGGCTGTCCCGGCGCCATCAAAATCGGATAGTCGTCGCTTAAGCGGTCCACCGCCCGCGTGCCCAATCCCATCACCAGCCGCACCAGTCCGTCCTCGCGGCGAATTCGCGGCGACCAGCGGAATTCATTATTGCTGAAGGCCACGCCCGCATAGGCCGGGAGGAAGTACTTGCCGATCTTCGTCCCCACCACTTCCTGAATCATAATCCCCATCTCCTCGGGGAAATCCAGCAGGCCGCGCTCTGCGCGGTACTCCACCGGGTCCGGGCCGAAGGTCGAGGAATACACCTCCGCCACCGCGTCCATCAGCGCTTCCAGCCGCTGCTGCTTCGGTCCCTGATTGGCCAGAAACAGGCTCTTGTATTTCCCCGAAAACGCGGCCCCGAGGCGGTCTTCGAGCAGGGAGGAGCTGCGCACAATCAGCGGATGCTCGCCGAAATCGTCCAGCGCCAGCGACAGCCCCTGCGCAATCTCCGGCGGAAAATCGCAGTGCTTGAAAAGCTGCACAATCTGGCTGTACTCCCGGCGGATCTCGTCGATGTCCTTGTACTTGTGCTCGACCAGCTCTTCAAGATTGTTATGATTCACAAACGCGAGAATCGCATCCGAGGTGATGTGCCACGTCTTGGGCGTCTTGATATTCTTCAGCAGATCGTTGCGCATCGCCTCCTTGCGCAGCACCCGCGACGCCAGAAACAGTCCCGCGCTCTTCCCGCCAAGCTGCCCGTGGCTCTCCTGCGGATAGGTGATGCGGTTCAACAGCTCGAAGAAGTCCGCGATCTCCACGTAGTTCTTCGCAATGTTGATATAGTCGAGCTGCTCGGTAAAGAACCGCCGGATCAATGACACCCGCAGTTCCTTGTCCGTATACGGCGAGAGTTCGATCCCCTCGTCCACGATATGCTCGAAGCGGCGCACGGCGTCCGCGATCTCCGAAAGCGACGTGCTGAAATTCGCCAGCAGTTTCACCAGGAAACTCGAGCGGTCCTCCTGAATCCATTTCTGGATGCAGGACAGAATCTCATCGTCGCTCATCGAGGTTGCGGCAATGCTGAACACCTGCGCGCTGAGCTTGGCGTAGTCGTGCAGATCGTTCTTCTCCGACGGCGTGTTCTCGTAGGAGTCGTGCCCCGGCGTCTCCAGCTTGCGGTCGCTGCTGATTTGCTGAAACAGCGTTTCCGCGTCCTGCACGCCGCTCCAGCAGAGCCGGATCAGCATCTTCTGGGAGATCCGCCGCACCAGGTTTTGATCGGTGCGGTTCAGCAGTTCCAGCACCACCCGCCACCCGCCCAGCGGGCTGGCCGCTACGTCCTGCTTGGCCGACTGCCACTGGCGGATTGCCTGGCGCAGCCGCTGATACTGGATAAACTGTCCCAGCCGGTCGGCGATGGTGTGAATCAGCCGCACCTCCTGCTTCAGGAACGGCCCATCATCGGCGGCGGGAGTCTCCCGCGTGTAATAGACAGAGAGCGTGCCCTGCACCTTGTTCTGCACGATAATGTGCGCGTTATGGAACCACGGCGTCTCGCGGAAACCCGGCGTCAGCCACGTCTTGCCGTCGAAGATAATCTTCGCCTTGCAGATCTCCGGAAACTGCCACGCCAGCGGCACCGCCCGCAGCACGCCTTCAAACACCGCGTCCAGCGTGATCGTCGGATCGTTCAGCAGCTCTTCGATCTTGTACAGACAGTTCAGCTCCTTGTCCCGCTCCTGCAGCGCCTCAAGCAGCTTGTCAATTGGCTTGTTGGGTTCATTCATAAGAAAGTCCCCATAAGAAAAATCCATCGGCCCTTTCGTAATCTCCTGTGGCAATCTTGCGGCGGTTGCGTGGGATGCTTCTCATAGTGAAGCGAGGTGGTAAGTTCAGCAATTGCGTGGCGGTCTTTACGCGAAAATTATTATTGACCGAACGAACTGCCTTACCTTAAGAAAAATCTGAAAATCTGAAGGTCTGAAATGCTGAAAAAGTGGGCAAAAGAGGCCCAATATGGGGTTGAAAGCGGGAGAATTCAGGTTTTTTTATGGGGGAGCGACGGTTATGTCAAGGAGCGAAGGGGGCGGCTGTTGGCCGGAGTCCGTCGCTCCCAATATATGAACAGATGTGCCGGAAAGCAAGAGCGAAAGATTGTGCACACCGATTGGAGAGAATGAAGTTGGAAAAGGCGAAACCGGGAGTGGAGGAATGCCTCTTAGTCAGTGGGGCCGTGCGTAGCCGCCCTAATAATTTGTCATGCTGGCCGTCTTCGGGAAGCACCTCGGGTTCGCCTCCCAAACCCCGCCGAGTCGGGTGTAGGGGCCGATTGCATCGGCCCACTCCCACCCCGCACCGAGCCCACAACCCGACCGAAACCCCGCCCCACCCAACCCCCGCCGAGTCGGGTTGAGCCGAAAGACAAACCACCCCGCACCCCATCCACAACCCGACCGAAACCAAACCTCCAATGAAATGATTTGTCATTCCGTTCCGCCCCGGAACGGAATCCCAACTCCCACCTGCCTCTTCTTTCCTATTTCCAATTTCAAATTTCCTATTTTCCCCCACCCCCTTGTCATTCCGACGCCCCCCGCCACCCCCACCCATCGCCGCGCGGGGTGTCCTTACCCCGCGCGCTCTTGCGTTTTACTTCCGGCGGCCTCTGGCCGCCTCCGACAAGATCCCGCGCCACCCCCAACAAACCTTTGTCATCTCGTTAGAGTCCGTGGACTCCACCGGAGTCTTCGACCTGAAGCCGTCTTCGGCTGAAGAACCTCGGGTTCGTCTCCCAAACCCCGCCTCCAACCCCCGCCGAGTCGGGTTGAGCCGAAAGACAAACCACCCCGCACCCCATCCACAACCCGACCGAAACCAACCCCCAATAATTTGTCATTCCGACGCCCGCATCACGCAGTCCCGTAGCGCCCGACTTGGCGGGCCTTCTGCTGCACGCGCAGCGACATCTCGCCGCAGGCGGACAGCCGCCCCATGCCCCTCACAAATCCAATTTCTCGTTCTTCGTCTTCTCGCTCTTCGCCTTGGGGGCCTTTTTGAATGTTGCATCCATGTGGGGTATATTCGCCAGCACCGGAATATCCAGCGCCTTGCCGTCAAGCAACTCTTTCATGTGAAGATTTGCATGCGTGGATGCTTGGTGTCCTGCCGTTCGGTTTCACAGAAGCCTGCAGAAATCGCTTTCTTGCGCACCTATAGAGTAGACGGCTCGCGGGTGATGAACGCGCCAAAGCCGCTTTTTCGCAATCCATAATGCCACCCACTCCGGCTGGCTTCCGACCGGGTGCTGGTACCTTCAAGACTTCAGGTAGAGAACACCGCAAGATGCCAGCAAGCCAAGAAGCTCGCGGATTCTCGACATCGGTAGTTCGTCCGCTTCAACGCGCACGTACAAATCTATGTTTGGGTTGTCGGCGAACTCGTTTCGTCCAAACCAGAATACCAACTCGTGGAACGTGATGCCGTAACTCGTATGGAGCATAGCCGCCGTATTACGAAGGCGAGCCGTTATTTTGTGCAACTCTGTCAAGGCATCAATTTGAGGTTTGAAGCGAAAGAGCAGTTGAGATCCTTGAACGCCTTTTGAACCAACTTCATCGAGCAAGATTTTGAGCGTGTCTTTGTACGGCTCCAAGACCGTTGGGTCAATGCTGATGTTGATCTGTTCCTCAGTCTCACCATATCCCCATGATGCTGTTGCGCCCTCGAAATGAACCGCGAGGAAACCACCTTCGTCACCAATGCTCTGGCAACGAATTTTCTGCTCGACAAACTGGGCCTCTAAGTACGCAAGTGCCTCTCGCGAGGACTCGAACTTATTGTGGTCACACGCGGTGGATACAAACACATCTTCTATGTAACTTTCCAATACACCGAGGCCAGTGTTGTAGGCAGGAGCGCTTAAGGCAACAAGGTCATCGTACTCTTGACTCGTGAAACGCTCACTATGAGTATGGCCGAAGGTTTCATTGACGGTGTAAATCAAATTGTCAAGTGATTCAGCTGATCGAATGTTAAACCCTTGCAGCAGGCTCAGAGGAGGGCCGATCTGGGTCAAGTCAACACCTTGGAATCCGAGCGGAATAACCCTTGGCTCTGCCTTCTTGTGATATGAGTAGCCAGCCTCGAAATATAGCCAGTGGGAGTGAATGGAATTCTGGCTGACGAATACAAACATGATTTTCGCTGATTCGAGTGCTTGCTCGATCCGATGGACCCAATTGCTGCCGAGAGGAATACTCTCTCCGTCGCTTGACAAAAACACATCAATCGCCCCACCAGTCTTCTTCTCGAAAAGCTCCTTTAGTCGCATTAACGATGCTGCATCTCTGCTCGAATGGCTAAAGAATACCACCGGCTTTGAATTGGACTGTAATGATGACCTTCGACTCATACCGAAACACCTTCTGTTGTGGCAAATATTACTTTGCAATGTTGGTCGCTCTTGAACGGCGGATCCAAATACACGAGGTCTACCGTCTCATCCTTGACGTAGCGCCGCAGGATGTCGAGGTTGTCACCGTAGTAAAGAAGATTCGAGGTCATAGGATATTCTGATGGACGCTGAGTATTCGTGCTGGCAGGGGCGTCCGTGCAACGAGACCTTCGGCCCGCCTCGGCGATGATGTGTAGTGTTTGCAGAGCAGATGTTAGCCCGGCAGGTAAGCCGAGGTTCTTCAGCCCGAAGCGGGCTTCAGAATGACAAGCTTAGGTGTCGGCGCAGGCTTCGGAATACTTCGTGCTGGCAGGGGCGTCCGTGCAACGAGACCTTCGGCCCGTCTCGGCGAAGGGAGGGAACAGGGGACGCGCGCACGGTTAGATCCTGATAGGCAAGTTAGAATATTCCCCGCCCAAAGTCAACCGATCCCCCCAGGAGCAGAAAACAGAAAGCAAAAAGCAGGCAATCCATCAAAAATCACTCTGTTTTTCCTATTTTCAATTTCAAATTTCCTATTTGCCTTCCCCCTTAATGGTGCAAGCGGCAAAAGAACGGTTCCTCCCCCCGCACCTTATGTTGCATTCCCCCTGCAAAATCGCAATTTTCGCCGCTATTCTCAAGTCTTTAGTCTCCAGTCTCTTCCCCTCACCCCGCCCCATTTTCCCCTATGAAGAATTATTGATATGCAGCCGATAACTCCCGCGCCGCCAACTCTCGCATTCTCCGCCCCTTGGAGAACCTTACTATAAGGTCCATCAAATCCACAACCCCAATTCGCACTTTTATTCACAATTCGAGGTTGCTTCAGGATTTCCCGATTTTGGCATCTTGGCTTCCAAGAAAAAGGCGCCCTTTTCAGAGCGCCCTTTTCAGATTTTCAGCCTTTCAGCGTTTCAGCGTTTAGGCTTACACCCAGCCACGGTCCTTGCAGGCCTGGGCCACGCGGTTCACGGCGATCACATAGGCCGCGTCACGCATATACAGCTTACGCTTCTTGGAGACGTCGGCCACGGCATGGAACGCGCTCGTCATTTTCTGATCGAGGCGGTTCAGCACTTCGTCCTTCTCCCAGAAGTAATTCATGTTGGACTGCACCTGCTCGAAGTAGGAGCACGTCACGCCGCCGGCGTTGGCCAAAAAGTCGGGGATCATAAAGATGCCACGGCCATGAATGACCTTGTCGGCTTCGGGGGTGGTCGGACCATTGGCGCCTTCGCCGATCAGGCGGACGCGCTTGCTGATCTGATCCACGTTCGCGCCGGTCACCTGGTTCTCGATGGCGCTCGGAAGCAGAATGTCCACTTCCTGCTTGATCCACTCGTCACCCGCCAGCACTTCGTAACCGATGTCGCGGGCCTTACCCTTGTCAATGCCGCCGAAGCGGTCGGTGATTTCCATCAGCTTGCGCCAGTCCACGCCGTCCTTCTTGCGGAAGGTGTAGGAGACCTGGTCCTGCTGATCCCAGCAAGCGACACAGATCACCTTGCCGCCGAGCTGCGTGTAGAGGTCAATCGCGTACTGGGCCACGTTGCCGAAGCCCTGAACCGCCGCGATCGTGCCCTTCAGATCGATGCCCAGAAGCTTCAAGGCTTCGCGCACCGTGTAGATCAAGCCGTAACCCGTGGCTTCCGTACGGCCCAGCGAACCGCCCATGCCCACCGGCTTGCCGGTGATCAGACCCGGGAAATGGCCGCCGTGAATGTGCTCGTACTCGTCCAGCATCCACAACATGTGCTGCGGATTGGTCATGACATCCGGAGCCGGAACGTCCTGCAGCGGGCCAATCACGCGGGCCAACTGACGGATCCAGCCGCGGCAAATCTGCTCCTGTTCGCGCGCCGACAGGTTGTGCGGATCGCAGATCACGCCACCCTTGCCGCCACCCAATGGAATATCCACTACCGAGCACTTCCATGTCATCCACATGGCCAATGCACGCACCGTGTCAAGCGTCTCGTGCGGGTGAAAACGGATGCCGCCCTTGGACGGGCCGCGCGCATCACTGTGCTGAACACGAAAACCGCGGAAGATCTTCATGCTTCCGTCATCCATGCGCACCGGAATGCTGAACTGGAACTCGCGAAGCGGCTGACGAAGCAGATCCCGCGTCCCACCATCCAGCTCCAGAATATCGGCCACGTTGTCAAACTGAGTTTGAGCCATCTCAAACGGGTTGAATGACTTTCCAGCCATTTTCTTTCCTTCCTTGCCCCTGCACATGTGCCGAGGCCTCTTGAACATGTTTTAAGTTACAGGAAATCACGCCCGCCGGCCCCTGATCGGAGCCTCGGGGTGTGGGTTGACCTACAAAGACATAGCTGCATCAGCTATGGGATACATAAGTTAAGCCTTTTATCCGAGTTTATCAAGCCGTTTGGTCAGGGAAATGGACGTATTCACGCGCAATATGGCAGGATGAGCCACAATCCTCATCCCTGCCTCTCCTGTGAAATTTTTCCCATGATGGTTTAGTTGTGGATGTTCTTGTCCATAATGGCCTTTTTAACCTGCCGTGGTGCCTTCCCGAGCCCCCTAAGCCTCCTCATAAACTCCATTCCGCTTGAGCCGCCGTTGTCAAACGGAGGCTTGAGTGGGTCCGGTGCGTTAAAATATAGTTCAAGTATGTTGCGGTTCTACCAGACAGGCCGTTGAACATCGGAGAATTGTCGTAGTAAAAGTTGGACTGTGTCCACAAAGAACTAAATTGCAGACATCGCATCCCCGCCGCATCAGAGCCCGCACGCCCACACACGCAGGAGGTAGACATGAACGGCCGTTCGAAATTCTGCTTCGCGATGGCAACTCTTTCCGTCTTGATCGGCCTGCCGCGACTGTGCGCACAGAACAGGGATCCCCTCGGTCGCCTGGATCAAGGCGGCACCTATTGCGAGGTGGCGACGGTCATCCCCTCGAACGCGACCTCCTACACGGACACGGGGCTGCTCGACTGGAACAACGACTGCTCCTCGCCGTTCCCCTGGCCATACAATGAAGTGTTCTACAAGATCACACCCAGCCTGACGCGACTCTACACGTTCCGCCTGTCTGTCGCAGCGCCCTCCACCGGTGTGGCCCTTCGCATCAAGGCCGATGCCTGCTGCGCCGGAGGTGTGAGCGTCGCCGGAACAACGGCGCAGGTTGCGGCGGACTGTGATGCCCCGTCCACCACGTATCTGCGCGCCGCCCTTACCGCGGGCACATCCTACTGGATTCATGCCGGGGATAATTCGCCGGCCCCCAGCGGGTCGCGGTATCGTTTCGAAATGCTCTGCGTGGATTGCCCGGCTCCCGAAACCGTCCTGCCTCATTCCACGTGGGAGACGGCGCAGGACATCGCGCTGAATGATTCACTGATCGGCGACAGCGCCTTTGCCGGCCATCCGGATTGGTACAGGTTTTTCGTCACTGAGCAGGACAGCGTCTTCCTCTCGGTCGTGGGACGCGAATTCGGCCATTGCCTCAGCGGCTTCTATCCGGCCAATTCCGGCAACTATCTCGACGCTCACTTTCAAGTCTTCTGTCAATGGGGCGGTGGCCTTTCGCTTGGCGAAGGACAAAATGAACTCTGCTCCACAGATGCCCGCGTCGCGCTCTGCCTGCCGTCGGGAATCTATTATGTCAAAGTGCAGAACTATGGCATCGGGTCGTGGGGGACGTGGCCGTACATCCTGCGACTCTTCGCGCGGGCTTCAAACACCGATTGTGCGCTCCCTACCGGATGTGGCGAGTGCTTCCCCTGTGCCTGTCCTCCTGCCGACACTCTGGTGGTGCTCGTTCCGGACCCATCAGGTCAGCCGGTTCACGTGTGTGCGAGCCTGAATTTCGACATCTCCACGCGCATCATCGTGCCGGCCCCGAGCGGTCATCCTCCCGTCGTAGCAGTCTCACCGTCCTGTCCGGCCTGCGAAGCGCAAGGCTGTGTTCCGGCCACCGCATTTATCTATGATCCGCAGGCGTGGATCTACATCCCCACCCAAGGCTGCTATTCCAACTGGATTCGCACCGCTCCCGCGGCCATGGGCTGCTGTGCGTGTCTCACTCTGGAGCCGCCGGGCCCTGGCCGCCAGAGCGCGCCGAGCGGATCAGCCGTTCAAGAACTTCCTGCCGTCACCGCCTATGCCTTGCATCAGAACTACCCCAATCCGGCCAATCCGACAACGGCCATCGCCTTTGACCTTTTGGACAACGGCTTCGTATCCTTGAAACTGTATGATGTCCTGGGCCGCGAAGCTGCAACGCTTGTTCAAACCGGCCTCAGCGCGGGCCGCCACACGGTCCGCTTCGATGCGTCCGGCTTGGCTTCAGGAATCTATATCTATCGCCTCCGGGCCGGTCACTTCGTATCCGACCGCAAACTGCTGGTGCTCAAATAGCGCTGCAAATCATCGACGCGTCCGCAAACCGGCTGCCTCCGCTGAGGTCGCCGGTTTGTTGTTTTGTTGCGCAGCAGGACGCCGTCGCACGGAGTCTCGATAAACAAAAGGCTCTCTTGCGCGAACAGTGAACGGCAGGCGCCGGTGCGAAAAATCCCGCACCATCGAAAGCGGTATCGCGGCGTGTCCTACTCGCTCTTCGAGGCATGGTTCCGATAGGCATTCGACGGCTCAAACTCCGGGTCGTCACAAAGCGTTACTGAGGGGCGCACAGGCGTATTTTTGGTATGTTATGCCAGCCGCTTGAATCGCGAACTTTCGAACTCGGGATCCTCGAATATATAGCTAAAATTACAGATAAAACCTTTATTAAGCAGTGCGCATGAGACGCAAAGCACCCTCCGATAGATGAATAAACTTGGAAGGAGTTACGCATGAAAAGGACTGGCGTGTGGCTTGCCGCCTGCATTCTGCTCTCCGCGTTCGTCTCCCTTGCTTATGCCGGACACCCGGAAATCGGCGGCAATTCCCTGGACCAGGGAGGCACTTATTGCGGTGGCGCGACCGTTATTCCGTCCGGCGCGACACTGTATTCCGATTCAGGCTTCCTCGACAGGGATGATGACTGCCTGAATCCACTTTCATGGCCCACCAATGAGGTCTTCTATACCTTTACCCCGGCGATCACCCGGACCTACATTTTCCGCACACAAGTCTTCTGGCCGTCAACCAACGTCGCGATCCGCATCAAAGCCAATGCCTGCTGCGCCGGTGGAATCACCGTTGCGGGTACAACCAACATGGTCCCCGCCGAGTGCGACAGTGGCCACACCACCTACATCCGGGCTCTGCTCACCGCAGGCACGCCATACTGGATTCATGTCGGTGACAGCACGTCCACGCCCCGTGAATCCCGCTATCTCTTCACCATGATGTTCGTACCCTGTCCCGACTCGGTCAACACGTCGCTGCACACCACGCCGTCCACCGCGCTGGAACTTGCCTTGAACGATTCCATCATGGCCGACAGCGCCTTTGCCGGCCACCCGCTGTGGCTTCGCTTCACGCTGGACACTGCCGACAGTGTGATCATTACCGAACTGGGCCGCAGCTTCGGTCATTGCAACAGCGGCTTCTTCCCGACCTGTGCCATCAATCCGCTGGATGCGCACTTCATCGTCTACTGTGACACATTCGGACATGCGCTCTTCGATGCCAACCGGGAACTGTGTTCCTCAGACGCCGAGGCACGGCTCTGTCTCCCGCCCGGCACCTACTGGGTCAAGGTCGAAAACTTTCAAGGCATGGCCTGGGTGGGAT
Organism: bacterium; assembly: GCA_036504735.1. Taxonomy (NCBI): domain Bacteria; species bacterium. The sequence goes on from DASXUQ010000017.1 coordinate 180,801, forward strand.
GGAATTTTATTTTGACCCTGAGGGCTTTCCCGGCTTCAGGAGGATGTCCCGCGCTCTCCGACAGTTGTGGTCTGGAGACGGCCCTCTGTCCGGATGGCAGCCCCGCCGACACCTTGGTCATTCTGCAACCGGACAGCCTGCCCTTCCCGGCACCGCAAACCACATCTGTCTGCGCACGACTGGCGATTAATACCGGCACGCGGGTGGTGATCCCTGTGCCTGCCGCCTTCAATCGGCCTACCGTGCGGGTGGTTGCGGGGTGCGACGGCTGCGCCGGCGGCGTCAACTGTGTTCAAGCCACTTCCTGGACCGTTCAGGATCCGGCCTGGAACACCTTTGTGCCCGGTGTAGGCTTTGTCAACCGGATCATTCCCGATGTGGCGTCGGCAGGATGCTGTGTCTGTATCCGTCTTGATTTCGTCTTGCCTGTGGAATTGCAGAGCTTCACGGCAGTCGCCGGCAATGGTGAAGTCACGCTGAACTGGACCACCGCCTCGGAGACCGATAACGACCATTTCGATATTGAGCGCGACGGCGCTCCCGTAGCTGTGATCCGCGGCGCAGGCGGCAGTTCGGTGCAGCACAGTTACCGGTACACGGATAGCGGCCTGACCAATAGCCGTTCGTACCGCTATAGCTTGGTCGGGGTGAACAGTGAAGGCAACCGCCTGATCCTTGACGAACTTCACGCCGTTCCCATCGGCATGGTGCCGGCCATCACGACTTACGCGCTTCATCAGAATTATCCCAATCCCTTCAACCCCACGACCGAAATCCGTTTCGACCTCGTAGATGCAGGCTATGCTACGTTGACCATCTACAACCTGATCGGCCAGCAGGTCGCCAGTCTCGTGAGCGGCGATCTTTCTGCCGGGCAGCATCAGATCCGCTTCAGTGCGGCCGATCTGCCTTCGGGCATCTATCTCTGCCGGCTTGCCGTCAATGGCTTTGTCGATCAGAAGAAGATGCTGCTCTTGAAGTAAGGCATCCCCGCGCGAGATGTCCTGAAGGATTTGCTCCCGCGAACAGGCCAGCACATGAATGCGAGAAACGAAAGGCAGCCACATTTGGTTGCCTTTCGCTTTTTTGCGTGGGATTCGCCCGCTTCGGGAGGCAGGAAACAGCAGTCCGTCGCAGTGAAACCGATTGCAGTAAATTCAGACCGTGAAGGCATCTCATCTAACTTCATCAGATTCTGAAAGGTCACCCGCAAGCCCGCTGTAACTTTTGAAAACATGTGCCTTAGAACATCCGGCCAAAATTGCCGATGTATTTTGAGTGTGTAATGAAAATCGCCGAAAATATCCAAGGAAGACTTGCATTTGCCAACCGACTCATTGGATTTGGCCGCCGGAAAAATAAATTATAGGAAGCGCGAGCAGAAACATCTTATGCCGGGGCTGAACCAAAAACACTATGAAGGAGTCGCAAATGAAACGGACATGCTTATCCATTTTGGCGATTATTGTGTTGTCTGCGTTAACCTGTGTAGCCTATGCCGATGTCCCCCGGGATAATGGCAACTCTCTGGATCAAGGCGGTACGTACTGTGCCGGAGCCACCGTAATCCCCGGCAATCTCACCAATTATGTCGATACCGGCATCCTTGATGGAGACAATGACTGTTCGACTCCGTTCGCCTGGCCCTACAACGATGTCTTCTACACCTTCACCCCGACCCTGACCCGGACCTACATCTTCCGCCTTCAGCTTGGCATGCCGTCCACCGATGTTGCTCTGCGCATCATGGCCAATCACTGCTGCGGCGGCGGCACGTCCGTCAATGCGGTGCAGGATATGGTCGCCGCAGACTGTGATACCGGACGCGTCACCTATCTGCGCGCTCTGCTTGTCGCCGGGACCCAGTACTGGTTCCACATTGGCGACAATTCCACAGCGGCTCACTACTCGCCCTACCGCTTCGAACTCTTGTTCGTGGACTGCCCGCGGCGCGATACCACGGCTATGCACCACACGTGCGAGATCGCCCAGCCCATCGCGGCCAATGATTCCATCATGGGGGACAGCTCCACCTTCGGTCATGCCGACTGGTACAGCTTTACTCTCGACCCCGCGTCTGCGAACTATATCGTTACGATCTCCGAGTTCGGGCGGTCCTTTGGCCATTGCAACACCGGCTTCTATCCGTTGTGCATGGACAATCCCCTCAACGCTCAGTTCTTCGTATACTGCTCCTGCCCGGCATCGGACAGCAGCCAGATCGCACACGCCAACGGCGAACTTTGCTCGACGGATGCCCAGACCACCCTCTGCTTGCCCGGAGGTGTTACTTACTATATCAAAGTGGAAAACTGGGGCGGAACCTCCTGGGCTGGCTGGGACTATATCCTGAAAATTCAGAGCACCCCTACCACAGAAATCTGTCCCATACTGCCCACCGCCTGCTTTGAAGAACGCTTCCTCTGCCCGAACGCCGCCCCGGCAGAGACACTCGTCACTCTCACGCCGAACATGCCTGTCCCGGGTCCGCAGGATACGTCTGCCTGCGTAAACGTCGCGGTTACTTTCGGCACGACGATTTTCATCAACGTCCTCGGCGAAACCCGCCGTCCGATTGTCACCGTGACGTCCGGTTGTGCGTTGTGCGGCAACGAGTCGTGCCAGGGTTTGACCGATTTCAACTTCGATTCGACCGCATGGGTCTTCAGCCCCGAGCGCGGTGGATGGGTGAACAGAATCACCACGTCACCCACCTCCACGGGGTGCTGCGTCTGCGTGCGTCTGGAGCGCATCTTGCCCGTCGAACTGCTCAGCTTTGCGGCGATCTCTGGCGATCAGAACATCACCCTCAACTGGGTGACCGCCTCCGAGTTGCAGAATGACCACTTCGTCATAGCCCGCGACGGCGTCCCCGTCACGACCATTCAGGGCGCAGGCTCCAGTCCGTCTCAACACTCCTATCACTATACTGATGTCGGCCTGACCAACTACCAGACCTACACCTACACGCTGACCGCCGTCGATGTCAATGGCAATCAGCAGCCGCTTGGCACGGTCACCGCCATTCCAACGGCCGGCCCTGTCGTCATCACCGAATATGCCCTGCACCAGAACTATCCGAATCCCTTTAATCCCTCGACCACGGTCAGCTTTGATCTGGTGGAGAATGGCCTGACCACCCTTAAGATCTACAACCTGATGGGCCAGGAAGTCGCGTCTCTGGTCAACGGCAATCTGACCAGTGGTCGCCACAATCTGGTCTTCAATGCCGGCAATTTGCCGTCCGGCATTTATGTCTATCGCCTTGCGGTCAATGGCTTCACCGCCGAAAAGAAAATGCTGCTGATCAAGTAAGCAGCCGCAGCCAGTCACGTTAGCGCAAGCGGAGCAGGCTCCCCAAGGGGAGCTTGCTCTTTTTTATCCGTTCATAGCGCACTTCATGAACCTGCTTCTTCATCTGACTGGTTCATGGAGGCATGCTGCTCCCGCTGCCCGATCATCTTCCGCTTAGGTCTTGCCTTCCTGCTCGGTTTGGCTCGCCACAGGTGTATTTCGGATATGCCGCAAAGAGCCGCTTAAAAACTTGTATAATGGCATTTTGTCTGCGTGGCTCTATAGAAATCGCGCTCCTTAGACGTACATTAGGTACCGAATAGCGCGAACGAATCCTCATCAGAGGCGTGAACACAATTCTACCAAGGAGACACGTATGAACAGGATCGGAACATTCATTTTATCTTTCCTATTGCTGACCGCGCTCACCAGCGCGGCAATAGCCGTAGAGCAGAACATACAGCCATCGTCCACCGCGTCGGAGGCTATTCCCATTGAATCCGGCGGAACCTATTGCGCCGGTGCCACAGTCATCGACAGTTCCACCACCAATTATAGCGACACGGGAATTCTGGATCAGGACAATGACTGTTCCAATCCCTTCCCCTGGCCTTACAACGACATCTTTTATCGTTTCCGGCCCTCCGAGAGCCGCATTTACATCTTCCGTTTCCAACTCCCTGCCTTCGGCCAAAAGGCGGCGATCCGCATTATGGCCAATGCCTGCTGCTCCGGTGGCATCACCGTGGCAGCCGATACCAACAATGTGGCGCAGAGTTGTGACAGCGGCGCGACCGCTTATGTCCGCGCCCATTTGAGTGCTGACAGCACCTATTGGATCCATTTGGGCAACATGTCGCCCACGCCCAGCCATGCGGCCTACCGCTTCCAGATGATGTATGTGCCGTGTCCCACGTCCGAAAGCACAACGCCGCACCAGACTCCCGGAACGGCGCAGGAGATTGCCCTCAACGATTCGATCATGGGTGACAGCGCCACCTTTGCTCATCCCAAGTGGTTCAAGTTTACACTGAACACCGCCGATAGTGTGATCATTCAGGAATTCGGGAGGACCTTCGGTCATTGCAATGCCGGCTTCTATCCTCAGTGTCTGATCAATCCCCTCGATGCCCATTTCACTGTTTATTGCGACACCTTCGGCCATCAGCTTGGCGAGGGCCACAACGGGATGTGCTCGAATGACGCCGTTATTGCCCTCTGTTTGCCTGCCGGAACCTATTACATTCAGGTCGCCAACTTTGAGGGTTCGTCCTGGGCAGGGTGGACGTTTATCCTGTCCCTGACCACGCGTCCCGCCGGAAACTGCCCGCCGCTGCAGATCACCTGCGGTCAGGAACAGTTCCTCTGCCCGACCGGCTTTGACAGCTTGGTGACCTTGACTCCGCTCGGAACGCCTCCCGGACCGCAGCATGTGGAAGCCTGTGTGCGGCTGGATACCACTCACATGACCACATTGGTCGTGCCGGTGCAGAATGTCCATAACCGGCCCACGGTCACGGTTTCTACCCAATGCTCGACCTGCACCGCGACCGGTTGTACACCGCTGACCGGCGGCTGGACGTTCAATCCCGATAGCTGGGTATTCCATGATTCTCCGCCGCGCTTCACCAACACCATTATCGCAAATCCCGGTGCTCTCGGCTGCTGCGTCTGCGTCACGCTGGACTTCGTGTTGCCAGTCGAATTGCAAAGCTTTACGGCCATTGCCGGGGACGGCGAAGTGACGCTGCACTGGGCAACGGCTTCGGAGAATAACAACGACCATTTCGAAATCGAACGTGACGGTGTGGTTATGGCGCGGGTGCAGGGTGCGGGCAGCAGCAGCAGCGCGCATACCTACGACTACACCGATCAGAGTCTCACCAACCGGCAAACCTACACCTACCGTCTTATGGCCGTAGATGGTCAGGGCAGCCGGAGTGCACTCGGTACGCTGCATGCGGTCCCGGTGGGCAGTGCGCCTCTGGTTACGGAATACGCTTTGAGACAGAACTACCCGAATCCCTTCAATCCCACCACGCAGATCAGCTTCGACCTCGTCGAGGCCGGCAATGCGTCGCTCTCCATCTACAACCTGATGGGGCAGCAGGTCGTTACTCTGGTTAACGGCAACCTGTCGGCGGGACGGCATGAGGTGAGTTTCGATGCCACCAATCTGCCTTCAGGGATTTATCTCTACCGTCTGAAAGTGAATGGATTTGTGGCCGAAAAGAAGATGCTCCTCATGAAATGACCACACTGCCGCGCGATGTACGATCCTGCCTCGCGCGGTCGATTTGCAGGCTGCGGCCATCGCGGATCCTGTTCAGCGATGACGCACTCCAGAGAAAACGGGCGGCCCTTCAAAGGCCGCCCGTTTCTATCTATCACAGCGCCCACCAACACCCTGCCTGTGCAACACCTTGTAATCGCTAAGACGGGAGGGTTGCGGCAGACCTTAACCCTCCCCTACACCGATTCAGAGCAAGGTATTGCCTCCGCCGTCCCTTATTCCCTCGTTACGGCGCTCTGAAAAACATCAGCCGTGCCGACAGCACCAGTGCCATGAACAGGCACAGCGCGATCATCGTCGGCGGCATATGCCAGAACAGGTACACCAGCACCAGCAGCAATGCAATCACGAGGGCGGGGCCGAGGTACTTCTTCGGCACTCCGAAGAACACGCCACCGACGATGAAAACCAAGAAGGCGAGCACAGCAACAATCAGCGCTGTTTCCAGCATGGGCAGGTCCTCCGGTAAAGCGATCATCACACCGATGCGGCAAAGGCCCGCACCAGCGCAGGTACCGTAAACAGAAACTCTGTAGCAAAATAGACAAGTACGGCAGGCCGGATGCGGCGGATGGTCCACGCGCTGTACTCGATCCGCAAAAAGCCCAACAGCACAAACGTCTTGGCCAGCGTACGCAGCAGCAGAACAACGATCTCGGGAAACCCCAGCATATAGGGTCCGCCGATCAGTTCCACGGCTGACCCCACCGCCCACGCCACGCCGTAAGCCAGCACCACGTGCATGTAGTCGAGGTGGTCGTCCTTAAGCACAGTGCCCAGCACAAACCACCACACCAATCCGCCAATCGCCATTTGCAGCAGAATGACACCGGGATTCATGAGGTTCTCGCGGCGGCCTTCTTCCAGATGTAATAAATCGGAATTCCCAACAGCACGATGATCATTCCGGGCCAGGTGTAGCGCGGCTTGTAAATCAACAGGTCCACGCATACTCCGGTCGCAAACAGCACATAGATAATCGGCAGCACCGGATACCCGAAAGCCTTGTACGGGCGCTCCGCATCGGGCCGGGTTTTGCGCAGGCGGAAAATGCCGAGAATCGTCAGGATGTAGAAAATCAGCACGGCGAAAATCACATAGTCCAGCAGGTCGCCGTATTTTCCCGACAGGCACAACACCGCCGCCCAGATCCCTTGGACAATCAGCGCCACACCGGGCACTGCCTGTTTGTTCAGTTGAGCGGTCTTTTTGAAGAACAGGCCGTCGCAGGCCATCGCATAGTAGACGCGTGCGCCGGTCAAAATCATTCCGTTGTTGCACCCGAAAGTGGAAATCATGATGAATACGGCCATGATGATCGCCGCCGGAGCGCCGAAAATCAGGTAAGCCGCCGCCGTCCCCACGCGGTCATCCGCCGCAAATTGAATTCCCCGGCCAACGACGTCGGTGGCGGCGGGACTGCCCTGAATGGGCAGCAGCAGAATGTACGCAAGGTTCGCAATCAGGTACAAAACCACTACGCTGCCCGTTCCCAGTGCCAGACTCAGCGCCACATTGCGCTTGGGATTCTTTGTTTCGGCGGCGGTGAAGGTCGACCCGTTCCAGGCATCGCAGGCAAACAGCGATCCGACCGAGGCCACGCCGAAGGCCGTCAGCAACGCCAGCCCGCTCAGGTGCGGCACCAGCACATTGCCTGCGCCGTCTTTGGTCATCGCTTCCCAGAAATGGCTGAAGTTGCCGGCAATCACTCCCGGATCTTTGGCCACGATGAAGCCAAGGATGATCAACCCGAACAGCGCCGCCGTCTTGGCAATGGTAAACAGATCCTGCACCCATTTGCCTTCCCGGATGCCGCGCGTGTTCAGCCATGTCAGGAAAGCCACGTTGGCAATCGCCAGCATCTGCGCGGCGGAGATCTTCAGCCCCGCCACCGTGAAGAGAATGTTCTCTTCGCTGAACCAGGGAATGAGCACTGCCGTGAACTTGGCAAACGCCACACCGACGGCGGCAATCGAACCCGTCTGAATCACGGCAAACAGTGTCCAGCCATACAGGAAACCGGTCAGCGGATTCCACGCTTCGCGCAAATAGACATACTGCCCGCCCGCCTGCGGGAACATCCCGGCCAATTCTCCATAGCTCAGAGCGGCAATGATCGTTACCACACCGCTCACCGCCCACACCACCATCAGCCATCCCGCCGATCCCACCGTTCGCGCAATGTCCGCGCTGACAATAAAAATCCCCGACCCGATCATCGAGCCAATCACAATCATCGTCGCATCAAGCAGCGTCAATTCCCGCTTGAACCCTGCCTGACTCTTCTCCTGATCAGAATGCACGACCTGTCTCATGGATCATCCCTCACGGCAATGGGAAGTATCGAGGCATCACTGTCGGATCTGGAACATGTTCGCCGGCCGATGATGACGCTAACGACGGGGTGGTTTGGCACTGACTCTGTCGTAGGGGCACGGCATGCCGTGCCCGCCGCTCATTACCGGTTCTTCACAGGCCTTGCCGCTGCCGCCTGCGCCTCCGCCCGCAATTTGGCCAGCACGGTGTGGTGGCGGCTGTAGGTGAAATAGATGATCAGGCCGATGGCCAGCCAGATGGCCAGGCGCAGCCAGTTTTCGGCGGGAAGGGAGAACATCAGAACCATACTGGAGAGAATGCCTGCTATGGGCACGAACGGATAGAGCGGGGCTTTGAAAGGCCGCTTGGCCTCCGGATGCTTGCGGCGCATAATCAGCACTGCCGCACAGACCATTACAAAAGCGAGCAGTGTGCCGATGTTCACCAGCTCCGCCAGAATGCGCAACGGCAGAAAGGCCGCCGCCAGGCCGACAAAGGTGCCGGTCAGAATCGTGGACTTCCACGGGGTGCGGAAACGCGGATGAATCGCTCCGAAAAAGCTTGCAGGCACCATGCCGTCGCGCGCCATTGCCAGCAGAATGCGCGGCTGACTGAGGACCATCACCAGCAGCACCGAGGTAATGCCGGCCAGTGCTCCCAGAGAAATCAGAAACTGCAGCACCGGCAGATGCAATTGGCCGAAAGCATCCGATACCGGAGCATCGATGTTAATCTTGTCGTAAGGCACCATTCCCGTGAGCACCGCCGCCACGCCGATATAAAGCACCGTACAGAGAATCAGCGAGGTGATAATGCCGATGGGAATGTCCTTGGCCGGATTCTTGGCCTCTTCGGCGTGCGTCGAAAGCGAATCGAAGCCGATATACGCGAAGAAAATCATCGCCGCTCCCGCCAGCATCCCCAAAGGCTCGCCGCCGTTTCCTGTCTGGCCGAAGATTGTGTGCCCGAAGAAGCTCACACCCGATAGACCATAGGGCGCAAACGGATGCCAGTTATCGGGATTCACATAGAACGCGCCGACGACAATCACCATCGCCACCACCACCAGCTTGGTGATCACAATCGTGGTGTTGACCGTCGCGCTCTCCTTGATGCCCTTCACCAGCAGCACGGTCACCAGCCCGGCGATAATCAGCGCGGGCAAATCAATCACCGTCCCGGTCGTCACGAGCGCACCCAGTCCGGGATCATAATCGAAGGGCGCGCGTGTGACGGCAAAAGGAATATGGAGATTGAAGATCCCGATGAAATTTTGAAAGTAGTGGGACCAGCCATGCGCCACCGCCGCCGAGGAGACCGAATATTCGAGCACCAGATCCCAACCCATAATCCAGGCGAACATCTCTCCGAGGGTGGCATACGCATAAGTATAGGCAGAGCCCGCGACCGGAGTCAGCGAGGCAAATTCAGCATAGCAGAGCGCGGCAAAAATGCAGGCGATTCCGGCGGCCACAAAGGACAGAATCAGAGCCGGGCCGGTCTTGTCATGAGCCGCAATGCCCGTGAGCACAAAAATACCTGTTCCGATAATTGCGCCCACACCGAGGCTGGTGAGGGTCACCGGGCCGAGACAGCGGCGTAAACGGTTTTCGCCAGCCGCTTCGTCGAGCAACATCTGCAGCGGCTTTTTGGCGAACAGCGGATTCTCCATGCGCATGTACCTTTGGTTTCGAAAAAGGAGCAAACACGCCAAGGCAGGTCAAACGAACTGTCTAAGTTATATAATCAAAATCAGGATAGCAACCGTTTTTCACAGTCCGAAAAAATTAACGTTCTAACCTTTTACAAGCGCACTAATCTGATCCGACTTTTTGTTTTACAATACCTTGCGTGGTCCGGTTCCGCAGTTCCAAAAACAAGGGCCGACAAATGCCGGCCCGGAAAACGCAAAAATCGATGCTGTGCCGCTGCTACTGCGATCTAACCGTTACCCAATAATAGTACTTAAGGGCGTGCGCTGCGGTGTCTACAAAGCTGCTGTCGGTGGTTTCGCCGATCAGGTCGGGCGGCTGCAGGGCGTTCGAAATATAGGGCGAACGGTAGACGGTATAACTTCGGTTGTAGAGTGCATTGCCGAGTGAGTCCTGATTCACATGCGTCCACACCAGCCGCACGCTGTTGGAATCGGACCAGAATTGGATCATGAGGTGAGGCGCGGGAGCTATCGCGGCGAGGGCGGTGGGCACAAAATCGAAGGTATAGTCTCCGGTCTGGCCATAGGAGGCACTGTGGGCCTTCAAGACTACGGCGGCCCAGACACCGCTCTGCTGAGGAGTGAAAGAAATGCTCTCGCTTCCGCCGTTGCCGGTGGAGTCGGCGGAGATGACGGCATCACGCAGCGCCTGACAGGCGGCCTCAGGACTGAACAGCGCGAGCCTGACATCGATTGTGGCAGAGACGTTCCGGGCGCGAATGATGTATGACACTCCCGAGACCATGAAGAGTTCATAGAGGTCGAAGACTTCATCGGCGGCGAAATGCGCGGGAGCGGAGTAGGGCGGCATCTGTGAGGCGGCTGAACCCGCGTCGGCTTCAACGGCGTAATCGGAGAGTGATAGGTCCGTCGAACGTACCGCTTCGAACAGGCGGCTGGTCTGCGGAGCAACTGCGCCGTTGATGAGAATCAGTTCAGGTTCTCCCGGCGGAGAAAGACTGGCGCATTCGAAGGTCTCGAAGCCCGAGGCGCTGCTGAAGGTGTCGGGGAAGGAGTAGAGATCGAGATCATTGCCGCTTTGCGGCATGAGAGCGCAGCCAAGCCAGATAGACTCTGCGGGAGGTGAGGCGCGGAAGCCGTCCCCATTGTAATAGACGGGATTTCCCCAGGACTTAAGCGGCGGCGCGGCGCGCAAGCGGACGTCACCCGGTGCGGTCAATTGCAGGGGCGACCAGACATACTGATGATAGAGCGAGTTGTTGTCGCGCGAGGCCTCGTCGAAGGTATGAGCCGAGTCTATGGCCAGCAGCAGCGTGTGCCGCCCGCCCGCTACTGTAAACGGCCCGCGGTTGGTGTCGAAGGCCAGCGTTCGCGGAAGGATGCGGGGCATCCACAATAGAGAGCAGAGCGGCAGGCCGTCGAGGAACACCAGCGCCGGAACGCCTTGATGGACAGCGTCGGGCGCAGGCGTGAGAGCCGAATCGAGCAGACAGGTGTTGATGTAGGTCGTGGCGCTGTTGCCGTTCAGAGCGGTGAGGCCGCAGGACTGGCTCGTAGCATTGCCGACGTTGCGCGGCACGAGCGGACCGGTCCAGCCTTGCGGGGTCCACGGCAAAACATCCGGCATGATCTGGCGGATGGCCGCATGGAGATTCGGGCGAGGTCCGACGTGATGAGTTCCTTGCTGCGGCGTGCCGGTGAGCGAAAGAATGGAGTGCATCTGTGCGGGCGAGAGGGCCACACCATATTTGACCTGACAGATTCCCTGCAGGTCATTGCCCGCGCCGCAGACCATGGGGGTGGCGGCGGAACTGCCGCCGAAGGACGTGGTGTAGAACTGCCGCTTGTCTCCCTGCGGATTGAAGCCGGGGGCATTGCCCTGACCGATTGTGCTGACCAATTGTCCCCAGGCATGCAGGTCGATTCGAGAGCCATAATCCGACCAGCACAGAGGAGAAGGAGATGTCGCCGAGCCCGCGCCGACCAGGATGGCGCCCGAATCGCGGTACCAGCGTTGAAAGTGGTTGCCATACACGGCATTGTCCAGATCCATCTGCCCATTGCCGGAGGCGGCATAGACGAGGACGCCGTTGGCTATGGCGGTTTGAACCGCCGCGAAGACATCATCCCAATATTCGAGGGCAATGCAGCGGAACTGGGCGGGATCTCCGCAGGAAGAATCGCAGGGATAGCCGGGATCGGGACCGACAGACTGTACGGACATGGAAAGCGATTCACCGGGACGGAGCGCGACTGCGGAGGCAATGAGGCCGGCCGTGTAATCGGTGTAGAGCCAGTAGCGGGCACCGAAGGCGCGGACGGCAGGACTCATTCCGGTGACGCCGTACCCGTTTTCGCAGGCGAAGAGAATGCCGGCACAGCCATCACCGTGCTCCGAAAAGTTATCAGTGGGATTGCCGGTGTCGGAGGGAAGCTCGGTGAAGGTAGAAGGGAGGTCCTCATGATTGCCGACGAATTCGTAGTCGAGGACAATGCACTGGGCATTCGGGTTTCCGCTGCCCGCCGGATGATACGCATGAGCATAGAACGCGTTCAGTCCAAGGGGAGCCGCGCCGAGATACCCCTGAGTATTTTCCCAGTTGGGAGTGGCCGGAGCAATGTCCATGCAGGCAGGCATGATCTTGGGAGCATACCACGCTGTCTCAACCATGTCGAGGCCGACGACTTCTGATATGAGGTGGCGTGGGTCGGGATTAGAGGGAATATGAAGAAGGTAGAAGTTGTTGAGGTTGGTGAGATCCTGTCCCGAATTGGCTTCACCTTTTTGCTTACACACATCGAGTTGCGATTCCGAAAGCGGATCGGCCAGACGTGTCAGCGTAACGTCAGGATGCCGGGTGAGGAAGTTTTGCAATGGCCGGACATCTGCGCCGCTTTTGGAATAGGGCTTACCGTTCCGGAAGCGGATCATTGCCGCCTCGGTGAACTTGATGGTCAGACGGCTTTGCTCGGAGACATCAATCAAGTTGAAGTAGAAGTCCTTTTCAGTTGTCCGGCGCGGCGGGAGTTCACCGGCGAAGGATGGCAGGATAAAGCACAAGCTTGAGATACAAAGTAAATAGTTCCTAAGGATCATGCGTAAATCCTTTAAATAATGCTTCAATAATATGGGGGAATATGACGGTGCACAATGTATGCACGGGTCTTCGAGAAATCAAGCGTTCATTCAGGAAGGCCCCTTAGAAATGTCGTTTGTTAATTATACTATTTTCAAGGACGGCAAAATTCCCCGAAAGTTTAGGATAGGTTCGGTCTATTCGACAGATGAGCGTCCGTGCGATGCCTCGTTTCTACTAAGGGTAAACAAAACGAGGGACCGGCAGATGCCAGTCCCTCGTCGCGGTCGCTGTATGTTCAGTGATTCTTAGTTGGCTTTGACCTTCACGCGGTAGAAGTACTTCATGTCTACGGCGTTGACGTCAATGAAGGTGCTGTCCGTGGTGCCGCCGATGGAGTCGGTGGGCAGCGGGATCAGATTCAGAGAGGTACTGCGGTAGACGACGTACCGGCGGCCAGTCAGCGGATTGCCCAGCGAGTCCTGCGTGACATGATTCCACGCAAGGCGGACGCTACTCGACGTTGTCCACGGTTCAATTACCACGTTGGACACAGGCCGCGGCGACGCGGCGGCAATGCTGCCCGTGAGGTTGTAGATGGCGGACTGGTTGGCGTCGCTGGAAGAGACCTTCGATACCACCAGCACGTACCAATCGGTAACGGTGGGCGTGAAGTTCAGCGTCTCATCCAGACCGGGTCCGGCGGCGTTGGCCGATGCGAGATAGATGGCACGGCTCTGATAGGCGGTGGAGTCGCGATGCAGACGCAATTCGACGTCAGAACTGCCGGAGAGCATGTCACAGACGAAGCGGTAGGGAGTTCCGGCAATCATCATGACTTCATACATGTTGAACGCGCCTCGAACCGGAATCGTATCCGGATTGGTGATCTGCCACGGATAGGTGGACAGTTCGCGACCCACAGTATTCTCATACTGGAGAACCACACTGTCGGTGGCGCTGTTCCAGTTGATGACGCCGGGATACCACGCGCTCTGACTGGAGGTCAGACGCCAGGGGACGATGACATAATCCGTCGCGCCACTGCCGTAGGCAGAAGAGGTGACCAGCGAGGAGAAGCCACCGGTGGTTCCGGTGTAGTCACTGTAGAGATACATGTCAAAGTCAGCGGAGGGACCTTTGGGAAGCAAGGCCGCGCCGATGGCATAACCACCGGCCGTCGGGATCTGCAGACCGTCGCAGTTGGGATAGGCGCCACTGCCCTGAACGGGGGGAGCGAGGCGTTGCAGGGTCGTCCCACGAGTCATCGCCAACGGGCTCCAGACGTACTGGCCGGACCAGTTGTTATCGGTCTCATTGGATTCCGGCACGACATTGCCGCCGTCCAGCATGAAGCTCATGGTGTGGCGTCCGCCGCGAACGCTCGCAACGGCAGCCGGCATGGACTCGGTCATGGTGAGAGGAGCCAGCGCCGCCAGAGTCGACATGGAACCCACCTGAACGTTATCAAGCTGGGTTACGATGGTGTAACCGAGGGGAGCCGAAGCATAGCCGCCGTTATACCACGCGACGTTCAGGTAGCTGGTGGCATTTCCCGTAATCGCGGTGGGGAAATGGGTGTTGTTCTGCGACGCGTCATTGGTGTTGCGCGCGACCATGGCGGCATCCCATCCGGGATGAGCCGTACCAGGCAGCAGGTTCGCCGCCGGATTGCTGAAGAAGTCGAAGGTGTAGCTGCCACTCACGCCGTAGCTGGCCGAAGAGGCCTTCATGACGACCGCCACATACCATCCCGTGGTAGTGGGGGTGAAGGTCAGGTACTCATTTCCGTTGGCGCCGGTGCTGTTGACGGTGTAGGTATACTCGCCGATGGAATAGTAGTTGACACCCTGGCCGTAGATCGAAAGGCGGACATCGAGCCCACCGGTCACATCCACCGCGCCGACAAAGTACGGGGTGCCGGCGGTGAGGTTGATCTCATACATGTCGAAGACGGCATTGACATCGAGTGTGTGGCTGGTCGTGTACGGCGGATACCAGGAAGCCGTGCTGGCCTGCTCCACTTCCACGGCATAGTCGGACGTCGACGCATCACTGTAGCGGACCGCCTGGAAGAGGCGGTTCATGGGGCTGATGACGTTGCCATTGACAAGAATCATGTCGGGAACGCCGCCGCCCTGCCCGCTGTACTTCTGATAGGTATCGAAGCCCGTCGTGTCGGTGTAGGCATCGGCATAGGAATAGAGGTCGACGTCATTGCCGGTCTGGGGCAGAACGGCGCAACCGAGCCACCACGTGCTGCCGGACGGAACGCTGCGGAAACCGTCGCCATTGTAGTAGGTGGGGTTGCCGCCGGACTTGAGGGGAGGAGCGGTGCGGACGCCGTAGCTCTGGGCTGTCCAGTTGAGCGGGGACCAGCAATTCTGCTGCGTGTAGGTGTTGTTGCCTTCGTTGTACTCGGCAAAGGCGTTGTTGGGATCGAGCAGGAATTGCCAGGTGTGACGGCCACCGCGAACGGTGAGCGGGCCGTAGTTATTGAAGGTGAAGTCCTGGTACGGTGCAATACGGGGTGACCATCCGGCCCAGAAGACCGCGCCACCGTCGAGCCAGCTTTCGCTGTAAACACCGGACGTTCCGGAATCGGGAGCCGGAGTGAAAGCCCAGTTATAGCCGCACACGTTCATGTACGTGTTGTTGGTGTTGCCGTCGAGGGTCGTGATCAGGCACGCATCGCCCGTCGCGTTGTTCGCGTTGCGGGGAACGATGGGGCTGGACCATCCGGCGCGGGTCCACGGCAGGACATCCGGTTCAATCCAGTTGATGGCGTTGACCAGATTGGGCTTGGTACCGATCTCGTGCGAGCCCGTGTAGGGCGTGCCGTTATCATGCAGGTAGGCGCGCATGTCGGTGGGGGAAGCCGTAATACCGTACTTGCCCTGCAGCACACCCTGCAGGTCATTGCCGGCGGCGGTGACGATGGGCGTGGCACTGGAGGTGCCGCTGAAGGAGCGGGTGTACATCTGATTGCGGTTGCCGGTGGGATTGTACAGGTCGCCGTAACCGATGGTGTAGACATCCTGTCCCCAGCCATTGCAGTCCACGCGGCTGCCATAGTTGGACCAGCACATGGCATCCTGAGACGCGGAGTGGCTGGCGCCGACGAGAATCGCGCGGGAATCGCGGTAGGTGCGGTCGAAGCGGCTACTGTAGCGGGCGGCGTCCAGATCCATCTGGCCGTTGCCTGCGGCTTCGTACACGAGGCGTCCGTTGGCCGTGACGGTCTGGATCGCCGCGAAATTGTCATCCCAATACTCGATGGCAATGTAACCGAACTGGCCGCAGTTGCCGCAGGTGTTGTCGCAGGAGTAGCCGGGATTGGGGCCGTAGTTGTGAATTTCGATGAACTCGGACTCGCCGCTGAACAGGTGGCTCGAGGCATTGGTGATGCCCGTCGCCCATGTGCGGTTGAGAATTCCTACAGATTCGCCTTTGGGCGTTACGTTGGGGCTCTCGCCAGACATGCCGTAGGTGTTGTCGCAGGCGCCGATGATGCCGGAGCAGGCGTCGCCGTGGTCGGCTGTGCCGCCGCCGTCACCGCCGTCAAGCACGGCGAAGCCGGAGGGGAAATCTTCGTGGTCTTCAGTCCAGTCCCATTCGATGTCTACGGTCCATGCATTGAAATGGCCGTGTCCCCAGCCGCCGTAATAGGTGCCGGCGTAATCGGAATTAACGCCTGTGGGGGCGGGGCCGTGGTAGGTCTGATTGGCGACGTAGCTCGGGGTGGTGGGGGCAATGTCCGTGCAGGCGGGCGCGCCCTTGGGCTGATAGAAGGCCGTTTCGACGATGTCGAGCTTAATGACGCTGCGAAGCAGAGTCTCGGGAGCGGGATTGGAACGGATGTCGAGAATGTAGAAGTTGTTCAGGTTGGCGAGGTCTTCGCCGATGTTCTGCTCACCGGTGCGCTCCCAGTTGTCGAGCGTCTCTTCGGAGAGTTCCATCTCGCGGCGCATGGTGATTTCCGGATGCGCAGCGAGGAAGTTAAGCAGGGGAGCGACGTTGGCGGAGGCCTTGGAATAGGGCGCGGTGCCGTTCCAGCGGATCATGGATTCTTCGGTGAACTTCACAATCAGGCGGTCGGTGAGGGAGACGTCTACGCAGTTCAGGTAGAAATCTTTGGCCGTGATCTGGCGCGGCTTCAGCGGACCTTCATGCTTGGGGAAGTACATCGGGGGAAAGGCTTCGGGGGCGCGATCCGGATTGGTAGGCAGGCCGATGAAGCCGGAATTGTCTTGAGACTCGGGGACGCGAACGGTCGCGCCGGGGAGATTGAGATGGTCCCGGGCCGCAATCACCGGCTCCCAGCCCGACGGGGCGGAGACGGCGGAATGCTGGGCGATGGGACCGGCGAACAGAATGAGTGCGCTGCCGCTCACCAGCACGAGGAGGAGCAGAAGCACTGCATTAGGCAGAGCTTTCTTCATGAGGGTCTCCTCGATGGGTTATTTGCTGGATGTGGTGGTGGACTGAGCCGGAGCGTGTTTTTCGATCTGGGGAAGAGCCTGGGGCTGGGGAGGATTTCTCCAGTTGTTGAGAGCCTGCTCGATTTCGGCGACGCGGGCGGCATCCCCCTTATCCTGCGCCCACTGGAGGAGGATTTCGAGGCGGCTGATTTCGCCCTGACGCTTGGTCTCGGCGATCTGAAGCTGGAGTTCATCCTGATGCTGCGGGGTAGCGGTAGCGATCTGGGCTTCGAGAGCCTCTATTTGAGCCTTGGTGGAGGCGGACAAGTCTTGAATCTGGGCCTGATAATCGGCGCGGGGGGTGGTGGCCTGAGCTTTTGCCGTCTGGGCAAAGCTGAATGAGCAGAGCATTCCCAAGGCCAGTACAATCGAGAGCAGTCTTACAAACATGCGTTTCTCCTCTTAGCATGAGCATGAATAGGATGGATGAAGAACAGACAGGATAATATACACTTAGATTTGACTGAGCGCAAGAAGCTCAAAGTTCTAATTCGAGGGGTTTCTTCATAGTAAAATTATAATTTTATGTTGCTTAGCAGAAAGATTTTTGCCGATTTTGCAAATTTTGATATTGTTGACCCAGAAATCCTCGTATGAGCCAGTGGTAGATGGGCGTGAGTAAAGAATGCGGACCGCCGAACGGCATGTGTCAACATGGCATATGCAGCTTCCATAATCGAGAGGTTTGCACAATGGAAAGGGATGCCTCGCTCAATAACGGGAAATCAGCGTGATCATGATGGAACAGAAATGAAATGCGACGCGTCATACGATTGCGATAGATATGGCAAATATTTTTTTATTAATCGGTTATGTATTAAAATCAAAAAAAGTGACAAGAATACCAATAAATCGGGATTGTATTGGGCTAGTCAATGCGTGTGGATTTAAGAAAATGATAGATAAATTTAGCATTGATATGATTAGTTCGATATCGTATATTAGCGCAGCGGATCGGCAAGAAGGATCAGAAAAAAGCTATTTCAATTCTTGTCTATCCAGCCAGTAATTGTCACGGCTAATAACTTTACGGAGCGTGTCATGAAAATTCGTCAGAGCGTGTTCGGTATTCTTGTTCTTCTTGCAGTTTCGTCTTTGGCATTCGGCCAACAATCCATGGTGTTTGTTTCGTATTTCAGCCAAGATTCCACAGAGGCTCTTGGCTGCGGATGCACACCGGAAACCCGCGTGCCGTTTCCAGACAGTACTCGGTTATGCGTTGTGTGGGACGTAAATCATGCCACCAATCCTGGACCCGACACTGGGGATTTGTTGCCAATCCGAGGTCAAGGGTATGGTCAGACGAATTTCAGAACCACGATATTCAATGGCGCCGAGAGCGGGCTGGGAGCAGGCTTCTTCGTATTCGACCCTGCGTTGGTCATCGCCCATCCTGTGGCCGCTGATTCCTCTTGGTATTATCTCCAGATCTGCGGGTCGAGTTGTTCATGGCATTCGGCCTCGTTTCAAGCTCTTGCCGGTCCAAACGAGATCGAGTTAACTTCTGCCGACTGGACATGCGCAGAGACTACTTGCAGTGGTTATTCAGACTATGACTCCACGGAGATTCCGAACAACAATTTTGAACAGGATACTGTCCACACCGTGGCTTGGGGTGTCCCGCCCGACTTGACGCTTTACCCAAATCCGGCAACTAATCAGTTGACCTTACGTTGGCGCTCTACCTGTGCATCGTCGTATAAAGTCTACTCGTCTTCGTCGCCTTATGGGTCCTACACGACTTTGATAGGAACTACTTCCGACACCACACTTACTATTACCCAGCCGACAGATGCGAAGCAGTTCTATAGCGTGGTCTCCTACATGGATTGGGATCAAGTTGGAGTTGACCACAATCGAGGGGTGTCCTTTATGGATAGCCGACTAGTGACAGAGTATGATTCGACCACGTGGACTGAGGCTGCTGTTTACGATTCTGCGCGCAAATATGCTCTAGATTTTCTGCGAGACAGCACCCACGCAGATCACGAGACGGCACGATTGGCTGTGGCTGAAATCGTCAATTACCATGATGCTACCCACGAACGGGTCATAGAGGTTATCGACTCATTGGCTACACTCGGAGTGGTATCGTCCAGAGAAGTCCCGTATCTATATCGTTTGTTTGAGTTAGTTTTTGAAGATACTGCACTCACGGATGTTGAATTTAATGACAGTCTCAACATCTATGTTGACGATGTAACTGCAGTATCTTGGAATGATGGCGAGTTTGTGTGCTTAACGATGGCAAGTGTTGGGTCGCATAGCTGGGATTACCGGAATACGGGTTATCGATTCAATTTCGGAAATAGTCTTGATAATCATGAGCCCCCCAACTGGCGGTGGCTCGTGGAGCGAGATTTGGTTGGTGCCGGTTTGTGGCTCCTGCGGTATGGCCAAAGCGGCGCGTGGGTAACTGGCGGCTGGGTTGGTGGCGTTGTCTGGGGGCTTGCCGGGGGCATAATAACCTCGGACGCAGCATGGGTTGAGTGGTCTTTGACGCATAATCATATGTAATCGATAATGTGGAGTTGATTATGCAGTGGATGAACTTCGTGGGCGGGATAGCTACCGCCTTCTTCTCAGCCCTCATCTTGGCGATAATGGATAGACGTGCTTACAAGGTGTTCTATACGTATCGCAGGAAGTTTTTGAATTACAGACACTTGAAGAGTTCGCACGATGCTCTCGTGTTCGTGCTGATATTTACTTGTCTATGGGTGAGCTTCTTCTTGTCTGAAACCTCGAATGCTGTTACTGCAATCGAATATTTGGGGCATTGGGCAGGGGTAGCTTTCGTTTGTATCGTGCTGATCATGTACGCCTTGGCGTACATGGTCTATCGTATGCTGAACGAGAGTCACACTTTCCAACAAAGTTCTTCCAAGGGCGTTGAAGAGCCGTAGGCCAAACGTGAGCAATTTTCGGTGTTGGCAAACTGCCCCACGAGGTCGCATCGTGGGGCAGTTTGTTATACGCCAAGCTTGCGCTGTTATGCAAGCGCCTTATTTGTTAGTAGTGCGGGCCCAGCTAATTTATGGGGTCGTATCGAGAAGGGTCGGCTGCAAGTTGCCAATACAGCACACAAAGCAACCCCGCGATTTAAAAGGTCGGCCTACTGGTTGTGGTCACCGACATATAAACTTGACACGCGTCTTAGATTTTAGCAAATTAGAGAGTTGGGTCCAGCTTCGGCTGTGCTCACGTTGCGCATGGGCTGCGCAGAGAGATCAAGAAAGCACGAGTATAACAGGCGTAATATCATAAATGTAAAGGTGTTGGCATAATATTTGTTATGATGAAGAGATTGCTGTAACAGGCTGAACCGTTGCATTAAGCGTTTTAGCCTGATAGGGTGTCAAATGCTCGGGTTACAAGGTACGATGCGGATCATCTGTTGGAAGAGGGATCGAATATGAAGTCTTTGCACTATGGATTGGTTACTGTTGTTTTGTTAATGATGATGGCTTTGCCGGTCTCGGCTCAATGGACCTCGGAGTGGAGCAGCAGCAGTCTGCCGAGCGCCGTGGTCAGTGGGTGGCTGCAATTTCAGCAGACGGGCAGCACTTGGGATTACCGGTACTATACTTTGGACACACTGGCGTTTCGCGTCATGGACGGCTCGCTCTCGGGCACGACGCAGTACACGTACACGTTCAGCGCGGCGGAGCGGTTGGCGGGCGAGTTGGTCTACTCGCTGGGTGAAGATCTGACGGGAGACGGTATTGTAGAATTTTACGTGCTGGCGGCCTACGGCACGGCGTCCGCTTACCGGACGACCGCGAAGGTGTTCGACATTACAACGGGCAACACGATTTTTTTGCGGGACATCGCGAGCTATTCTTATACGGCAGTGTCCATCTGGGATGCGAATAACGACGGCACGCTGGACGGGGTGTTCACGCGGTACGATTATCCGTCGGGAGCGAACTACGCCTATGAAGTGTATAACACGGGTGTCGCGGCGGGAATCAGCGGCCATCCGCAGACGCCGCGGCAGTTCGACCTTCACCAGAATTATCCGAATCCTTTTAATCCCTCGACGCGCATCGACTATGAGCTGAACACTCCGGGACGGGTGGAACTGGAGATTATGAACGTGCTGGGACAGAGAGTGAGAACGGTAGTGGACGAATCGCAGGGGGCGGGGCGGCATTCGACGCTGTGGGACGGCAAGGACGCGAGCGGCAATGCGCAGGCATCGGGCCCATATTATTATCAGATTCGCATCGACGGCAAGGCACAGCAGACGCGGCAGATGCTGCTGCTGAAATAACGGGGACTATCTTTGTGAGCACCTGGCAACTTATTCGCGGCCTGGCTCTGAGCGAGTCCGGCTTTGTTTTCCTGCCGAGCACCGGCGAGACTTTTACGGTCAATGAGCCGGGGCGCACGGTGATTCTGGGTCTGCAGGACCATAAGACAGTGGCGGAAATTATCGGCAGCATGGCGGAAGGGTACGACGCGGACGCGTTGACGATTCAGCGCGACGTCGAGGACTTTTTGGGCCAGCTCCGGCAATACCAACTGATGACCGAGGAAGCGTGAACATTGCCGTTACCGGCTTAAATGCCACCGACAATCCCGGGCCGGGAATTCCCGTGATCCGCAGCCTGCGCGAAGCGGACGGCTGCGCCGGCCGCATCATTGGCCTGGCATATGATACTCTGGATCCGGGTCTGTTCATGAATGACATCGTGGATCACGGCTATCTTGTGCCGTATCCCTCCAGCGGTTTGGACCCGGTGTTCGACCGGATCAAGGCGATCCATGAGCGCGAGCATCTGGATGTGATCGTGCCGACGCTGGATACGGAAATGTATCTGTACTACAAGCTGGCAGACCGGCTGCGCGAGATGGGAATTCACACGTTCCTGCCGTCGACGGAGATGCTGAATCTGCGCGGCAAGGATACTCTGGCGGCCTTCTGCACGGAGAATGACATTCTGGCGCCGAAGACGATGATTATCCGTTCGATGCAGGATCTGCATGCGATTCCGCAGCGGCTGGGCTATCCGGTATTCATCAAGGGAATTTTTTACGGCGCGACCAAGGCCTCGACCTTTGAGGAGGCGCTGACATCCTTCGACAAGTGCCGCCAGCAATGGGGTCTGCCGATTATCGCGCAGGAAGCATTGCAGGGGCCGGAGTTCAACGTGGCCGCGCTGGGAGACGGCAAGGGCGAAACCGTGGGCGCGGTGGCGATGCGCAAGACCTATATTACGGACAAGGGCAAGGGGTGGGCGGGAGTCTCCATTTACGATGAGGCTTTGCTGGAGCTGACCCGCACGGTGATCCGCAAGCTGCAATGGGCCGGCGGATTGGAACTGGAGTTCGTGAAGGATAAGCGCAACGGCGAGTATTATCTGCTGGAGATCAATCCGCGTTTTCCGGCGTGGATTTATCTGGCGACGGCGGCGGGGCAGAACCTTCCGGCGGCGTGCGTGGATCTGGCACTGGGCAAGCCTGTTGCCGTGCAGCGCGAGTATGAGGTAGGGAAGCTTTTTGTAAGGTGCTCCTGGGACCTGATATCGGATATGAAGTACTTCGAACAGTTGACGACTGAAGGAGACGCGTAAATGGCCGCAGTGAAGAAACGCTATGAGCGACCGACGATCATCAAGCAGTACTCCGGGATGATGAACAAGATCGGCGGCCGGGCATACGGCGCACCGGTGAGCGAGATCGAAGGCGTGCCCGTGAGCGAGCTTGTCGAGCGCTTCGGCTCTCCGCTGTTTGTGATGTCCGAACGGCTGATCCGCTTCAATCAGAAACGCGCCCACCGGATTTTCCGCACGCGCTATCCCAAGGTGCAATTTGCCTGGTCCTACAAGACCAACTACCTCGACGCGGTATGCAAGGTGATCCACGGGGAAGGCTCCTGGGCGGAGGTGGTGTCGGAATTCGAATATGACAAGGCGCGGCGACTGGGCGTCCCCGGTTCGCAGATTCTGTTCAACGGCCCTCACAAGAGCACCGGCGCGCTGACCAAGGCCATCGACGAAGGGGCTTACATTCACATAGACCACCATGACGAGCTGTATGACCTGATCGAGTTGACGGAGAAGATCGGCAAGACGGCGAACGTGGCGGTGCGGGTGAATATGGATACGGGCATTTATCCGATGTGGGACCGCTTTGGACTCAACTATGAGAACGGCGAAGCATGGCAGGTGATCTCGCGGATTATGCAGGCGCCAACGCTGCGGCTGGCGGGATTGCACACGCACATCGGCACGTACATTATGGCGTCCGAGCCGTACCGGATCGCGGCGTCCAAGCTGGCGTGGCTGGCGAAAAACCTGCGGGAGCAGTATCATCACACGCTGGACTATATTGATATGGGCGGCGGGTTTGCTTCGCACAATACGCTGATCAGCCAGTACCTTCCCGCCGAGGGAGTGGTGCCGACGCTGGAGCAGTTTGCCGACGCGATTGCTTCGGGACTGGCCGACTATGCGCCGCCGCCACCCGAGCAGCCGACGCTGTTTTTGGAAACGGGCCGCGCGCTGATCGACGACGCCGGATTTCTGGTTACCACGGTACTGGCCAACAAGCGTCTGTCCGATGGACGGCGGGCGGCGATTATCGATGCGGGCGTGAATATTCTGTTCACCAGTTTCTGGTACAAACACACGGTATCGCCGGAGAAGGATCACGGCGCGGTGTATGAGGATACGGCGCTGTACGGGCCGCTGTGTATGAACATCGACATGGTGCGCGAACAGGTGACGCTGCCGCCGCTGCAAAAGGGGGACAAGCTGGTGCTGCACCGCGTGGGAGCGTATGACGTGACGCAGTGGATGCAGTTTATTACCTTGCGTCCGAACGTGGTGATGGTGATGGAGAACGGGTCGGTGGAGGTGATCCGCCGCGCGGAAACTCTTGAAGACCTGGTGAGCAAAGAGCAGATTCCGGAATCGCTGAGGACGGCCTGAGCCATGTTTGCCGCGGACTCCAAGGGCAGACGGTTTGCCGATTCGGTTCTGTTCAGTTATGCGCAGCTTCTGTTCTCGAACCGCAGATGGTTCGGCGCGGTGCTGCTGGCGGCCACCTTCTTCCATCCGCCGAGCGGCATGCTGGCATTGGCCGGAGTGTGCCTGTCCAATGCCGTAGCGTACCTGCTGAAATATGATCCGGCGCGGATCCGCAGCGGGTTTTATGGCTTTAATGGAATCCTGCTGGGCGCGGCGTACGGGTATTATTTGAATCTAACGCCGTTTCTGCTGGCGATCTTCCCGATCTTTATTCTGATCTCGTTTGT
The DNA here is from genome assembly GCA_036504735.1 of bacterium. Classification (NCBI taxonomy): domain Bacteria; species bacterium. Next base: position 205,201 of record DASXUQ010000017.1, read on the forward strand.
AGTGGCGGCGGCACTGGAGAACTATCTGGCAACGGCGTTCAACCTGCCGGGGCTCAGTCTGCCGTTTGTGCTGACGCTGTTCATTGTCACCATCTTCCTTTGGAATTATGACGCCGCGATATTTCGCACGTCGCCCTTAGAGCAGTTTGCCGGCGCGGGCGCGCTGCCGGCGCAGGTGCGCGTCTACTTTCATTCGCTGTCGCTGATCCTGTTTCAATCCCATCTGTTGGCGGGAATGCTGGTTGCTCTGGGGCTGCTGCTGTTCTCGCGGGTGATGTTCGTGCTGTCGGTGGTGGGATTTGCGGCCTGTGCCCTGTTTGTGCAGTTGCTGCTGCCGGAACATACCGAATCCTTTGCCGTGCTGGCGGGGTTGAATGCGATTTTGACCGCGATTGCCTTGGGCGGCGCGCTGATTATTCCGTCGCGGAAATCGCTGGCGCTGGCGGTGCTGGCGGTGCTGATGGTGGTGGTGTTCACCGGCGTGTTTGTGCGCATCACCAATCCGGTACATTTGCCGGTGATGGTGCTGTCTTTCAACCTGGTGGTGCTGGGGACGCTGTACAGTCTGAAGTTCCGCAGCCATTCCAGCGGGTTGGTGCTGCTGTATTTCCTGCCGGGATCACCCGAAGAGAATTACTACTACCATTCGACGGTGCGGGCGCGGTTTCATGCTCTGAAATATTTTTTGCCGGATCTGCCGTTTTCCGGCGCGTGGACGGTGTCGCAAGGCTACGACGGTCCGCATACGCACCGCGGCGACTGGAAGCACGCCCTTGATTTTGTGGTGTGCGGCGAAGACGGAAAGACCTACCAGAACGGCGGCCACAAGCCGGAGGATTATCATTGTTACCGGCTGCCGGTGCTGGCGGCGGAGGCCGGGGAAGTGGTGGCGGTGGTGGATGGCATTCCCAATAACCGCATCGGCGAAGTGAATTTGCAGCGGAACTGGGGCAACACCATCGTGCTGAAGCATATGGAAGGGTTGTTCTCGGCGGTGTCGCACCTGGAGCCGGGATCGCTGCGGGTGTGCATCGGCCAGTGGGTGCCGCGAGGCGAAACGCTGGCCCTGTGCGGCAGCAGCGGACGCTCGCCGGAACCGCATTTGCATTTCCAGTTTCAGGCGACGGGCAAGGTGGGGGAGAAGACCTTGCCGTACCCCCTTGGGAGCATCCTCGAAGAGAAGGACGGGCAGTGCCGTCTGAAGGTTTCCGAGCCGCCGGCGGAGATGGCCGTGGTGCAGAACCTGATGACGCAGCGGAACCTGAAAGTTGCCTTTACGTTTCCCCTGGACAGCGTGCACCGCTTTCTGTGCCGGTTCGGGGCGGCAGGCGAGCCATTCGAAGAGACATGGGAAGTGAAGGTGGACGTTTACAATGTGCCGTATTTTGAGTCGTCCGCGGGCGCATGGCTGAACTTCTTTGCCAACGAGAAGATGTTTTACCTGACGGATTTCCGGGGGAACAGACGCTCGGCGCTGTACCATTTTTACTTGTGCGCGATGCAGATGCCGCTGGGGTATTATCCGCGCCTGACGTGGACGGACGTGCTGCCGCTGTCCAAGGTGCTGCATTCGGCGGTGAAGCCTATCTCGGAACTGTTGCTGCTGGCGGGGCCGCAGATTCGCGCGGAGGTGGAGTTCCACTTTGAAGAGCCGCAGGCGGGGAACGGCGGAACGCCGGGGATTGTCAGCGAATTACAGGTGCGGGGCAAGGGAGTGTTTGCCGCGTACCGCAAGGCATCGCGCGGGCGGCTGCATCTGTCGGCCAGCGGCGCGGTGAGTGGTTTTGAATATTCCGAAGGAGAGCGCCCCGTGTTTTCGGCAGAAAGGGTTGCGGAGAGCAGCCCCGCTGCGGTCACGGCGAGCGTGGATGCGCTATCGTCACTGAAGGCCTGAGAGCAAGGGCCTGTCTCTGAAATTTTACTATTGCGAAGGTACATTCGATGAAACCATTTCGTCTGGCAAGCGTGATCATACTTTTTGCGTTTCTGCTGCTGGCGGCGGGGCTGGTGCTGCACGCGCAGGATACCAAAGACAGCGTTGTCATCCCACATTATAATGCCTCGCTGGCGCAGGAAGCGAACGGCAAGTATGCCGACGCTTTAAAGGAGATGGAAGCGATTCCGACCAACGCACGGAGCGATTACGCCGTGGTGCTGAGGTTTGGCTGGCTGGAATATATGAATGCGAAGTATGATCTGGCGGAGAAATATTACCGGCAGGCGGTGGCCGCGGCGCCGAAGAGCGTGGAAGCGCTGCTGGGTCTGACGCTGCCGCTGGCGGCGGTTCAGGATTGGACGCAGGTGGAAGCAACCTATCATAAGGTGCTCGCCCTGGAGCCTGTCAACTATACGGCGCATTTGCGGCTGGGACAGATGTACATGAATCGCGGCGACAACAACGCGGCGGCGGCGCATTTTGCGAACGCGCTGGAGCATTATCCGGCGGCGTATGAGGCGGTGTTGTCATCGGGATGGAATGAATTCAGCCTTGGCAATAAGGACGCGGCGCGGCGGCTGTTCGAACGCGCGCTGATGATGAGTCCGGGAGATACCAGCGCGCTGCGCGGACTTTCGGGTCTTAAGTAAGATGACCAGAGCGTGTGCGGCGGTTATCCTGTTGGCGCTGACGTGCGGTGTTTCTTATGCCCGCACGTTTTCCGTTCGTCCCAGCGTGTTCGAAACACACGGCAGCTACACGGACCGGCGGACCTCGGAAGAGCACGCGGGGTATGTGACGGTGGCGATCCATGACCGGCATTACCTGACGGCGGGCTACAGCGATTTGACGGTGTCCCATCCCGACTGGTCCTATCATCAGAAGATGCCGGTGGGCGGAGTGCTGCTGAGCCACTGGCCGTGGCGGATGAAGGCGTACGCGGGGTACATGGCGGGGACGTTCTCCTCGGCGCGGTTTTCCGGGTACGCGGATCACGCCACGGTGGGAAGTGTGGAGGCGATGTTCTCGCGGCCACTTTACGAGCTGGGCCTTTCCTATGCGCGGTTTTCGGGCAAGGGGCAGAGTTATGCCGTTCTGCCGCCGGGGCAGTCTTCGAAACTGACTTCGGAGCAGATTACGGGGCGGCTTACGTGCGTGTTGGCTTCGCGGTGGAGCGCCACGGTGCGGCCCAATTTCACACACGTCGAAGACGGACGGACGCTGTATTCGCTGGCGGCTAAGGCGGTGTATGTGCCGCGTCGGCGCTGGACGTTTCAGGCGGGCGGGTTCATCGGCGAGCGCGCCTACTATTTCGACAATGATCTGCTGGTGATCTTCAACCAAAACGATACTCAGCGCGGGATGATCTTCGGCGAAGCGGAAACGCAGGTGTGGAAGAGCTTCTCGGTTACGGCGGAGTACATCTACACCCATTTCGATTACAGTCCTGTGGCCGGATTGCCCGGCGGGACCTATTCGATCCGTTATCTGGTGGCCGGTATCAAGAGCCGGATTCCGTGGTGAAATTCTATGAGTGAAGCGACCCTTGAAGAGAAATTTCTGACCAGCGTTTTTGGCAAGGCGGTGGGCGAGGACGTGTGCGCGGAAATTTTGCGACGGGCGGATAAGCAGACGTGGCCGGCCAACTCGATGGTGTTTCAGGAAGGGGACGCCGCGGTGGGGATGTTCTTTGTGGCCAGGGGGCTGATCAAGCTGGCGCGGATTACACCCGATGGGCGCGAGAGCGTGCTGAGCTTTGTGGAGCCTCCCGGGCTGTTTGCCGAGGCGGCGATATTCCTCGGGAAATACCCGGCGACGGCGATTGCCCTGGCGGACACGGAACTGCTGCTGCTGCGACGGCGGGATGTGATGGAGCTGATTGGCAAGCATGAGCCCTTTTTGAATTTCCTGTTTGGCGCGATGGCCAAGTGGTTGCAGCGGCTGGTTTCAAGAATCGATCAGTTGACCTTGAGCGATGGCACGGCGCGGGTCGCACGGTATCTGCTGGCCGAGCTTGACAAGCAGAAGCCGACACTGGATTTCAAAGTGCCGCGGGTGAATCTTGCCTCCAAGAAGGGAGACCTGGCGACGCTGCTCAACATGAACCAGCCGTCGCTTTCGCGAATCTTCCGCCGTTTGCAGGATGAAAAGGTGATTGACGTGCAGGGGCGGACGATCTATTTGAACGATCTGGGAGCGCTGAATAAGTTGACATTGCCACCGCTTGAATGAAGGATGAAGGCGGAAGGATGAAGGATGAAGAGAGGCCGAGATGGGGCCTCCTGATGGGGTGATAATTTGAAAGCACGGAGCACCGTGCTTTTTTATTTGCAGTAAATGTTAGTAGTTTAGTCTCTTTGTCGGATTATCCGGTTTTTTATCTTGTGGAAAGAACGGAGGGCTGGGCGGTGAGTAGATTGGGGTCATGCAAACCAAGACCCCGGTTCACAGCCGTATGTGACCGGAGGAACTAATCGGGCCATATCCGGTGACAAAGTCGTTGCCGGGATAGTCAAACATATAGCACAGAGAAGTAAGATGAACTTCAAAAAACTCTGGATAGCCTTTGCTGCGGTGACGGTGTTGTCATTTGCGGTGCTGGGCTTCTTCGGCGTGGAGATCTATCACGAGAAGCCGCCGATACCACAGAAGGTGGTAACCACGGACGGGCAGGTTCTGTTCAGCGGTCAGGATATTCTGGATGGACAGAATGTATGGCAGGGCATGGGCGGACAGGAGATGGGCTCGATCTGGGGACACGGGGCCTATTTGGCGCCGGACTGGTCCGCCGACTGGCTGCACCGCGAATTGGTAAAGATGCTGGATACCTATGGCGTGGCGCTGAACGGTTTGACCTACGATTTGCAATCGCCGGTGGTGCAGGCAACATTGCGTGAACAGTTAAGAGAAGAATACCGTAAGAATACTTACAACGCGCAGACGGGCGAACTGGTCCTGTCGCCGGAGCGCGCGGAAGCGATTAAGGAAGTTGGAGATCATTATGCCGGGCTGTTCGGCAATGATCCGGCCAAAGCGAGCTTACGGGACGCGTATTCCATTCCGGCGAACGTGATGAAGAGCGCCGAGAATCAGCGGTTGATGAACAGCTTTTTCTTCTGGACGGCGTGGTCCTGCGCGACGCAGCGGCCGGGAAAAGAGATTACCTATACCAACAATTGGCCCTCCGAGCCCTTGATAGGCAACCGTCCCACAAGTTCAGCGATTATCTGGTCGGTGATCAGTTTTGTGCTGCTGCTGGGCGGGATTGGCGCGTTGTCGTGGTATTTTGCGGTGCAGGACAGGAAAGGGCCGGAAGAGATTGCGGAGGCTCCGGCATCCGATCCTCTACTGGCTTTGAATCCAACGCCCTCGATGAAGGCGACTCTGAAATATTTCTGGGTGGTGATGGCGCTGGCGGTGGTGCAGATTCTGTTGGGGGCGATCACGGCGCACTACGGAGTGGAAGGGCAGGGTTTCTACGGGATTCCGCTGGCAAAATATCTGCCGTACACCGTGACACGCACGTGGCATTTGCAGCTTGGCATCTTCTGGATTGCCACGGCATGGCTGGCCACGGGGCTGTTTGTGGCGCCGGCGGTATCGGGGATGGAACCGAAATTCCAGCGGTTGGGCGTGAATGTTCTGTTTGTGGCGCTGCTGGTGATTGTGGTGGGCTCGTTGGTCGGGCAGTGGATTTCGGTGGTGAAGGGGATGGGCTTCCAGACGAGTTTCTGGTTCGGACATATGGGCTATGAATATGTGGACCTCGGACGGTTCTGGCAAATCTTCCTGTTCGCGGGGCTGTTTATCTGGCTGTTCCTGATGAACCGCGCGATGTATCCGGCCTTCAAGAAACCGACGGGCAACCGCCACTTGTTGATACTGTTCTTTATTGCTTCGGCGGCGATTGCGCTGTTCTATGGCGCGGCGCTGATGTGGGGACGGCAGACACATTTGTCGATGGCCGAATACTGGCGCTGGTGGGTGGTACACCTGTGGGTGGAAGGGTTCTTTGAAGTGTTTGCCACGGTGGTGATCGCCTTCCTGTTTACCCGCATGGGTCTGCTGAAGGAGAGCATTGCGGCAAGTGCGGTGCTGTTCTCGACGGTGATTTTTCTTGGCGGCGGAATTATCGGCACCTTCCATCACCTTTATTTCTCGGGGACGCCGACAGCGGTGCTGGCCCTGGGTGCAACGTTCAGCGCGCTTGAGGTGGTGCCACTGGTGCTGGTGGGATTTGAGGCCTATAAGAATCTGACTCTGAGCCGGATGAAGCCGTGGATTCAGGCGTACCGCTGGCCGATCTACTTTTTTGTGGCGGTGGCCTTCTGGAATCTGGTGGGCGCCGGACTGTTTGGCTTCCTGATCAATCCTCCCGTGGCGCTCTATTACATGCAGAGTTTGAACACCACTCCGGTGCACGGGCACACGGCGCTGTTCGGCGTGTACGGCATGCTGGGATTCGGGTTGATGCTGTTCTGCCTGCGTGGGCTGACGGTGCGCAAGGTGTGGAAGACCGGAGCATTGTCCTTTGCCTTCTGGTCAATCAATATTGGCCTGCTGCTGATGGTGACGATCAGCATATTGCCGCAGGGCTTGATGCAGACGTGGGCGAGTGTGGAACACGGCTTGTGGTATGCGCGCTCGGCGGAGTTTCTGCACACCGGATTAATGGACACGCTGCGCTGGCTGCGGGTGATCGGCGATACGATCTTTGCGGCGGGTGTGATTTCGCTGGGCTGGTTTGTGCTGGGGCTGAAGACGGGCTGGTCTCTGTCGAAAGAAGACAGTGTGCTGGAACCTATGGCCGAGAAGGCCAAACTGCGTTCGGGCGTGGCGTAGAACTCAACCGCAACATTTTATACAAACCGGAGGAATATCCATGCATACAATATTACGAGCGGCAGGCGGGCTCATGCTTGCGCTGGGCATCCTGGCGTTGCCGCAGATCAGTCGCGCGCATTGCGATACGATGAACGGGCCGGTTGTCACAACGGCGCAGATGGCGCTGGACAGAGGTGACGTAACGCCAGTGCTGAAATGGGTGAAGCCGGATGATGAGCCGGCGATCCGCGAGGCGTTCGCAAAGACGCTGGCGGTGCGCGGCAAAGGCAAGGAGGCCAAGGCTCTTGCCGATACGTATTTCTTCGAAACACTGGTGCGGCTGCATCGTGCGGGCGAAGGCGCACCGTACACCGGCCTCAAGAGCGGCGAACAGCCGGAAGGGATTATTACCGCCGCGGATCAAGCGCTGGAGCGGAAGTCCGCGGACGACCTGGTCAAAGATATCCGGGCGGCGATGGTGAAGGGGATCGAGCAGCGATTTGGCCGCGTGGTAGAGGCACGGAGGCACGCGGACGAAAGCATCGCGGCCGGGCGCGCCTTTGTAGACGCCTATGTGGACTACATCCACTATGTAGAACGGCTGCACAACGACATCACCGGTTCGGCGGGACACGGAAGCGATGAAGCGGACGCGGCGGAAACCCCACACACGTGCGGAGCGCACCAATGAAACCGACAGATATTCTGATACACGAGCACGAGATCATATTGAAGGTGCTGGACGCGGCGGAGCGGGAAGTGGCGTTCATGGACGAGACAGGAACGCTGCATGAGGAGACGATTGAGCGCATGGTGGACTTCATCCGCAACTTTGCCGACCGCTGTCACCACGCCAAGGAAGAGAAGAAGCTGTTCGTGTTTTTGGAGCAGCGCGGCCTGTCGGCACAGAGCGGCCCGGTGGCGGTGATGCTGCATGACCATGAGACCGGGCGGGAGTTTGTGCGCGGTGTGGCGGCGGGGCTGGAATTGTCCCGTACGGGCGACGGGGCGGCGGTAGCGATGGTGCGGAACAATCTGGCGGGATACATTAATCTGCTGCGGATGCACATCCACAAGGAGAACAACATTCTCTTTCCGATGGCGGCGCGGCTGATGAATCCGGAAGATGAAGCGCGGTTGCTGGCCGAATTCGAACAGGTGGAGGCCGAGGACATCGGTGAAGGCGTCCATGAAAAGTACCACCAGATGGCTCACGACTTGACGCGATAGGGAAACGCTTTCCTCCCTATGACACGGAAAACCAGGCTGAGAGGCCTGGTTTTTCTGTTGGGCTTGGGACTTGAATAGATGAACTTTGTATTGTATATTGGAGGAAGGAAGGGGAAGAACATTTTGCACAGGAGAGTCGCATGAAGTGGTCTCACGTAATTATCGGCACCGTGTTTGCCCTTAGCTGGCCCGTATTTATGACCTGGTGGCGGCGGAAGGAACGCGGACAGGTTGGAAAGCAGCCGACGTATGAGGAACTCAGAACGGAGCGGGATGTCCTGTTCTTTGATGCCGGCTTTCTTTCGTTTTGGGTTTTTCTGGCGGCTCCGTACATTGACTGGACCTACTTCGGCGAGTACACACGTGCTTATGTCAGCATCACTCTCATTGTCGTATTCGTGGTGAGTCGGCGGATTCTTCACTGGATGGACCGGCCGAGAGCCCATACATAGGAGTAAGACACCCCAAGGAGTTGGGTCCCTGGGGTGAATTGGTTGGTGTTGGAAAACCGGGCTGAGGAGTCCGGTTTTTGTTTTTGGGGGACGCCGCCGCGGAGTATCGCCTTCAATTGTCGAATACGGGCACGACATGGCCCTGCGGCCACCCCGAATTCAGAAAAGACGGGCACGACATGTCGTGCCCCTACGACAGAATCCGAACCTCGTTTGCGGGTGCCCTTAGACCATCATGACGATTGTTATGTAGGGGAGGGTTAAGGTCTGCCGCAACCCTCCCGTCTTAGCGATTGCAGGATGTTGCACGGGCGGGTTGCGCGTGTCACCTCTTCAGCGGTTGTTGCTTCTGTCTGCTTAACCCGCCCCTACACCGAATGACAAGACAAGAAGAGGCGGCAGAATGCCCTATGTCAGCAGGCTGGCGATTTTCAGGCTCAGGTCGAGGTGGCGTTCACTGCGATGCGGGGGGAGGGCGATGGGGCAGGGACCGCCGACGATCACGCCTACGGCGCGATGCTGGCCGGAAAGATGGATCGCATCGACGAGGGTTTCGAAGCTGTTCAGATCGGGCGGAATGACCAGATCGGCCTGACCGCCGATTTCACTCTTCAGACCTTTTTCATCTACGGCGCGGGGACTGACGGCCAGATCGAACGCGAGGGGACCGTCGACCTTGGCTTTGCCGAATTGGCCGCGCTGGCTCATATGGCCGAGGGTGGCTTCCCAGATGGTGGAATGCACACTGGCGGAAATCAGCTCCACGCAGGAGAGCAGGGCCACTTTGGATTCGGGCTCTCCAAGATCGCTCAGGGCGCGAACCATGGTCTGCACGCCTTTAATGGCTTCGGGAATGGAATCATAGTTGCCGAGCGGCGTGAAGCCTGCCCAGAGCATTTTGTGATAGGTGGGGACTTCAAAGCCCTGCAGAACGCTGAGCGGTTTGAATTCGCGGGGCACGGCGCGGTCGAGCATCCGCGTGAGCTTGAGACCTTCATCTCCCGAGCAGAAGATCATGTCGGTCTCGCCTTTGACGGCGCTGTCGACGGCGTGATAAATGCAATCGGGCAGATCGCCGCTGCAATGGTTCACCGTCCAGCCGCGCTGCTGCCATTCGGCAAGGACTGAGCGCTCAAAATCCGAAGCGCCCACGGCGGTAATGCGGCCCGGCTTGCGGCCTGCGGCGCGGTCGAGTAGTTCCTGGAGAATCATGAGCGGGCCTCCTCTCCGGCCATCACGGCGGCGAGCGCAAGCGAGGCCATTTTGTTCATCGGTGGATCACTGCGCGAGACGAGAGAAAGCGGCACACGCGCGCCGGTGATTACGCCCATGAAGATTGCGCCGCGCAAATGGATGAGGGCCTTGACGGCGATGTTGGCTTCTTCGATACCGTGCGAGACCATGATGTCCGGATCGCCGATGACATCACTTTGCCAGGCGGTCCCTTTTGGCGGGCCGACCATTACGGTGCGCATGGTGAGCGGACCTTCGATGTACTTGCAGATGCCGCGCACAAAGCAGGTGCGGGCAATGGCGGAGGTTTCGATGGTGGAAGGGAAATCGGGATCGGCTTCATCGAGCACGCCCAGCAAGGCAACCTTGGGATCGGCGATGCCCAGATAGCGGCAGACGCGAACGGCGTTCTCGACGATGGCGACTTTCTGGTGGAAATCGGGGGCGGAGAGCACGCCGCCATCGGTGATGGTCAGCAGTTTGGTATGTCCCGGGACTTCGAGGGTGGCGCAATGGGAAAGCAGTTTGCCTTTGCGCAGATTGGCATTGGGCGCGAGCACGGCCTTCATCAGATCGGACGTGGGGACTTTGCCTTTCATCAGAATCTGACACTGGCCGGTGCTGCAGAGGTCGACGGCCTTGGCCACCACCGCTTTGACGCCATCGGCATGGGTGACGGTGAAGTCCTTCGGATCCAGATTGAGTTTCTCGATGCCCGCGCGCACCTTGGCCTCGCTGCCGACGAGATGCACGTGGACATAGCCCTCTTTCTGCGCATCGGCTACGGCGCGCAGCACGTCGCCGTCTTCGCCACCGGCCACGGCGACGATGGGCATCTTCTTTTTGGCCAGATCGCGGGCATGATCCATTACGTGACGGGCGGTGGTCAGCATGCATACTCCTTGGCGTTTTCCACGCCGTTCAGCACACGGTACGCTCCGGCGGCCATGGCTTCAAGTTCGCGTTCGCCGGGATAGAGCATCACACGGCCCAGCCAGCCCGCGTAGGTTTTCAGTTCGGCGATCAGCCGCTCGGAGTTGGCAAGACCGCCAGTGAGAATCAGCGCATCGAGCTTGCCTTGCAGCACCATCGCATAGGCGCCGATCTCCTTGGCAATCTGGTAGACCATGGCGCGGAAAATCAGCGCGGCTTTGGCGTCGCCCTTGTCGATCATCTCTTCGACTTCGATCAGGCTGTTGGTGCCGAGGTAGCCTTTGAGGCCGCTGCCTTTGGAGAGATAGCCTTTCAGTTCCTTCAGCGAGTATTTGCCGGAGGCGGACAGGTCGAGCAGGCCTTCGAGGGGCAGCGCGCCGGCGCGTTCGGGGGAGAAGGGACCCATGCCGAGCAGGCCGTCATTGACGTCGACGATCTTGCCGCCATTTACCGCGGCGATGGAAATCCCGCCGCCGAGATGGGCGATGACAAAGCGGGTTTCGGCGAGGTTCTTCTTCAATTCGGCAGAGGCGAGATAGGCGCAGGAGCGAATATTCAGCGCGTGGGAGCGGCACTTGCGGGAAATTTCGGGAATGCCGCTGATGCGAGCGAGGTCAGTGAAATTATCTACGGAAACGGGATCGACGATATAGGCCGGGACATTCCATTCGGCGGCGAGGGTGCGGGCAATGGGCGCGCCGAGGTTGGATACATGGGCGGACCATTTTTCGCTGAGCAGTTCCTCGACCATCGTATCGTTGATGTGATAGGTGCCTCCATCGAGCGGCCGCATGGGTCCGCCGCGGCCCACGACGGCGCGGGGGGCGAGGGGATGGTTTTGCTGGGCAAGCTGCTCGCGGATCTGGGCAATGCGTACGGGCACCAGGTCACGCATGGAACGGGGGGCTTCCTGACCGTGGCGCAGTGTGCTCTCGCAGAGGCAAGAGCCATCGGGGCGCACAAAGGCCATTTTGGTGCTGGTGGAGCCGGGATTGATGACAAAGACGCAATCTTCTGAGGACGGCATAGGCAGGTGGGTCTCCTTAGCGGGATAAGTTAGAGACAAAATGTACAAACTTTTTGGGAAATCTGCTCGGAGGCATGAGTAGCAGCATGGGTCAGAGAGGCTGGTGGATTGTGAGCAGGATAGGGTGGTCCGGTTTCACGGCGAACTGCCTGCAATGGCCATAAACTATGAATATATACCGAATAAGTAAACTTGACGGTGAGGTAGAGATATGCATCAGCAATCTTCGGGTCGAATTAGGGAAATTACATAATTCAGCATCAGAAGCTTGCGTTTCCGGGTAGCGGCGAGCATATTTATTATAGGGAAATTCATCCTGGCATATTGTGCGTGCTCTGTGAGGACAAAACACCTTATCCTGTAGAGGAGGCTGGTCATGCGTGTCAAAATTCTGCTTCTGGCGACGCTTTTTCTGGCGTTGACATCTGTCGGCTTTGGACAGAACTTTGTGGCGTGTTTGTACTACGACGGTTACCAGCTTACGAACACCTGTGATGGCGGCGGCGCGCTGGCGGACGGCACGCCGATGGTGATTTATTATGACGCCAACAGCAACGGCCCGGACGCGGCCGATCAGCCGGCAACGGTCTGCACCGAGCCACCGGATTGCGCCAGCGGTCCTGCGGGCACGGTCAACTTCAACACGTTTACCATCAACAGCGCGGCTGTAGGGCTTGAGCCCGGTCAGTTCCTGAGCGAGCCATGCTTCACCAGCTCGGGAATCACTCCGAATCCGTCGCGCTATTATGTTAAGATCGTGGCGGCCAATGGCCTGATTTGGGTCAGTGCGGTCTTTACGCTGGCGGTTGGCCCGCAGGATGTGAATTGCGGCCCGTGGGTCTGTGTGCAACCTCCTACGCCGCCGTGTGATCCGCCGAGTTTTGAGACCGTTCTGGCTCCGCCGAATGAAATGAGTCTCCCGCACGCGTGTCTGTGCCTGAACCCGGCGGCGCCGGGCGGCATCCACACGGTCTATGTGGGGCCGTTCACGCTCGCCTGCATGGATGCAGCCCCGGGAGGGCTACAGATCACCTATCAGTTAGTGGGCGGCCCGAGCGAATATTGTCCGTCGCCCACGTGTCCGCCCGCGGCCGGATGGGTGGTTCCAGGAGGACTGTGGACGTGGACCATGATTAATGGGCACCGGTATGTGACGAAGCAGATTATTATGCCGCAGGGCAGCACGTGGGGCTGCGCGAGCCTTTCGCTGAGCCCTTCACCGGGACCGTGGGATTGCGGCTTGCCGGTCAGCTTCGGCACCTTCAGCGCACTGTCTTTGGACAACGCGGTGAAGCTGAACTGGACTACGCGCTCGGAGAATGGTGTTGCCGGTTTTGACGTGCTGCGGGATGGTGCGCCGATTCACGTGGAGACAGCCACGAACACGGCCACGGAGCATAGTTACAGCTTTACGGATAACAGCGCCCTCAACGGCACAACGTACACCTACAGCCTGGTATCAGTGGGCTTGGACGGCTCGAGAACGGTGGAAGCGACGCAAGCGGTGACGCCGGATCAGAACCACGCGCTGGTGACTGAGTATGACCTGCGCCAGAACTTCCCGAATCCGTTTAACCCAACGACGACGATTTCCTTTGATCTGCCGGAAGCGGGTCATGTGTCGCTGAGAGTGTACGATGTTGCCGGGCGGGAAGTGGCGAGTCTGGTGAATGGGCCGATGGCAGCGGGGCGGCAGCAGGTGAGCTTTGAGGGAAGAAACTTGCCCTCCGGATTGTATTTCTACTGTTTGAAGACAGGCAGCGGATTCAGCGCCACGAAGAAGATGCTGCTGGTGAAGTAAGAGAAAAGCTGAAGATTGAAACATGGGAAAGGGCGGTCCTATAATGGGGTCGCCCGTATTTTATCAGGAGGGCATCGCAATCAGGAGAATGGCGGGGCAAATGCCTGCTCGCTTGACATTCATGTTCAAACTCCTAAATTGCCTTCATCTGCAAACGATTATCCGGGATGAGGGCATGACGAAACCGGGGTTTCCGAGGCACTTTGGGGTGTTTTTGCTGCTGTCGGCCTTTGGGATGGCACAGCTTGGGTGGTGGGTGATCTTTCAGGTACGGGAAGGCACCCGCGTTCACCGCGAGCAGAGCCATCTGTGGGAGCAGCAGATCAGCATGGCACGGCAATGGGCGGCGCAGTTCAATCCGGCGCCGCAGGAGTTCCGCGCGTGGCTGTCCGCCTTTCCGGATCTGGAAGTCACACCTGACGGACAGGATGTTCAGGTAACAGGTGCGGCCAAGGCCCAGCTCGATCAGATTGCCAACAAGCGCGTGCGGATGTTCATTTTTGAAGGCGCGTTCTTCAGCCTGCTGGTCGGGGCGGGAGTGATCTATATCTACTGGACGCTGCACAAGGAGGTGGACTTCGAGCGGCGGGAAGCGATGTTCCTTTCGGCGACTTCCCATGAACTGCGCACACCTTTGACATCTCTCCGGTTGTACCTTGAGACCTTGCGGGACCGAGAACTGCCTCCGGCCCAGAAGACAGAAGTGCTTGAAACGATGGCGGCGGATACGGAACGGCTGAATGATCTGATCGACCGGCTGCTGCAGGCGCAAGCCGTAACCAATCCCGCGCGCAAGCCGCTGTTGCGGATGACGGATCTTGCCGAAGAGACGGCGGCGGCGATTGAGCATGTCAAACCGCTGTTCGATCACGGGGGATTCGAATTGCGGACCTCCTTGCAGCCGGGATTAATGGCCATGACCGAGCCGACCTGGTATCAGACGATTGTGAAGAACCTGCTGGAGAACGCGTACAAATATTCTCCCAACGGCGGGAGTGTGGATCTGGAGCTTTCCCGCGCGGGAACGCGCGCGCGGCTGGTGGTGCGGGACCGGGGAATCGGCCTGGATCACGGCGAGGCCGAGCGGATTTTCGAGAAGTTCTATCGAGTCGAAAACGAGGACACGCGGCGCACACGCGGTACGGGACTGGGACTGTATCTGGTACAGCGCATGGCGGAGGCCTTTGGCGGAAGGGCGCATGTCAGCAGTCCGGGACTGGGGAAGGGCGCGACCTTTACCGTGGAATTGCCGCTCGCAGCGGAGGTTGCCCATGCCTGACCGTATTCTGGTTGTCGAAGATGAAGCCAGCATCGCACGGGGTCTGAAGCTGAACCTCGAAGCGGAAGGCTTTGCGGTGGAGGTCGTCGCCGACGGGTTGGAGGCGATTCAGGAGATTTTGACGCATGAGCCGTCGGCAGTGGTGCTGGATATTATGCTGCCGGGAGCCAGCGGCTTTGATGTCTGCGACCGGGTGCGCGGTGCGGGAAGCCGGGTGCCGATTCTGTTCTTAACCGCGCGCGGAGCCGAAGACGACCGGGTGCGCGGTTTGGAACTGGGAGGCGACGACTATATGACCAAGCCGTTTTCGGTGCGCGAATTGATCTCACGGCTGCGCACGATGCTGCGGCGGGAACAGTGGTACCGTCAGACCCCGCGCGCCGGAGAGATGGTGCAGTTCGGCGGCAACCGCGTGGACTTTACCGCCTACAAGGCCTGGACGCACGACGGAGTGATTACTCTCACGCAAAAGGAGTGCATGCTTTTGAAGCTGCTGGTGGAGCGGGAAGGACAGGTGGTGGAACGCGACACGATTCTGGATCATGTATGGGGCTATGACCGCTATCCGACCTCACGCACAATTGACAATTTGATCACGCGGCTGCGGAAGTACTTTGAGACCGATCCCAAGGAGCCGCAGTACATTCAGACGGTGTACGGTGCAGGGTACAAGTTTTCGAAGGAAGGGGAAGAGAAGACTTGAGACCGGAGACTTGAGATTTTGTTTTGAGGTTCTACGGACGTTGAAGATTGTTCCACTATCTAAGTGCCTCGGACTTGGTCTTTTGGCAGGTTTCATGGCAAATGACCGGGGAGGGGCATAATGGTAAAAGTATATGAATTTGGGAATTGTAACCGCGACGAGCGGTTTTTTTGTGGCCAATAACGTAGAATAGCGGAATGAGCCAGAAATGCGGCGAATGGATGCGATACGGCAACACGATTGAGGAGGCACATGCCTCTGCCTCGGAGGGTCGGGAAGGTTGCCAAGCGGCAACATCCTTAAGTATAAGCATATTACGAAATCCACAAGTGCAGTCCAATTCAGAGAATTATTATGAGGAGGATATTTCATTCTGGCTTTTCAATTCGTATTTTAATGTCGGGTAGTCGTAAATCGCTCTGACCCACTCACATACTATGACGGCAGCGACCAGAGTTTGTGACTTTGTGAATAATAATTCAAGAGTTTGTGAAAAGTTTCCTGACTGACCCGCCCTTTGGCAAACGTTATACCCATCTTACCGGACGTGTGATGGCGGTGTCGGTTCTATTTTTGGTCTTGTTTGTGACGGAATTCTCGTTCTGTGACACCCCGCCTGCCTACT
This sequence comes from bacterium, assembly GCA_036504735.1. Classification (NCBI taxonomy): domain Bacteria; species bacterium. The sequence continues at coordinate 221,244 of DASXUQ010000017.1, forward strand.
TTGCCTACGAGATTTCGCCGCCGGCCGGCGTACCGGCGCTGGTGAATCCGTCATCAATCTATTACGACCGCCGCCACGGCGAGATGTATGTGGCAGATACGGGGAATGACCGGGTTGTGATCTTTGATAAGCGCGGCAACTATCTTTTTGAGTTTGCCGATAAGCAGCATCTGGCATCCCCGCGCAGTCTGGTGGTGGATTCGAGCGGACACATTCTGGCGCTGTGCGAACGGCGATCTGACCGGCTGGAAGAGTTCGACTATGATGGCCGCTTTCTGCGGGAGATTTCGCTGAAGCCGTCGGCCACGGATACGACCGTCATCATGGCCAACAGCATCACCATCGATGATTCGGACCGGGTGTATGCGTTGTGTGCCGATCCGGGCCACATATATGTAGTGGGCACCGATGGGACTCCGGTGCGGGATTTTCCGCTGTTTCAGGATTTGAGTCCGTCGGATCGCAGCCAGCCGATCGTCGGCAGTATCTCGGTGGTAAATGGCCTGCTGGTGATTCCGATTCCGGTGATATCGGCGCTGACGATGTACAAGACGACCGGGGAATTTGTCAAGCTCTTTGGACATGCGGGTGGCGGACCGGGGTTGTTGAGTTTTCCGGTGGCGACGTCGACTGACGGGCACGGCAACATCCTGGTGATGGACAAGCACCGCCACACGCTGCTGCGCTACGATGCTGACGGGACGTTCATCGACGAGCTGGGCGGGATGGGGATGAACAGGGGGTGGTTCTATCATCCGATTTCCATCTGCACAGACGATTCCGGTCACTGCATCGTCCTGCAATCCTTTTTGAGCCGGGTGCAGGCAGTCAACCTTCCCAGCGTGAAGAAGCCGGCAGGGGAAGTCCGGGTGACGACGGCGCAGGGCGCTTCAGCGGCACCGGCGGCAGAAGACAAGCAAACGAAATAATCTCTTTCAAAACAATTCTTTTGGTTACCGTTCGGCGAGAAGGCGAGCGGGTAATGAATGAACATCCAATGTCAACGGAGGAAAGCATGAGACGAACTGTACTTGCGATCGTGATGTCGGTCGGCCTTCTCGCCTTGGTGGCGACACCGGCGCTGGCGTTCCATGATCAGGGTGTGGCCCACTGTAACGGCTGCCATACCATGCACAACAGCGAAAACGGTCAGATGATTGACCCGACCGCTCCGAACGGCAATCCGTATTTGCTGAAGAACGGAACTCCCAGCGACGTGTGTCTGTCCTGCCATGCCACCAGCCGTGGCGCGGTGTGGGGCAGCGATCCGCTGAACCCGCCTCCCCAAAAGGGCAGCGGTAACTTCGCCTTCCTGGCGGCGGCGAACTTGAACGACGGCCATAGCGGCCATCTGTCCCCGATCCCCGGCTCCTACGGTGGTCACAACGTCATTGCTCCCAGCAAGAACGCGGCTGCGGACCCGGTTCTGACCACCGCCCCCGGTGGCACGTACCCCGCCGCGGCCATGAGCTGCACGAGCTGCCACAACCCGCACGGCAACGCCCACTTCCGTCTCCTCTACGGCGCTGGTCATGTGGAAGCTGGTAACTTCAACTTCACGAACGCGGCCCCGACGGCGACCGGTCTCGGTATCAGCACCGCCACCGACGTTGAAGCGGCCAACAAGCATACGGCGTACCAGGGCGGCATGAGCGCCTGGTGTGCGAACTGCCACGGCAACTTCCATGATGGCAATGGCGCCCTCTTGAAGCACCCGTCGGGCGTGGCCATGGGCGCGTCGATTGCCCAGACCTACAACCTGTACAATGGTACGGAAGATCAGAACGGCGGCGTCGCCGCGACGGCGTACACCCCGACGGTTGCCTTTGAAGATCCGGCCATGACGACGACCAGCACCGCTGGCCCGTCCGCCACCAGCCAGGTGAGCTGCATCAGCTGCCACCGTGCGCACGCGTCCTCCGGTCCGAACATCGGCCGTTGGGACTTCAACATCACGACGTGGGCTGAGGAAGGTGTGGAGTCCGGCGCGTACGCGATTCCGAATCCGTATCCGACGAGTGGTGCCGAGCAGCGCTCGCTGTGCAACAAGTGCCACAACCGTGACGCCGGCAACTAATCGCCGAGTCGAGGAAACAGTATCGTAGTTCGTTTCTAATGTGTACGTTTCGCGGCCCCAGCCCTTCTGAAGTGATTGCAGGCCGGGGTCGCGAAACGGGACTGTTCTTGCAATGACCCTTTATCCACTCGCCGCCGTGGCCGCATCCGTTAATAGCGCTGGACCGAAGTCGCGCCGTCAAGGCAGCGAACGGCCCTTTTTTTTGCCCTCGGATGCGACTGTTTGCTGTTATTTGGGCTCATTTCTGTGGGACTGCACGTGACCGGGGTTGTTTTGTGTCTATAGCGGGTTTCTACAAAGACAGCGGACCCTCCGCGCCGTTCACCATGCGGCTGGCACTCATCCTTCTGTGGATGTGCCACGCCGCGTCGTCGTTTGCGCTGGAGTGGGGTGCCAGTGCGAGCGAGACCTATATGGATACGCGCGGCGACAGCACGCGCACGGGGATTCTCGATCAGCAGTACCAGTTTCACGCCAATGGCGAGTTGCTGCCGACGGTTTCCTACTTCACGCTGCTGAACTACCGCCATCTGCAAACCCGCGCCAAGGACAGTTCGGCGGTGTGGCAATCGGAACTGATGCCCTCGGTGAGCGCGGTCTGGTCGGCGCCGTTTTTCCGGCTGCGGTCCGATTACAGCTACCGCGATAACCGCGACCAGCTCAACGTCAACCAATTGAAAGGCCAGTCGGCCAACGTCGTGCTGCAGAGCGATTGGGAATCGCTGCCGCGCCTGACGGGCCGCTACCAGTGGATTCAGAATGTGAATGATCTGGAACTGCTGGGAGTCGACACGCGCCAGCGGACCATCGGCGGATCGGCGGACTATTCCTTCTCGACGACGTCGCTGCGCTATGAATTCAACGACATCCGGACGGAGAACCGGCGGACGGGCTTTGAGCAGATTTCACGCAATCACATCGGACGGCTGGAGAATTCACTGTCCGTATGGAAACACATCGTCTCGGTGCAAACGAGCTACATGATTCAGGCGAAGGCCGACAGGGAGCAGCGGGCCAGCGAGGACGGAATCCTGGTGCGTCTGACGCCGCTTTCCGGCCTTTGGTCGAACAGTCCGACGCCCGAACTGGGCGCGCTGGACGGCTCTCCCGGATTGATCGACGGCAATCTGGACTCGGCGGCCACGCATGCGATGGATCTTTCGGGAAATGATGTTCAGAATCTGGGCCTGGACTTCGGCTCAGCGATTACGGTAGATCATATTTTTGTGTATACGGACAGCCTGGCGAACAGCGGACTGCGCTGGGCGCTCTATACCAGTTCCGACAATTACACGTGGTCTTTAGTGCGGGGGAATCAGACCTATCCCTTTAACGTGGTCTTTCGCCGCTATGAAATCGATTTTCCGGTGCAGACGGCGCGTTATGTGAAAGTGGTCAGCGAGCCGCAGCCGTTGCAGATCCCGGTGTATGTGACCGAAATTCGCGGGCTGTTGACGCGCTCGCAGAGCACCGGGTTCGCGTGGGCGACGGATCACCATGCCGCTGTGCGGGTGGGGGTTCAGCCTGCCACCTGGGTTTCCGGCGCGGTGGAAGGCACCCTGATCAAGAATGGCGCGAGCGCAACGACCATTGGCCGGCAGCAGGATGGCCTCAATGGCTCGCTGCACCTTTCTGCACACAAGATGGCCGGCATTTCCGGGCAATACCAGTGGAGCCGCACCGAGTATCCGGACGCGACCGGAGGCAGGACCGATACGGAATTGCTGGGGATGAGCGTGATTTCGCGTTGGCTGAACGGCCTGCAGTCGACCGTGGCAGGCAGCCGGCAGCGGGAAGTGACGGGAAATGCCCTTAATCGCCGGCAGGATGCGGCCACGGTGAGGCTGGATGCGGCCTTTTTCCCGGGCCTCGGAGGCGCAACCGAAGGCGGATTGACTGAAGATCACCGTTTTCTTGCGGCAGATGTGTATAAAACTCGCTATATTGGTCAAGCCATCCAAGCCCAGCCGACCTCCCGCTTCCAGTTTACCGTGGACTACCGGTATTACTGGCTGAGTTCCCAGCGGGCCTGGACCATTCCAACCCGGGAGAATATTGCCCTGTCGGCGACCTACCGGCTGACCGAGACCCTGCAACTGTCCGGCAGTGCCTCACGGTACCATGATCCGGTCTCCTCCTATGAGACCTGGCAGGGGCTGATTAACTGGAACGCCACGGAAAAACTGGTGTTGAGCGCCAGTGTGGACGGCAACCAGCCGGACCGGAATAACCGGACGGTCGTCATTACGACTCAAGGCATCTTCCGCTTTTCAAGCCACGGCGATGTATCCGCAAGCTACTCCCATCTCGATTCCCAGCAATCGGCACGGGAAAATTTCTCCAATCTGCGGCTCGGATTCACCTTCAGAATTTAGGGCCGCCCTGTATGAATCCCAACCCTTCACTCATGAAAACCATCCTCCGAATTGCCTGCATGCTTTCTCTGGCTGCCCTGCTGCTGGCTGGGTGTGCGGCGGCACGGCACACGACTTACATTGACCCGCAGTTCGATTTCGGTTCCATCGAAAGGGTGGCCGTGATTCCGTTCGAGAATCTTTCGAGCGATCAGGGGTCGGGCAAGTACGTCACGCGGCTGTTTTTCACGGAATTGCTGGCGCAGAAGGTGTTTGATCTGGTGGAGCCGGGAGAAGTGTCGGCCTATCTGGCCAGCCATTCCGGAATGTCGGACAAGAATGCCGAAATGAGCGTCGAACAGATCAAGGATATGGCCAAAACGCTGAACGTGCAGGGAATCATCTTCGGATCGGTCGGGGAATCCTCCGAAGTCCGCAACGGCAATTTGAGCACCCACGTGGTGAGCATTGACGCGCGCATGGTGAACACGGAGACCGGCAGTACGGTGTGGACCTCGAGTGTCAATACCACCGGCCCCGGCGCGCTGTCCCGGCTGTTTGGAGTGGGGGAGAAGACGCGCGGCAATGCCGCCCGCAGCGCTGTGCAGAAACTGATTGGCACGTTGATCCGGTGAAACCGTTTGCGATGATTCGGCTCCTTGCGGCTCTGAGCCTGCTGTGGCTGGCCGCCTGTGCAGCGGCCCAGACGGATTCCTCCGCGCAGAAACCGCCGCAGTCGGTTGCCATTCTGCCTCCGGCGAATCTGGCGGAAGCCGCCGATGCCGCGCCGCGAATGGTGGCGCGGATGAGACAGGTCCTGCAGCAGAAGAAAGTCGAACTGGCGGATTCGGCGGTGGTCGCCGAGGTATTGCGCAAACATCGCGTGCGCAATGCTGCGGAACTGGAACTGGCCGAAGCGCAGCTTGTGGCGGCGGAGAGCCCGGTACGGTATCTGCTTTTGAGTTCGCTGGACCGCTATTCGGAAACCGATTCGTCGGCGGAAGTCGCCTTGTCGGCACGGTTGCTGGATGTTCCCACCGCGACGGTGGTGTGGGCCAATACGGTGGCCCTGCACCGGGATCCGCGCACGAATTTTCTGGGGATCGGCTCCCACCGGGCCGAAGGGCTGGCGGATGCCGCCGTAAAGGATCTGCTGAAGCCGTTCCGGCTCACGCAGAATTCCAAGCGCAAACAGGTGCAGGCGCTGAAGCCGCGCAGCAAGGGACAACCCGAAACACCGTGCCGCCGCGTGGCGCTGGTGACCTTCGGCAATGAGACCGAGACGCACTTTGCGGGCAACATTCTGGTGAACGAACTGCTGGCGGCGATGCTGAAGCGGGGATTCACGATGGTGGATCCGGGCCGGGTGCGGGAAGTGATGTTGAATTCGCAGGAGCTGATGCAGGGCGAGATTTCCAGCAGCCTGCTGAAGAAATGCCGCGAGGATCTGGGAGCGGATTTTGTGCTGACCGGCACGGTCAGCCACTTCGAAGCGATCCGCGGGCAGACCTTTGATGAGCCGATAGTGGCCTTTGAAGCCCGACTTATTGATACTCAACGAAGCGAACCGGTGTGGGCGAAGAGCTATTCGCGCGACGGCAAGGACTCGGCCTGGATGTTCAATCTGGGCTATGTGCACGGACTGACCGTGCTGTCCGAACGGATGAGCCGCCGGCTGGCGAGTGATCTTCCCGTGCGCCGTGCGCGTGTGAACTTATCTGTGCAGGAGCAGACTCGATGATTAGAACCTTGACCATATATCTGCTTCTGGCCGTTGCCGGACTGATATGGATGAACGCGCCGCTGCGCGCCGAAGAGAAGAAGGCTGCGGATTCGGTCCACGTGGCGCCGGACACCGTCAAGGTGGTCGCCACCGTCAATGGCGAAGCGATCACCAAGACCATGATTGAGCGCCAACTGATACGGATTCATACCATGATGGCCGCCGAATCTTCCCGCACCAATTTCAGCCTCGACAAGCTGGTGCAGCGGATGATCAACGATCTGCTGCTGGAGCAGGAAGCGCGCAACGTCGGTCTCGAACAGGATTCGGGAATCGTGGAACGGGTGGTGAAGTACCGGGCCAACGCCGCCTACAAGCTGATGATGAAGGTGGTCTTCCCGGATACCTTCAGGGCCAGCGAGGACGAGATCCGCGCCGAATATGCCAAGGATTTTCAGCGGTTCGGGATTCGTACGCTGTGCGTCACCGACTCGGCCCTTGCGGTGGCTCTGGCCGACAGCATCCGCCACGGCGCCCCGATGGCGGACCTGGCGAAGCGGCATTCGATTGACCAATTCAAAGAAAAGGGCGGCGACGCGGGCAGTTATGCCCTGCTGGATATTCCGCCGGTGGTGCAGCCGCGGATCATCGACGCCAAGCCGGGCGATGTGCTGGGCCCGTATTTCCTGTGGCGCACATGGGCGCTGATTCAACTGGAGAGCAGGCTCGATCACGACAGCGCGACCGTTCTGGACAGTGTGCGCACTACGGTGGAGCGGATGGTGGTCGAGGCCAAGCGCAAGGCGGCGCAGCATGACCATGCCCTGAAGATGCGGGCAACCGTCCCGGTAATGGTGGACACGGTGCAGATCGACTCGATGCTGTACCGGTATTCCCTGAATCTTCCCGCCTCGGGCCGCGCCCTGATTACGGTGGGCGGAACGAACACGATCAGCGAAACGGATTTGCGCGGCAAGTATGTGCATCGCGCCGTCAGCAATGCCGACCGCGATCAGAAGAAGGTGCTGTGGGAACTGTGCGACGAGCAGGTGGAGATGCTGCTGCTGCAGGCCGAGGCCGCACAATCGAAGTTCAGCGAGATGGAAGAGGTGCGCGAGCCGGTGAAAGCTTACGAAGACTCGATGCTGGTGCTGGCCTATCTGCAGGATGTGGTGGCCGCCAAGGTGACGGTATCCAAGGAAGAGATCGAAGCGGCATACCAGCAGAACAAGAGCTTCTACCACGAGCCGAACAAGTACAAGGTGCTGACGCTGACGCGGATGTCGGAGCAGGAAGCGGAAGATGATTACCAGAAGCTGATGTCCGGCACGGATTTCTCATGGCTGGCCAAGCGGCATTCGACGGACGACGCGCGGGAACAGGGCGGGGAGCGGGACTGGATCACGCGGGATCGCATCCCTGCGACGCTCGCCTCCGGAATGGACACGATGCGGATCGGCACGATCAACAGGCCGGTTCAGACGGACGGCGGGCTGGTGATCGTGAAGCTGGTGGACCGTCAGACGGGCGCGCCGCTTTCCCTCGACCGGGTGAAGGGCAGCCTCGAAGCCGGTTTGCAGCGCAAGAAGCAAATGGAAGCGATTGACTCGACGATTAAGCAATTGCGCCAGAGCGCGGAAATCACGATTCGCGAAGACGTGATCAACGAGCTGCGCGTGACAGGTAAAAAAGGCTGAGGCCAAACCAAAAATCACAAACTAAAAATGAAAAATTAAAAAGTCGGACACTGCTGCCTTGTGCTTTTTAGTTTTTAATTTTTAGTTTTTAATTTCGTCTTCGGGGTTCCATGCGATACCGGTTCACATTTGGATTTGTCATAGCGTGCAGCGCGCTGCTGCTGCTGGCGGGGCTTCCCGGTGGGACGCTCTCGGCGCAGATCAAAAAGGGCGCGCGGTTCAGCAAACAGGGAAACTGCCTTGATTGCCACAAGGCGAGCGACTTCAAGGGAAAATACGCTCACGAGCCGTCGGACAATGAGCAGTGCACATCCTGCCATAAGCCGCACGGCAAGGTCGGCGCGCTGCGTCTCAAAGAGACCAAGGCCCGGCTGTGCGCCACCTGCCACCAGTCGGACGCGCTGGGTCTGACCAAGAAGTTCGTGCATGAACCGGCCAAGAGCGGCGACTGCCTCGAATGCCACGACGCGCACAAGGGCAAGGCTCCCAATCTGCTCAAGGCGGAAATGCCGGACCTGTGCTTCCGCTGTCATGACAAGACCGAGTTCACGCAGAAGCACGTTCACAAGCCGATGGCCAAGGGCTGTGAGTCCTGCCATGAGATCCACGGCAGCGATTACGCCAACCTGCTGAAGAAGGACGCGAAGGATCTGTGTCTCGATTGCCACAAGGCCAATGCGTCGTTCACCGCCAAGCATGGCGGCTATCCTGTGGAAAAGGCGGACTGCGGCACGTGCCACGTTCCCCATTCGGCGGAAGCCGATTTCCTGATGCCGAAGACGGTGCACGCGCCCGCCGCCGGCAAGGATTGCGGCACCTGCCACGCCGCGCCGACGGGCGACAAGCCCTTTGCCTTGCAGGCGGACGTGCCGGGTCTGTGCGAGAACTGCCATGATAAAGCCTCGCTGGGCGGCAAGGATCTGCACACACCGGTCAAAGAGGGAAGCTGCAGCACGTGCCATTCGCCGCACGCCTCCCGCCAGGTAGCTCTGCTGAAGGACAAGAGCGCGACTCTGTGCCTGACCTGCCACGACGACATCGCACAGAAGCTGAAGAACGTCAGTTCGCACAAGCCTGCGGCGCAAAACTGCCTCGAGTGCCACAAGGCGCACGGTGAGCAGCAGGCGAAACTGCTGGCGAAGAAGTCTCCCGATCTGTGCGTCACCTGTCATGCGGACGTGGACAGCGCCATGAAGGCCCAGAACCAGCATGCCGCCGTGCAGACGGAGCCCTGCTGGAGTTGCCATGATCCGCACGGCTCGCCGCAGGTCAAGCTCTTAACGGCCTCCACGCGCGATCTGTGCCTGAAGTGCCACACCAGCGTCAATAGCGACCTGACGAAGAAATCCTTGCATACGCCGGTACAGAAGGGCGAATGCGCCGACTGCCATGCCCCGCATGGCGGCGTGAATGCGAAGCTGCTCAAGAAACCTGCCGACGCCCTGTGCGCCGATTGTCACGCGCCGATGATGAAAGCCGGGACGGGCGATGCCCAGCATCCGCCGTTTGCCGAGAAGCAGTGCACGACCTGCCACGTGGCGCATGCCTCCGATAATGATCATCTCCAGACCGAACCCACCGCCAAGCTCTGCAACCAGTGTCACGGCGAGATTCAGGACAAGCTTGCCACGTCGGCGTCGGGGCATGCTCCGGTGAAGGACGGCAAGTGCACCGCCTGCCACAGCCCGCATCAGTCACCGAATAAGGGTCTGCTGCTGGCCACGCAGGGCACGCTGTGCGTGACCTGCCACAAAGATGTGGACACCGCGATTCACTCATCTTCGCCGCATCCGCCGGCCGCGACGGGCGAATGCAATACCTGTCATACGCCGCACTCCAGCACGCAGAAGAACCTGCTGACGCAGGCAGAATCGGCTCTGTGCCTGACGTGCCACAACGGAACGGACGATAAGTTTTCCAAAGCGCATTTGGGGCAGGCGGCGGCCAACCTCAAGTGCGGTGAGTGCCATGACCCCCACGGGTCGTCGAGCAAAGGAATGTTTATGAGCACGGAACACGTGCCCTTTAAGGAAGGTCAGTGCGATGTCTGCCATGAACCGGCAGCCGTCGGAGGAGGCTCGAAATGAAAAGCCAAAAAGCCCAAAAGCCAACAGGCCAAAATCGTTTCGGAGCCATTTCTTTCATCCTTCATCCTTCATCCCTCATCCTGGGGGCGTTGCTTGCTGCCGCCGTAGCGTGGGGACAGAGCCCGATGCCGCCGGTGAATCAGAAGAAGGCGTGTTTGCAGTGCCACAGCGATATGGAAGCGACCATGGCCCTGCCGCACGTGCATAATCCGCTGGTGCAGGGCAAGTGCAGCGCGTGCCATAATCCGCATGCGTCCAAGCACATGAAACTGCTGGATGAAAATCAGGTGACGCTCTGCGCGAAGTGCCACAACGACGTTTCGGCGTGGGTAACCAAGGCCGACAAACATCCGCCGGTGGTGGAAGGCAAGTGCGTCTCCTGCCACGATCCTCACGGCTCGAAAAATGACAAGCTGCTGAAGAAGAGCGTCGAAGAGACCTGCGCCACCTGCCACCCTGCGGTGAACGAATGGCGCAAGCGGGCGCATGTGCATAGTCCGGTGCGCAACGGCCAGTGCGTGCGCTGCCATGCGGTACACGGGTCGGACGTGGATGGATTGTTGGTCGCCGATCAGAAGACCATCTGTCTCGGCTGCCACTCGGAAACTCCGGCTTTCGACGCCGCACACAAGGGATTCGATCCCAAGACCGCCAAGTGTTCGGCCTGTCACGATCCGCACTCCAGCGGCACGGAAACGCTGCTGATGGAGAATGTCCATCCGCCGTTCAAGGATGGCAGTTGCGACGTCTGTCATAAGCCGTCGAAGAACGGTCAGGGCTATCCGCTGAAGGGCGCCACGCTGACGGTGTGCGCGACCTGTCACGAAAAGAACGCGGAGACGGTGCAGAAGTATTCGGCGCATGGCTCCAACCAGAATGCCTCCTGCGAACTGTGCCACAATGCGCATGCCTCCCACGAGAGCAACCTGTTGGCCGCCTCGCAGAAGACGCTCTGCGTCAAGTGCCACGATCCGGCCAAGGGTGCCACCAACGCGGTGAAGAATCCGCACGCGGACATCGCCTGTACGTCCTGCCACGCAGCGCACGGCAGCGACAAGCCCTTCTACTTCAAGGATGAGCCGGCGCAGGTTTGCGGGCAGTGCCACTCCCACGAGCACCACGTCACGCACCCGATGGGCGCCAACGTGAAGGACCCCCGCAGCGGCGGTTCTTTAAGCTGCACCAGTTGCCACAAGCTGCATGGCGGAGAGTTCAGCAAGCTCCTCGTAGCCAACGGCGACCGCGATCTTTGCGTTCGATGTCACACGAATAAGTAAGGGCTAAGGGCTAAGGGATAAGGGATAAGTGAAGAGGGCATGGCGCGGGCTGTGCCCTCTTGCTTTGGGGGGGGGAGTCGAATTGTTCCGATGAGTGACGGCGCGAATTGCAGGTCATTCGATAGCCAAAATAGAAGCGCGGGGCTTCGGAATTTCCCCGACGCCCCGCGCTTGCGTTATTGCGGAAAGTAGATCAGTGGCTTTGGTGCGGGGTGTGGCAGTCAGCGCATGTTTGCCGGGTGCGGGAGCCGTTGCTGTGCTGTGGGATGGCCCGCGCCGTGGTACTGCTCATGTTGTGGCATTCGCAACCGGCATTGAAGTCCGTGCCCCAGTAGCCCCACTGCACCTGCCGCTGATCGAGATGGCAGGCCACGTTGCTGCACGTTTTTGTTTGCGGATCATAGGATGAACCCGTGGTCAGCGAGGCCTCATCGTGGGTGCCGTGGCGTGTCCAACCGAGCGGGGCTGTCGAAAGCTGCGCCGCGCTGCGGAAGGTCAGCGGCGAGAAGGAAATCTCCGGCGAGCCGGAAACGTGCCGTGCGTAATTGGTAATCGTACCGCGGTTGTTCATCGGCGGAATCGTGTTGGCCGTGTGGCACTGGCCGCAATCGGCCTGGCCTTCATTCAGACCCGTGTTGAGATTGGAGGTTGTGGTGCCGTAGTGGCAGGTGTTGCAGTTGATCACTGTGGCGCTGCTGTCGGCTTCGGTGGAGGCGTCATGGTACCAGTGAATGCCCTGCACATGGCCGATGTCCTCATAGCCCCAGTAAAGATTGAACTGATAATGGGAATTGGCGCCCGCGCCGCCGATACTGTGGCTGTCGTAGCGCGGCGGTTCGCCGTGGCAATCGTTGCAGCCGTAGTGCTCGGTGCGACCCCAGTTGGCCGTGGCATAGGTGCGGAACTGCGCCGCGCCGCCCGAAGAGTGGCAATACACATTGCTGCATGTGCCGTCGGTGTAGGTCATGCCGCGCGCGTCGGTGTATTGATGGGTGCCGCGAGTGTAGGCCGCGCCCGCAGGATTCTTCGCCTTAAGCGTCGTATCCGGTGCGGACGCGTTGTAGAGTTCGACATCCACCACGCCGTTGTTGTGGCGGGACATGTCTCCCGGGTGGCAGTTGCCGCAGCCGAAGTTGTAGGCAATGGCCGGATCGCCGAAGTCGGAGGTCTTGCGCAGATCGCCGTAGCCCACGCCCGCCCCTGCATTGCCCACGTGAGCAAGGTGAGCAGGAGTGGCAGGGGGGCTTTCATGACACGCGTTGCAGGACCCGCCGCCCGCCGGCATAAAGCCGCTCAGGTGCTTGTGGCAGTCAAGGCAGTTGGTGTTGGCATTGTGGCCGTGGTCGCCGCTGGAGTTGTTACGCCAGTGCGAGGTCGTGGTATGGCAGACTTCGCAGATGCCGTCATAATTGGGAGCGCCGTGCACAAAATCGGTCGCGTTGTTGAACGACATCGCGCGCGTACCGCTGTGGGGTGTAACAATTGCCGTGCGCAAGAAGCCGTGCGGGTACTGCGCCTGCTGGAAGTGCGGACTGTGGCAGGTGGTGCAGTACAGGGTGTCGGACGAACTGGCGTGATTTTGCTCAGGCTGGGCCTTGCCGGTCTCGACGTGGCAGGTCTTACAGAGCTGGTCGGCCAGCCATTCGGTGCTGACCGGATTCGGATACGCGAAATTCGAGAAATGGCAGCTCGTGCAGTTGACGCCGTAGTCAATCGTGTGCGGGCTATCGTGGTTCGTGTCGAGGGAACCGTTGCGCAATGCTTCGAGATCCGGCATGTCGCCACGGGATTGGTTGTCTGTGCCGTCCATCGGAATGACCTGATAGAAGCGCCGGTCCAGATGCGCCGGGCCGGATGCATCCACCATGAAGCTGTCCGCTGTGGAGCCAAGATTCTGCATCGCATCGGGAGAGAAGCCGGCGTCACTCGAGCAGATCACCTGATAGCGATTAACGCCGGGAACGCGGTTCCAGCGCAGCACGATGCCCTGCGGCGTGGCAGCGATGGTAAGGTTCAGCGGCAGCGCGCGCGCGAGCGTGACACTGGTCGTGGATTCGGAGATGCGATAGACCAGCACGCAATGAGAACTCTGTGCGGTCAGGTACAGCTTATCGCCCAGAATTTCGATATCCACGCCGGTGCGGATCAGGGCATTGGTGACGTGAATATTCGCCAGCGACGCGCCGTCCGGGCCGAAGACCTGCAAGGAACTCAGCACGTCGTCATACGCCCAGATGCGGTTCAGACTGTCCGCAGCCAGACCCCACAACCGCAGAAACCGCGAGGGCGCGCCGTTACCGTTGCCGAGCGCGCCCCACGCGCGCAGATAAGTGCCGTTTAAATTGAACACGCTGATGCGGCTGTTGTTCTGGTCGGCCACATACAGTTCGCCCAGACTGTTATTGATCAGCAGGGACACCGGATCATCCAGCCGTCCCGCAAAATAGCCATGCCCGCCAAAGGCCGAGAGGAAATTTCCCGCCGCATCGAAGACTTTGATGGAATCATTGACGTCCGCGACAAACAGCCGCCCGTCCCGTGCCACGGCGAGGTCGTGGGGATTCACCAGCCGGGCGGGAGTCTCGCCGATGCTGGAGAGCAGCGTACCGTCTGCCGATAGCTTGCGCACCGCGCCGTGGTCCGCCACGAACAGATGCCCGGCGCTGTCCACGGCAATGGCCGAAGGATGCGCCACGGTGTTGATGGTGTTCTGCAGCACGCCCGCTTCCGTAAACACGCTGATCGAGCCCGCGCGCGGATCGGAGACATACAGCAGATGCGTCGCGGGATGAGCCGCAATGCGGGTCGGGGAGTGCAGGTCGGCGCACCAGGAGTCCAGTGCGGTCAAGCCGGCTGCGAATGCGGGCAACGCAAGACAGAGCAGCCCCATCAGCAGAGCCCCGGCGGGCAAGATGCGGAGGAATTTCTTCGGTGTCATGTGATTCCAAACCCTCAGTATCGGATTAAGTTTGCGCATGTTAGATTGACAATAAGGTAGGCAGAGATAGCGCGAAAACCAAGCCGTAAATACTCTTGAATCAAAAGACCTGTATATCTATTTGTGCGGATAATCACAATTGAAATACGGCATTAGCAAGCGGCGGGTCAGCACATATGAAACGGCGGACAAGCGGAGGAGGCGTGAGCCTGACGCGGCACAAACAGCACGGGCTGCGGGAGGAATCCGCAGCCCGTGGTGTGGTCACACGAAAACGGCAATCTTCGGTGCTCGCCGGGAGCATCGCATCGACAAGGATTGTGTCCGTAACGGGATCCCAAGTGTTCCACCGCCTGAACGCATTCTAAATATAACAATCGCCATAGAAAGAGAATAGTGTTTCACCACTGTGCCACGACATTCTTCTGGTGCCAACCGCATCAACTTCCTTAAGAAGTTCCACGATCTGCACCGGGCTCGTTGCATTGGGAGGAATTTGTCCCTATATTCTTGACCTGAGGGAAGTATCTGCTTGCTCACACGGCCATTTGGTACCAACAAGAAGGGATAAGCTATGGCATGGACGAGAGTTATTCTTGCGACTTTGATGCTGGCATCGGTGATCTCCTGCAAGAACTTAGAGCAAAAGGTGGTCGGGCGCTGGCAGAGTGAAGACGAGGTGCAAGCGGTCACGTTCCACGACAACGGCACGGCCACGTTTGAATCCTATGGCCGCACCGTTGACGCCCAATACAAATTCACGGACCAGGCGCACGCCAAGTTCATCTTCGATTCGCCCCTCGGCGAGTTTGAGGGGACGCAGATTGCCCTGCTGACGCTGGACAAAGAGGAATTGACGCTGGAATTCGAAAGCGGGTTGACTCGGAGCTATCTGCGAGTGAAAGCGTGAGATGATGGGGCGACTTACCCGCGCGGAGTGGACGGCGCTGACTTGCATCCTGCTGGCGGTGGCCGTAACGCGCCTGATTTCGATCTACTGTTTTTACCTTTACGACGATGCCTTTATCACGTTCCGCTACACGGCCAATCTCGTGCAGGGGAACGGATTCGTCTACACTATCGGCCAGCGCGTGCAGGGCACAACATGTCCTCTGTGGGCGCTGGCTCTTGGTATTCCCCACAGCCTTGGACTCAGCCTCGAACTGTCTTCGCGGGTGCTCGGCCTGCTCTTCGAACTTGCCGTGGCGGCGACGGTCTATTTTGCGCTGATCCGCGAGAAGCTGCAGCGCGCGGCGCTGATCGGCGGCTTTCTGTTTGCCGTAGACCTTTACTTAGCCAAGGTGTCGGTCAGCGGGATGGAGAGTTCGCTGCTGCTGCTCGGCACCGCAGGAGCCACGGCGCTGGCGGTGCGGGGACGAAGCATGAGTGCGGCAGCCATTGCGGCGCTGTGCGTGTTTCTGCGGCCTGAGGCTCTGCTCTTTGCCGTGGCACTAACCGGCTATCTGTGGTATGAAGACCGGCGGCTGCCGGTCAAGCCGCTGCTGCTCGGCGCGGCAATTATCCTTGCCGGAGTCGCCGTGCAGACGTGGTACTTCGGAGACCTGATCCCGCAGTCGGTGCGGGGGAAGATGGCCCTGCCGCGCAGCGACAGCATGCTCTTTTCCGTGGCGCTGTTTCCTTACAAAAATCCGCTGCAGGCCCTGATGACGGTTACGGCGCTGCTCTCGGTGAGGGTTGCCTGGAGGGTCTCCCGTTTTGCGCGGATCTACATGCTTTGGGCTCTGTTGCTGGTGCTCTCGTGGGCATTGACCGGCGCGCACCTCTGGATGTGGTACTGCATTCCGGTGTTCTTTGCCAAGGCTCTGCTGACCGGAATCGGCGCGGCGGAATATTTCAAATCAACCGCCCTTTCCCGCATGCTGAATCCGCTGCTCCTGCTCGGTGTTACTGTGCTTTTGTGGTCGGGACTGGCTATGGCTGTTGGACCGGACCGCATGGAAAAGAATGTCTATTCCCGCATCCGCAGATGGAGTGCCGAGCAGGACTTCGGTCAGAACGGGGCACATCCCAAAGCTTACGGCATGGATTTCGGCGCGTTCGGTTTTTACACCGGACTGCCGGTCATCGATGAGCCCGGCTTAGTCTATCCGCCGTCGCTTAGCCGCTACCACACCGATCCGGTGGCTATGCTGTTGGGGGAACAGCCGGAGTGGGCCTTTGTGACCTGTTATGACGGCAACATTGCCATGATGCGCAGCGGGGAACTGGCGCGGATGTATGCGCCGCTGATCCGCTTTTCCATTGACGGTGACACCACCATCAGTCCCGATTTGAAGGATGTGTCCCCGATTTGGAAGCCGGATTTCATTTTGTACCGAAAACTCCCGGGCGGCTCATAACCGGCGAGATCATTCAGGCACCGAATCGCGACAGGCTCCCTATTGGGAGCCTGTTTTCTATTCCTCAGGAGGCCACAATTCATCTATATGTATCATGTGGTTGGGTCATATGGATCAGCGATTTGCGACAGATTCGGGAACAGTGTGGCCACTTTCGGAGAGGCATATCCCTACTTAATATAGTGTCAGTAGCATTGGTCGACGTCGTGGCTATTTGTGCCGAATGGTGCAAGGAAGTAAGCACATATAAATCAATCTGCTGATGAATTCTAACGACCAACCGTCACGGGAAATTCGATTTTCGACTATTTTGTCGAGCTTGAAAAATCCCTTGACCTTCACAAGCACTTACTATATTTTTTGATAGGCTTGCAGTATAAGCTGGACTGAACAAGACTATTTCGAACCTGCATAAGCGAATGGATGGGGAAGGACCTTAACCAGACGGAGGAAATTGGACATGCGAAAAGTACTAAGTGTGTTTATGGTGTGTTTAGTGGTGTGCGTGGCGATGGCGTTCGCCGACAATGATCCGGGACAGGAACAGAACATGAATCGCTTCAGCGGCACCGTGCGTCAGGCTCCGACGCATGCCGAGCGTTCCGGCTCGTGCCTGCTGTATTACGTTCCGGGCGATTCGTCGCGTTACTTCTTCGGTTGGGCTCCGACCGAAGCCTTTAAGACGTGGATTGATCCTGCGACCAACCCGTTCAACACCGGTTGCTCCGCGCCGTTTTATCCGTTCCATATCGACACCCTCTGGTTTGATTTCTATCTTCACGATGCCGCCAATCAGGTGGGCTACACGTTTGTGTTCAATGCAGACGTGGAATGCCCGTCCAACGTCGGCACCACCTATGCCGACAAGTGCAACGGTCCCGGCGCTGCGACGTACTCGATGCAGATCAGCCATCTGGTGACGGCCGATGACGCCACCGCCGGCGAGATCCTGATTCCGGTTGCGATCAATGCCTGCGTCAATGGCGGATTCTTCTACGGCGTAGAATTGGTCTCCTGGGATGGTATGCCCTACGTTCCGGGTGCCACAGTGACTCACGGTGCGCCCTCGATCCTCAGCGGCGCCACCCCGCAGCCGAGCGTTGCGGCCCAGACCTGCGCCATCTGGTATAAGTCCATCCGTAATATCGGCACGGCCCAGAATCCCATTTGGACACCGGCCTGCTGGCTGGATGTCGTGACCGGATTCACCGCCCCCTGGGGTCCGTGGATCATGTACGCGCAGGGCACCGCCGGCGCCGATTGCACGCCGACGACCTGTAATCCATGCCCGGCTACCCGCCTCGGCGACACCGCGGAAAACCCACTGCCCATCACCACGGCGAGCTGGACGCGGACGATTCCCCTTTGCGACTATTGCGGCAACTATGATGGCCGCGACTTTATCGGCAACTTCACCGCCAGCGGTCCGGATGTGGTCCTCGAACTGGCCTTCACGGATCCCAGCCAGGCATGCTTTAGCCTGACTATCGCCCCGGAATGCGCGGAGCCGACCTTCTTCCGCATCCGCTCGTGGATGATGGATGTCAGCGACCCGAGCGCCCCGTATCTGACCTACGTGGGTACCCCCAACTTCCCGGCGTTCGGCCAGTCCCAGACTTACAATTTCACCGCCGCCGGACCTAACGGCTGCTACCTTGGTGACGGCATCAACCCGATCCGCCTCCATCTTTACATCGACACCCGTGGCTGCTGCTGCCCGGTGACCGTTACCTATAACGGCGACACCCCGCTGCCCGTCGAAATGTCGGCCTTCAACGCCGTCGGTCTCGATGGACGCGTGAACCTCACGTGGCAGACCCGCTCCGAGAGCAGTGTGGATCACTATGTGGTGACCCGCAACGACAACGTGACCATGAATGTGCAGGGCCTGGGCGACAACCCCGCCGGACACATGTACAATCTGGTGGACAACAACGTCGTCAACGGCACGTCCTACACCTACCGCCTCGCCAGTGTAGACGTGAACGGCACGGTCAATCGCTTCCCCAACGTGGCCTCCGCGACCCCGATGGCCGACGTGGTGACCGAATACACGTTGAACCAGAACTACCCGAACCCCTTCAACCCGAGCACGATGATCAGCTATGCCGTCAAAGAAGCCGGCAATGTCACGCTGAAGGTCTACTCGGTGGATGGCCGTCTGGTCTCCACGCTGGTCAATGCAAAGCAGGAAGCGGGCAAGTACACGATCAGCTTCGATGGCAGCAAGCTGGCCAGCGGCGTGTATCTGTATCAGCTCGAAGCGAATGGCTTTACCGCCACGCATAAAATGGTGCTCATGAAGTAAACGGATCGGCAGGTGTGCCCTCAGCGCCGCTGCTCCGACGTCCGGGCGGCGTTGAAGATTCCGTTTTTTCGATCAGGGGATGTGGACCCGTGATCCTCTCCCCCCGAATATGAAGAGAAACGGGCACGAGACTACTCCATCGTGCCCGTTTCTCAGCTTCTCTCACATTTTGCTATAACACTTTATTCCTAACTGCACAGGAGGGCGTAATGAGAAAACTGCTTTCCCTTATGGTCCTGGTGGCACTGGCGGTTCCATGCCTGTTGCTGGCAAATAGTCCGGTCACGCAGCAGCACGCCGTGGCTGCCCCCGAAAACGCGATGTCGGTTTCGAGGTTCGAAATCAACGACGGTGTTGTAAGCAGCATGCCAGCGGCCCACCGCCGCGACGGCAGCCTCGATGCGTTCGACAGCACGATCTGGTTCGATGATTTCGAAGGTTCGCGTCCGGCGTGGACCCCGGAAGATTTGACCTTATCGCCGTTGTATTGGCATCTGGATTCCCGCCGCGCCTTGGGCGGAACGGGCTTTGCCTGGGCTTGCTGGGATTCGGCCACCAACCACTATGCCGATCACTGGCTCCAGTATCTCGTGACTCCGACGCTGGACCTGTCCGCCACCTCCAATCCGACGCTGGCCTTTAAGGCCCGCTGGAAGACAGAGCAGCCTGTCGGCGCGACGGCTCCTTATGATTCCTGGGACGGGTGGAATATGTGGGTCTCCACCGACAACGGCACCAACTGGAGCATTCTCCAGCCCACGAGCCCATCGTACACGGCCTTGCATGCGTTTTCATGGGGCGACATTTGGGGCATGGGTCCCGATATTCCGGTGTTCAGCTACACCGAAGGCTCGAACTGTGACACGGTCTATCAGCCGATGGTTTTCGACCTGTCGGCCTACCGCACCGCCAATGTGAAGATCCGCTGGGGATTTGCTTCTGATGATGGCTTCAGCGGCACCGATGATCCCACCTATTTTGGTTTGGCAGTGGACAGCATTCGTCTGGTAGACGGCGCGAATACCGTCTTCAGTAATGACGGCACGCTGGATTCCTTCACCCGTGATCACAACACTCCCATCGGTCAGAACTGGGTCTACGATCAAGTGAGCAATCACTCGCCGACCCACGAGTGGCGTTGCACACCGACGAACAATTTGCTGTGTGGTGTGACCTCTTCCGACATCGCCCTGCCGGCGCTCGGGGCTAACCAGACTTTGAGCCTTCGCTACTGGGTGTGGGCCGATCAACCCGGATTCCAGGGAGCGGGCAATACGCTGGCGGACTTCTACGATGTCTGGGTGGTGACGCCGGACTCGACGGTCCGCGTGGCGTATGACTATGCGTACAATGATGGCGCTCCGGCGCCGGGCGGCAACTCGCTGAACGGCTGGGTCTTCCGCACCCGCGGTCTGACCACCGGCGGCACGCAGCTCGCCACCATTGATCTGAGCGCCTATGCGGGCCGGACGATCAAACTCATGTATCGCGTCCGCTATGACGGACAGGACACGACGGGTGTGGGCACAGGTGTACATATCGATGACATCGCCGTGATTTTCACCCGGGCCTTCAGCAACGATCTTTCCTGCAACAGCGTGGTAGTCAAGTTCCCCACGACGGTCGGTCTGCCGCAGAAGTATCAGTTCACCGTCAAGAACGAAGGCCTGGCCAATCAGGGCCCCGCGATTCGCAGCCGCGTGAAATTCGTCAAACCGGACGGAACTATTCAGGGTATCGACTCTCTGGTGGTATTGACGGCTCCACTCATTCCGGGTCAGGACACGACCTCCACGCGCGTTTGGACTCCGGCCGTGACCGGCAGCTATCGCGTACGCGTGGCTTCGGCACAGACGGTGGATGAAGACCGTACCAATGACACAACGTACACGGCAATCAACGTGCCGCTCAATTCCGATTCCAACTTCGCCGTAACGGTGCGTCCGGCGGGACAGTATGAACTGGCCTATCACCTGCGTGATATGACCAGCGCTCTGTTGAATCCGCGGTATGTCCGCTACACTCCGCTGGCAGACGGAGTTCCGTCGGCCACGGTGAATGCTCATGACATCACCACCGTGCGGATCATGTGGCAGTTTGACGCCAACATTTTCACTCTGCCGGGGCATGTGGCCCATGCCTGGGTGGAATTCTGGCAACCGGGCGCGGACACGGCTCATCCGGGCGCGCTCATCAACCGCATCGAAGTGGCGATTGACACCAATGCCACCATCGGCGCGGCCAGCAAGCCTCACTGGTGGACGCTGAACACGGCAGGTGTGCCGGGATTGCAAAACCGCTCCGGAGATTTCTGGGTGTCGATCACTCCGAAGGACTCGATTGCCGGCGAAGCGCTGCCGCACATCATGGGCAAGTCGTCCTTGCCGGCTTCCTATGACGGCCACAATTACACGCTCCGCATCGACACGGTCGGTACGCCGCTCAATCCGTCGCCCAGCCGCTTCTGCGTGCAGACGACCATTGTGCCGACGACCACATCCACGCCGGCGGCGGTGAGTGACCTGACGGCTATCCGCGTCGGTTACACCGATGACGTGCAGCTCAACTGGGACCCGGCGGCCCGTGCCACCGGCTACCATGTTTACCGCATGACCTCCATCGGCCAGAATTACCTGACCGGCACGAGGCTCACGGCGCTTCCGACCACGGCCACATCCTTCATCGATACCGGGGTGCTGGCCAGCGGCCTCAAATTCTTCTACGTGGTGGTGGCCATCAACTGACCGCACCGCCCACGGCTTGCAGACAGCCCGCGGGGATCTTCTCCGCGGGCTGTCGCGTCTGTCACACCGGAATTTGACAAATCGCTTTTTTGGATTATATTGCACGCCGGATCGCTTGCCGTCTCCTCGTATACTGAAACCCGGTCTTGCCTATGATCTCCAAATATTTGGATGTGGTCACGCTCAGCGACATCTTTATCGCCCTCAGTTTTGTGCTGGGCGGGATCGCGCTGGGATGGATTGCCGAGCGGATTCTTTTGCGGCGGCTGTCCAAGCTGGCTGAGCGCACGCCGACGAAAATCGATGACGTGGTCATTGCCTCGCTGCGCGGCATGCCTCTGTTCTGGTTCATTCTTGCCGGCATTTACGGCGCGCTGCGTTATCTGGCCATCTCCGGGCCTGTTCTGGCCAATATCCATAAGGCTCTGCTGATTGTCGGACTGTTCTCGCTCACCGTGGTCGCGGCGCGCATTGCCGGCAGCTTCGCAGGCGCGTACAGCCGCAAGGCCATCGGCGCGGAACGCTCGGTCTCGATCTTTATCAATGCGGTGCGGTTGAGTGTCTACCTGCTGGGTCTCTTGATGATCCTGCAGTCTGTGGGCATCTCCATCGCTCCGATTCTCACCGCCTTGGGCGTCGGCGGCTTGGCCGTTGCTTTGGCCTTGCAAGACACGCTCTCCAATCTCTTCGCCGGGCTGCAAATTATTGCCGTCCGCAAGGTCAAAATCGGCGAGTACATCCGCCTGGATACCGGACAGGATGGCTACGTCACCGACATCACGTGGCGTTACACAGAAATCCTGTCTCCCGCGGGTAATACGATTCTGGTCCCCAATGCCAAGCTGGTGAACGCCATTGTCACCAACTACTATCAGCCCAAAAAAGACCTCGGCGCATCCCTTGAAGTGACGGTCAAATTCGGGTCGGACCTGCAAAAGGTCGAGCAGATCAGTCTTGACGTTGCCAAAGACGTGGCGGCCACCGTTCCCGGCATGGTCCCCGGGGCCCAGCCCGCTGTGATGTATGTGTCTTTCACCGACCTCGGTGTGCGCTACTCCATCGGCTTTCAGGTCAAGGAATTCAATGATCAAGGGGCAATCAAACACGCTCTGATCAAGCGTTTGCAGCAGCGATTCGAAAAGGAAGGCATCCAGTTTGCCTCGCCGGTTGCTCCGGCGGATATCCCCAAATCTGCCTGAACCGTTTTTTATTCCGAATCACAGCTTTGCCAGTGCCCGCGCACTGGCTTTCTTTTTGATTGGGAAAGAGCTGTTTATTAAAAGAATGCATGCGACGTTGCAGCAAACTCAGTTCGATCAACATCTTAGCTATTCGGCGAGCTTGGGCGGCGCGAGTCTTCTTCCGAATAAGGGACGACTTGGTCAGGAAAGGTTGACTGATACTATGCTGTTGCAGTATTCAGAATTGTTCCCTATATTCCTTGGTTACGAAAATGCCATACTATGTACGTTCCACCCCGATTACTTACCAACGGAGGTTGACTGTGGGACGCGGGATAACCGTTTTGATTTGTTTGCTGTGTGTAACGTTAAGCGCCATGGCCGCCGCTCCGGACAGCTTGTGGTCTGTGCGGCTGGGCCATTCCAGCCATGACGTGTGCAATGCCGTCGCGCCGACCACTGATGGAGGCACTGTCCTCGCGGGCTGGGCGCGGAGCACCGACACGTTTGGCGCCGGTTGGTATGATTTCTGGCTGGTGAAGACCGATGCGGCCGGCCAGGTCGTCTGGGATCGCCGTTACGGCGGCCCCGAAGGTGAAGGCTGCTTTGCCGTTCAGCCTACCCCCGATGGTGGCTTCATTCTCGCCGGCATGACCGGCTCCTTCGGTGAAGGCCATGATGGCCCGTCCGATGCCTGGGTCATCAAGACCAACGCGAATGGTGACAGCCTCTGGAGCCGCAAGTTCGGCGGTCCCCTGAGCGATGGCTTTTACGCCGTTCAGATCGCCGCGGATGGCGGCTACGTGTTTGCCGGGTTCACCGATTCCTACGGCATCGGTGGCCGCGATTTCTGGCTGGTGAAGACAACTGCCGATGGCGCGGACGTCTGGAGCCATACGTACGGCGGCGGCGGATTCGATGAATGCCGCGCCATGGCCAAGACCTCTACCGGGTTTGCCCTGGCGGGTGTTACGAATTCCTGGCGCGAGCGCGACCAGAATTTCTACCTGTTTAACGTGGACGAAGACGGTCAGTCGCTCTGGACCACCAGCACCGGCAACGGCAAGGTGTACGGCACAACCGTCGCCGATTATTGCAATGCCGTTGCTCAAACACTGGACGGTGGTTTTGTAATGGCCGGCTCGACCTACAATGTCAATGCCGACGCTGAAGACTTCTGGATGGTGCGGACCCGTGCCAACGGCGACAGCTTGCTGGCGCGTCCGTACGGCAACAGCGCGCTGGGCCGGGACATCTGCTACTCAATTCAGGCCACGCAGGACAGCAGCTACGTGCTGGCGGGAATCACCAACGGCGCGGGTTCGGGTCTGTGGGATGCCTTCATGCTGAAGGCCGATCCCCGCGGCAATGTAGTCTACCGGCGCACCTTCGGCGGTCCGGAACGGGACAACTGCTATGCCATGATGAAGACCACCGACGGCGGCTTTACCCTCGCCGGTTCCACCCGCTCCTTCGGTGCGGCGTATGAAGACTTCTGGCAGGTAAAGACGGGCACAGATGTGTTGATCACCCCTCCGGGCAACTTCACTCTGATCACTCCGTCCACCGACACGACATTCTCCTCTGCCGCGTACACCTTTCCTTTCCGCTGGCACACGGCGGCGAACCTCGATGCCTACGATACTCTGAACTACCGGCTTTTCATCAGCGAGACCCCGTCCTTTGACCCGAGCCGCACTGACACGACCGATCCGCTACGCTCTGGTCTGACGGACACCATGATGACCTTTGTGTGGTCGCGCACGGTAGTTGCCAATATTCCTCACTACTGGAAGGTTCAGGCGATGGATATGGGCGGCTGGTCGACGTGGTCAAGTGAAACCCGCACCTTCACGGTACAGGGTACGGCGCCCACCGCTTTCGATCTGGCCTATCCTGCCGACGGCGCGGTGATTGCTGATTCGTTCTCGGTCAAGCTGGGATGGTTCAAGGCGACCGATGTTGACCCATCGGACACGCGTCAGTATTGTGTGTTTGTTTCGGCGGATCCGGCGTTCGCCGGCGCCGACAGCATCTGCGGTCCCGACTCATCGGCGCTTTGGTCCGATCTTATTGTGGCCAATCAGCCGACATATTGGAAGGTTCGGGTGACGGACCGTCATGGTCTGGTGACCTGGTCTTCTCACACGTGGAGCTTCACGATCTCCGCACATGCGCCCGAGCCGTTCGAACTCGTCTCGCCCGCCGATAGTGCGCAGATCCCCGATAATTCCTCAGTTCTGTTGAAGTGGCGCGCGTCGCTGGATGCCGACTCGGTCACTGGCGACACCGTCAAATATATCGTCTGCGTTTCCCGACCGGATTCCTTCACCGTTCTTGACAGTGTCGATGTCGGTGTGGACACATCCAGGCTCTGGGTCAATACGCTCCCGGCCCCGCACCGCTACGCGTGGAAGGTTATCGCCTACGATATGCACGGCCTCACAACGGTCAGCAATACCTGGTACTTCGACCGCTATGTTCACGGAAGCACGGGACAGCCGCCGCAGATCCAGGCTCCTACGGTCTTCAAGGTCCACCAAAACTATCCCAATCCCTTTAATGCCAGCACGCAGATTTCGTATGATCTGCCGAACGCCGGCTGGGTAACGGTGAAAGTCTTCAACGTTCTGGGACGTGAAGTCGAAACCCTCGTGAATCAGAACATGCCCGCAGGGGCGTGGCGCACGACGTTCGACGCGACGGATCTCCCGTCCGGCATTTACATTCTGCGTGTCGAAGCCCCCGGCGTCTCCGACCTGAAGAAGATGATTCTGCTCAAGTAACGAGCGACTTTTAGTCTGCAATCTGAAGCCCCGGCGCGCACGTGCCGGGGCTTTTCTTTAGGCAGACGCGGGAACCAAAAAAATCGTTTGATGTTTAACGATATACCGACGGGTTAAGTCGGCGGTAGCGAAGATATCAACTGGGTTTTCAA
This sequence comes from bacterium, assembly GCA_036504735.1. NCBI lineage: Bacteria > bacterium. Next base: position 246,928 of record DASXUQ010000017.1, read on the forward strand.
ACGTACCGCAAGGTAACGAACTTATAACATCCGGAAAGGATTAAAGATGAATCGTACTTTTTGGCTGGCAGCACTGATTTTGACCGCCTTTGCGAGCACCAATCTGTCGGCAGCTACCTGGTCTGTGGACCCGGCCCACACGAACGTTGGCTTCAGTGTCAAGCACATGATGGTATCCACGGTGCATGGAAGTTTCAACACCTTTTCCGGCACCGCGACCTTCGATGAGAAGGCTCCTGCCACAGTGGCTATGGAAGGCACCATTGACGCGACCTCGATCACCACCAACAATGAGCGTCGCGACGGACATTTGAAAAGTCCCGATTTCTTCGATGTCGCCAACTTCCCGACCATTACCTTTAAGTCCACCAAGAGCGAAATGTCGGCTCCCGGCAAGTACAAGGTGACCGGTGATCTGACCATGCATGGCATCACGAAGCCCATCGTGATGGATATGGAAGGCTTTACGGATTTTGTCGCCGGACCCAAGGGCGGATCGCGCACCGGAGCGTCGCTGACCGCTACGATCAACCGCCACGATTTCGGTTTGAACTGGAACAAAGCTTTGGAAGCCGGCGGTGTGATGGTGAGTGACTCGGTGAAGATCACCCTCGATCTCGAACTTGAAAAAGCGGGGGATGTGTCCACCAAGTAGGCCGCTGCGGCTGAACTGAATACGGAAGATGGAACAGGAGGCGATTATGGCTGACCATAAGAATGAACCTATTCTCGTGACCGGAGCGACCGGCCAGCAGGGTGGAGCGGTGGTGAGAGCGCTGCTCAAAGAAAAGTATCCGGTGGTGGCGCTGACCCGGCATCCGGACAAGGCCGCCGATTTGCGCAAACAGGGCGCCACGGTCGTTTTGGGAGATCTGACCAACCGCGATTCGCTGGACCGCGCGCTGCAAGGTATCCGCAGAGCGTTTCTGGTGACCACGCCCTTTGAGCACGGCGAGGCCTATGAGACCGAACAGGGCGTGAAGTTCGCCGACGCCTGCATGGTGGCGGGGGTGCAGCATCTGGTCTTCAGTTCCGTGGCCAGCGCGCAGCGCAACACGGGCATTCCGCATTTTGACAGCAAGTGGAAAGTGGAAGAGCACCTCCGCCGCAACGGCATTCCACACACCATCCTTCGCCCGGTGTTCTTTATGGAGAACTTCGGCGCGCCGTGGCTGTTGGGACAGGTGCGCGGCGGCCGCGTCTCCACTCCGGTGCGGGCCGACCGTCCGCTGCAGATGATTGCCGTGGAAGATATTCCCAAGTTCGTCGTGGCGGCCTTCGAGCATCCCGATATCTACCTCGGCAAGGAGATCGATATTGCCGGCGATGAACTACGCTTCTCCGAAGCCGTGCAGATGATTTCCAAGGAGGCGGACCGCACGGTGCTCTATGAGCCCATGCCGGAGAGCGAGGCCGAGAAGGCGTACGGCCATGACTTCGCCGTGATGTTCAGGTGGTTCAATGATGTCGGCTACAACGTGGACATCGACCGCCTTGAAAAGCTGTACAACATCAAGTTGATGCGCTTCAAGGACTGGATCAAAAAGGCCCCCTTCATCCGCGAACTGAAGGAAGAGACCGCCTACCACTGAGCGTCTCTCGCACCCACTGAAAAAGGCGAACCGCAAGGCTCGCCTTTTTGTTTTCTGCTTTCCGTTTTCGACTTTACTTGATGAGCACCATCTTCTTGGCGTCGGTGAAGTTTCCGGCCTTCAGTTGATAGATGTACATGCCCGCTGCCACGTCTTTGCCGTCCCACATCGCGGTGTAGGATCCTGCCGGACGGGTCTCGCTGACCAGCGTGGTCACCAACTGACCAAGGGTGTTAAACACCTTCAACTCCACCCGCGCCGCTTCAGGCAGATCGAAGCGGATTTCCGTCACAGGGTTAAAGGGATTCGGGTAGTTCTGGTAGAGAGTATAATCGGTTGGGATGTCGGAGACCCGCTGGCCAGTGTGCAGACCCAGCAACGATTCCATCGCGCGATTGACCATGCTTAACCCCTGTTCGCGGGATGTCACGGTCAGGCGGGGCGGGAGCGACCCTTGAACGGCATCCAGCCCGTTGCCGGAACCTTCTCCAGCCAGCAACTGCACATGGGCAATATCCATCACCGTTAGCAGCGAGTCCTCCGGTTCAAGGTTTCGTTCCAGCAGTGCCGCGTGGCCCTGAATCGCTTGTGCATACTCTGCCCGGTCTGTCAGGAAGCAGAGCCGGGTCCGTTCCAGCATCACGGAGTCTCTTAGCGAGGTTGCCCCCGCGAGAATCGCATCGGTCAAATTCGCCGTTTCCGCTTCGGTCATGCTCTGCGTCTTGCGGTCCATCATCACGGCTCGCGCTGCGGCTCGGGCACGGGCGGAAAACTCGGCGGATTCATCTGCGGCAATCGACAGATACGCGCTTTGCGCTTCGGTCCACGCCTCCGTCTGCTCCAAATACAATGCCGAATCCAGCGCAACCTCCTCGTCAAGCGGGCTTCCCTGCGGGCAGAGACCGGGGTCGGTTAAACGATAACTATTGAAGTTCCAGAAGCGGGGATCGGTGGGTTCGAAATTGCTCGTCTGCGGAACGACACCACCCCAATAGGTGACCTTAGCGCCATACTGCGTGCCGCTGACATAGTTTTCCCAAGCGATGAACTTTGTGCCGTTCGCGGTCTCAAGCTGCTCCAGCCGGTTCAACCGCCCGTCGATCACCGGACGCCCGCCAATGCCTGTGAAGCGAATCAGGAAAGCCGTCTTGTCCACGATCGTGTTGTTTACCGCCGTTGGAAGCGGAAGATCGCCAAACACCGGAGCGGCAGAAAGCATGCACCACACGGAAGCGCTGGGATAACCGGACGGACCGATATGGTCAATGGTGCTGCAGCGGAAGAGCATTCCCGTGGTCGCGCCGCTGAACGCCAGCCCATAGTTGGCCGCTGTTCCGTTGAAGAAACCGCGCGTGCACGTTCCGGTCGTGTTGACGATGTAGCCGGTGCGATAGCCGCAATTGGTCACCGTCAAATCGGTGGCGGTCACATTCGTGTTCAGGAAATACAGCCCGGCGTGACTGGCGAGGTTCGGCACGTCCTGCACGATGACCCGCTCCACCACATGGTTGCGGGTGGAACTGCCCCAGATGCGCAGGCCGGTTATGCCGCCGATAATCCGGCTGTCCCGCAGTTCCAGCGGCGTCGCCAGCCCCGCCGCGTTCTCGGAAAAGAACGGAACCGTGGCCCCCTTGATCACCGCGTAGGCCACATGCGCCTCCCCGCCGTTCACATGAATCCCCTGCCAGGGCTGCGCCGGATTCGCCGCTTCAAAGCGCACGGTATCCGTGGTGGTGCCAAGGACGCTCAATTTGCCCTGCACCTCGATATAGGCGTTTGGCCCAAATGTCAGCCGGGCACCCGGTTGCAGCGTCAAAGTTTTTCCCGCCGGGACAATCAAGCCGCCTTCCACGTAGTAGGGGCTATAAGCATCGTAGATGTGCTTGCGCACCGTCAAGCTCGACGTCAGCGTCTTCACTCCGGGTGCGCGCAGCAAGGCTTTGAAGGCGTTGACGCGGCCATAACCCACGGTATCATTCCGGACGCCTTGCAGCGTGTCCCCGTAAACGCGGTCCGCAGACTGTTGGATTATCTCCTTGACCTCCACTGCAGTGAGGGTTGAGTCGTAAGATTTCAACAGACCTGCAATACCGGCAACGGCAGGTGTTGCCATCGAGGTTCCGTTTTTATACCATACCGCCTCGGCAGGATTTTCGGTACACATCCATCTATCCATATCGTAGATAGGGTGGATGGGACGATCTGAGACGATGTCCATACAATCGTCAGGTCCAATCGCGTCTCCTAATCCCCCCGCAGGAGCCGCCACGGTAACGCTTTGCCCGCGAATAGACATCAAGCGAGTCGTATCGATGTCAAATGGACTGTACATCACGGTGTCTAACGATCTCCAGCGGCGATCATTCGGATTCGTCCCAGCTATGGCCATCACTTGGGGATGCGACCGCGACAGCTTAGCTGGATATAGGCAATCGGAATTTTGATCGGTACCATTTCCGGAAGGAAAAGTGAACAGGACGCCATGGCTGATTGCCTCTTCGATGGCCATTGTGCAATTCGGAATATCCGTCGAATTCCGCCCATAACTCATGCTGATAATCGGGGCATGAAAGGCCGAGTCAGCATGGTAGATGCCATCAATACAATTCTGAAAGGAGGGAAGGCTGGAATTCCAATGAACAATTTTCTCAATCACGCCGGTGCACTGTGGACAAACCCCCACCACTCCATAGTTGTTTTCCTCAGCCAGCGCAATACCCGCGACATGAGTTCCGTGTCCAAACACGTCGTCGAAATTCCAATCGTTTGAGTCGACACCAAGGGAATCCAGACAGAGTCTGCCGAGAAGGATTCGTGTCGAATCGTCGAGATCCGGGTGCGACAAACGATGGTTGGCGGTATCATACGGAACGCCGGAATCCAGAATAGCAATCTTTGCTGTACGGGAGCCTCGAGTGATAGCGAAGGCTTCCTCGATCATCATGTCCGCGCCAGCCCTTCCGGAATCCTGACCACTCCCCGTTTGGCCGGTGTTCTTGAAACTCCATTGCCACTGCCAGCAGGAGTCAGCGGTCTGCGGATATAAGATCAGATCTGGGTTGCAGTGATTCGTGTTTGGGTTGGCTTCAAAGGCTTCGCAAATTGGTACTACGGCCAGGGATTCGGGGAAGCTCAGGTAGTACATGCGCAAACTTGGATGCTGGCCATGGACGGTGATTGAATACTGTTTACACAGATCGCTCAAGGCCGCAAAACTGCCGTCAGCCTTCACTGTAAGGATTGCTCTTCCCTTGACTAACTCTACGTTCTGTCCGTCCCATTCTTCCGTAGTAATCGGCTGTGCCAAACTCGCGACCACAATCATAAGAACCAATCCGGCTGCACATAGGCATACCCCAAGGCGTTTGAAGAACTCATTACCGTTCACGCAACCTCCATGTTCATTTGATAAGAGTTATTTTCACAGCCGGACTACTTTTCCGGCTGTCTGTTGTGTTTGTCGCTTTCAGAAAGTAGATGCCGGATGACAGCCCCGGCAGATCCAGCCAGATTGAGCCGGGACGTTCGACGGTTTGCGAATAAACCTCCTGCCCAAGAATATCATAGACACGAAGCCACGCTGGACGATCATAGGAGACCACAAAACCGCCGTTGCTCGGGTTGGGGTAGACTGAAAGGGTTGGTGTCAGCAGGGACGGGCGCGGGGGAGATACCGCATTCGGAGAAGCGGATATGTAGATCCGCCCGGCAGCACTCGATAAACACCGATCCGGTGACGCGTAAAGGAATTGGGCGGGACCCGTGTTCAGCGAGTCGTCCAACAACTGCCAATCGGTTAGGTCATCGGATACGTGGTAGAGCCCTTGGTAGGTCCTCACCAGCAGGCCATCCTCGGCATAGGCGATCTTGTAGACATGGGTTACCCCAGAGGGCAAGTTAACCATCATCGTGTCGCCTGTGATTTCGTCATAGCGGCCGACGTGGTACGCACCGCCAATGTAGATCCACGGCTGCTGCGGATGACCTGCGAGTCCTACTACCTCTTGTGGGAACGGCAAGACCATGCTGGTGATAGTATCGGGAGTCATGTCGGCGCGGTAAAGACCGTAGTCTCGTTCATAATAAAAGGTGCGGTCAGACACGCTCGACCATTGCAGGTTACCGATGTCACCCGCTTCGACCACATAGATCCACCGATTTCCGCTATTGCGGGAAAGACGGAGATATCCGCCAAAATCGGTATCACGAAGAGAGTACAGCCACACCGACGTATCAAAGGGGCAGATCAGGAATTCTGAGCCATAGACCCAGGGAAAGCCACCACCGACCGGCAGTCTCGTCCATGTGGTATCTCCGATCCGCATATACAATCCGATATCCGTTCCCGCGAAGACATTGGGCCGGCAATAGGGGTAACAGGCAAGACTAAAAATGCGGCGTCCACGCAATCCTGCATATTGCCATACCGTGTCGCTGTCGGCGCACCAGTAAACACCACCACTGGTTGGGTCCTGCCAATTCGCATACGTTCCGGCGAGGATCTGCGTTTGGTCTACCGGATCCGGCAGCGCGCACACGATACTCGATGCTGGCCGCCCCAAGCACCGCCACGGACCTTCGCAAGCCTTGGCCTCTCCCAAGAAGAGGCATAAACCCATCAAAGCAAGCCAAATCAGAGTTTTCATAGCTTTATATCTCCAAAGCCCAACAAAAAAGCGAACTTGTTTGCTTTACAATAAGTTCGCTTCATCCGGTGTGTCACAGTCTGAATTCCCCCGCGCCATTTGCCCGCCGCCCATGCCGCTTTGAATAGAACATAGAAAAACCATTGCACATTGTCAAGGCTTCGGATCAAAATGCCGTGCTTGGTGAAGGCATCCAAGGTCCCTCTAATCTATTTTTACCACCCGCTCTCCTATTCTCTATCCTCCCTGATTATGCCGATTTACGGCTATGGATAATCGTGAATAAGTTATCATGAGCGCTTGACAGTTTTGACAAAGGATCGTATCTTTCTGTATAGGAGGAGGAAGTCCGTTTTGCCATCGGGACTTCCTCGTCATGTGAATTTCTTCCCACATTTTGTGAAAATCTTCCCATCCTGGCTCCCTAAACGAGGTAAGGGCATGAGTAACATCGGTTCCTATGAAACGCGCCTGGAGAACTTCGACTGGTCCATCGCCGAAGAAGAACTGGGCTTCCAGACCGGCGATTCGATCAATATCGGCTGGCATTGCAGCGACCGCATCTGCAACAACGGCTTTGCGGACAAGCTCGCCCTCATCTGGGAAGATCACTCCGGCACGGAAAAACGCTTCACCTATGACGACGTGCGGATCCTCTCCAACACCATCGCCACCTATCTGGGCAAGCTGGGGATTCACCCCGGCGAACGCGTCTGCCTGTTTATGGACCGCGTCCCGGAACTGTATATCGGCTTCTTAGGTGTGTTAAAAATGGGCGCCATCGTGCAGCCCCTGTTCTCGGCCTTCGGCGATGAATCGCTTTGGACGCGCCTCAACAACGCCGGCACCACCGCCATCATCACCCAGAAGAAGCATGTCACCAAGGTGCGCAAGATCCTCGGCACGCTGCCCAATTTGCGGCACATCATCGTTGTGGATGCCGCCGACATGCCCTTAAAAGAGCGCGAAGTGGCGATGGATATGGAAGGCATGGAGCGCGTCACGGATTATGACTGCTTCCCCTCCAGCGCGGAAACTCCCTCGGTGCTGCATTACACCTCCGGCACCACCGGCCAGCCCAAGGGCGCGCAGCATGTCCACTATTCCCTGATCTCCCAGTACCTCACCTCCAAGTGGGTGCTCGACCTTAAGCCCGATGACATCTACTGGTGCAATGCCGATCCGGGCTGGGTCACCGGCACCTCTTATGGAATCATCGGCCCGTGGTCCAACGGCATCACGCAGGTGGTGCTCGATTCCGGCTTCAACACTGAGCGCTGGTACCGCCTGATCGAGAAGCACAAGATTTCGGTCTGGTATTCCGCACCTACGGCTATCCGCCTGCTGATGCGTGAAGGCACCGACGTCGTCCGCAAGTTCGATCTTTCCTGCCTGCGCCATCTGGCCAGCGTCGGCGAGCCACTGAATGCCGAAGCCGTACTCTGGTCCATTGAAGCCTTCGGCAAGCCGTTCCATGACACCTTCTGGCAGACCGAGACCGGCAGCATCATGATCACCAATTTCCCCGGCATGAAGGTTAAGCCCGGCTCTATGGGCAAGCCGTTCCCCGGCATCACAGGCACGGTGCTCAATCCCCAGACCTATGAACCCTATGACCATCCCGGCAATGTGGGCCTCATCGCCCTCAAGCCCGGCTGGCCGTCCATGATTCGCGGCTACTACAACAATCCTACCGGTTATGCAGGCAAGTTCAAGAACGGCTGGTTCCTCTGCGGTGACCGCGCCAGCATCGATTCCGAAGGCTACTTCTGGTTTGTGGGACGCGATGACGATGTGATTAACACCGGCGGCCATTTGGTCGGCCCGTTTGAAATTGAATCGGCGCTGCTTGAGCATCCCGCCGTGGCCGAATCCGCCGCGGTGGCCAAGCCGGACAAGGTGAACATGGAAGTGGTCAAGGCCTTTGTGGCCCTGAAGCCCGGCTATGAAGCGGGGGACGATCTCGAACTGGAGATCATGAACCACATCCGCAAGCGCCTGTCCCCGCTGGCCATGCCGCAGGAAATCGAATTCGTCGAGTCGCTGCCCAAAACCCGCAGCGGCAAAATCATCCGCCGCATCCTCCGCTGCCAGGAGTTCGGCGAGCCCGTGGGAGATATTTCCACGCTGATGAATGAATAGATTGAGAAGAGTACCCCCCTTAGTCCCCCCTTATTCTAAGGGGGGAGACCCGACCCCCTTAGTCCCCCCGCTAAAGCGGGGGAGACTCGGAGCCTTCCCCCTTTGAAAAAGGGGGAATAAGAAGGGGGTTCTGCTTCTTAGGGAGATCAGTGCCATGCGGACTCTCAATCGTAATCCAGTGACCGAAGAAACTCGTGAGCGAGCCCGGGTCCTCCGCAAGGGCTCGACAAAGCCCGAGAAGATTCTTTGGAGAACGCTGCGGGCTTACCAGACAGGTGTTAAGTTTCGCAGGCAATACCCCATTGGATCGTACATTGCAGATTTCTATTCGCCAGATCTGGCCTTGGTCATTGAGGTGGATGGAGGCTCGCACGACACGGACGACGCTCGCTCGCATGACCTCGTGCGTGACGATTATCTGCGAACATGTGGGTTGACCGTAAGGCGATTCACGAATTATCAAGTGTGCCATAATCTCGAGGAGATCTGTTCCGAACTCGCCGCGATTATCGAGAGTCAACGTAAATAAGCAGTTCCCGATACCCCCTTTTATCCCCCCTTATTCTAAGGGGGGAGATCCGAGCCCCCTTGATCCCCCGTAACCGGGGGAGACTCTGATCCTTCCCCCTTTGAAAAAGGGGGAATAAGAAGGGGGTTCCTTCAAGTCATTGGAGTGACCAAGACCAATGCCCACATTACCTCAAAACGCCTTCCCCGATAAAACGAAGAAGCCCTCCGAAAAGGACTTGGCAGGTGCCCTCGGCCCCGCCGCGGCGCTGTGGACGGATTTCCTGAATCACATCCGCGAGCACTGTGCGCCGCTCTCTGAAGAGTGGAAACACGGCAAGACCGGCTGGATGATGGTGTCCAAGAAGAAGACGCGCACGGTCTGTTATCTCTTTCCGGGGAATGACCACTTCACCGTGGCCTTCGTGCTGGGGGAGAAGGCGGTGGAGGTGATGCGGCAGAGCAAACTTCCCAAACGTATTATGGATTCCATGGAAGCCGCGCGGCCTTATGCCGAAGGCCGCGGCTTCTATGTGGAATGTTCCAAGCCCGCCGATTTGAAACATTTGCTGACACTTGTCACGATCAAGATGGATTCCTAACCTTGGGGGACAGCCGATGAAGACTTCCCTGGCGGCTCTGACGCTCGCGCTGAGTATCTGCTTTGTACTGTCCGGTTGCGGCAAGAAAATTACCGATCAGAAATTCGCCGATGTGGCCGCTACGATCTATGAGAATGTACAGGCGAACTGGGATCATCAGTCCAATGAGACCTGGGCCACCTACTATGAACGCCGCATCGCCGAAGCCTGCGCCAAAAACGGCACCTCACTGGCCGAGTGGGACCAGAAGATGAAGGACGTCAAGGCTCACCCGGAACAGTTCGAGAAGGTGGTGGATAAAGATGTGCTTCATTCCCTCCTCGAGTGGGAAGCGCAGCGGGAAGCGGCGAAGAACGGGTAGCTGCTCTATGGGTCTGCTGCGGGTGGACGGGCACGACATGTCCGGCGAAGCCGAGATCTCGCTCTGCGGATCGTGCCCCTACGGCCGATTCCATGCCCACTTCAGGGACCGCGCGGTATTCCCGCGCTGTCCCTCCGCCGCAGGCGGCTTTGTGATCCAACGCACAGCGTTGGGGGTTTGGAGATGGTCTGTCAAATTGCTAAATTCAGGCAGTCTCCATACCTTCCTACAGGATTTTTGAATGATGATGACCGTAGTAACTCGCCGGGCTTTAGGGCAATTTGGCGAACCGGTGAGCCGTTTGATGGGTGCTCGCTGTTTGATTTTCGTATTCCTGCTGGCGTTGCTGCTGCCGTTGCTGGCGGTGGCCAAGCCGTGTGATTCCTGCAAAGTGGCTCCGGATTCGGTTCGCCGCGCGGCTATGATGGTCTACCATGTCAAGCCGGGTGTCGATTTTCTGTATGAGCAGCCTCCCAAGTCCCGCTACTATACCTTTCCGGTGAAGGATTTCGGCGGTTATTTCAAGACCACGTTCACCAAGCAGAATATTCCGTACATCGGCGCGATGGTCATCGCCACGGCGTTTTTGGTGGACCGTGACCAGCAGATTACCGATTATGCCAAGCATCTCGGTGACATGTGGGGCCTTAAGCACACCAACAAGCAGAAGCCGGTAATCAAGTGGAGTCTGAAGCTCGGCGGCAGGCCGGTGGATACTCCGCTGAACTTCCCGCAGGATCTTGAATCCGGGATGTATTTTTTGGGTGACGGCATCGTGCACAGCGGCATTGCCGTCGGCCTGTGGGGTTATGGCAAGATTGCCAAAGATGACCGCGCCCTTCAAACCGGAACCCAGTGCATCGAAGCGATTCTCTGCACGGGCGCGGCGATCCAGATTCTCAAGCACAGTTTTGGCCGGGAGAGCGCGCAGGTGGCGACGGCTCCCGGCGGCAAGTGGCGGCTGTTTCCCAGTCCCGCCAAGTATCAACGGCACGTTCCCAATTATGACGCCATGCCCAGCGGCCACATTGCCACGGCCATGGCCACGGTGACGGTGCTTGCCGACAACTATCCCGAAAAAAAATGGATTCGCCCCGTCGGCTACACCCTGATGAGCGCGCTGATGTACGCCATGCTGAATAATGGTGTGCACTGGGCCAGTGATTATCCGCTGGGAATTTCCGTCGGCTACACTCTGGCCAAGGTGATTGATGCCCGCTCCCGCACCGTGTTGGTTGACCCCAACGGCCAGCACCACGCCGCCTTTATCAAGTCCACCGATCTTGCCCCCTACACCGCCGAAAACGGCGCGGGGCTGAGTATGAATTTCCATTTCTGATTTCTCTGCCCCCCTTTCTCCATTCTATGGGGAAAGGGGCCGGGGATAGAGGTCTGCCCCTCAACAAATACCTGCCGGCACGCTTCGCGTGCTGAACACCCGGTGTCTTCTGCCCTCCGGGCTGACGGCCAGAGGCCGCCGCTAGGGATCAGAGTCCGGTCGTCGCAGCCCTTTCCTTTGCTATTTCAAAATTTCCAATTCTCACTTCCGCATTTTCAACCCCCTCAGGAGTCCCTTTCCATGGATGAAGTCAAGAAGATGATCCGCGAATACGTCACCCGTGAATACCTCGAAGATGGTGATGACCGGGTGATCACCGATACCACTCCGTTGATTACCGGCGGCATCGTGGATTCGTTCTCGATGGTCTCCCTCAAGCGCTTTCTCGAAAAGAAGTACAGCATTCAGATTCCCGACACCGATGCCAGCCCCGAAGCTTTCGACAGTGTGAACAGCATTGCCGTCGTCGTCGCCAAATTCCGCAAACCCGCCTAAGCCCCATGCGTAAGCACATTCTGATAGCCGCTGCGGCAACCCTGTCGCTTGCGGCTGCACTTCTGGCGGCGGATCCGGCCACCGTCACGCTGCCTAAACCCGTCACCGACGGCGGCAAGCCGCTCATGCAGGTGCTGAAAGAACGGCACACGGCGCGCGAATTCAAAAGTGATGCGCTGCCGCAGGCCGCCCTCTCCAATTTGCTCTGGGCCGCATGGGGTATTAGCCGTGCGGACAACGATCACCGCACCGCGCCCTCCGCGATGAACCAGCAGGAAATCGACATCTATGTGTTCACCGCCGAAGGCGTCTTTCTCTACGATGCCAAACCCCACGCGCTGAAACCGGTGCTGTCCGGTGATCATCGTGCTGCCGCCGGAAAACAGGACTTCGTGGCCACCGCGCCGCTAAGTCTTGTCTATGTGGCCGATCAATCCAAAATGGGCAAAACATCCTCCGACGCCGACAAGGCCTTCTACGCCGCGGCAGACTGCGGGTTTATTGCCGAAAATGTCTACCTGTTTTGCGCGTCCGAAGGTTTGAACTGCGTGGTTCGCGGTTATGTGGACCGCGATGCCATTGCCAAGACGCTGAATCTGCACCCGGAGCAGAAAGTGCTGCTCGGGCAAACTGTAGGTTATCCCAAGTAGGAGACTCCTCGCGGTCTCCAAGGTCATTGCAACAAGGAATTCTTCCTATGGCATACGCTGGTAACGTTCGCGAAACCTATCAAAAAGAACTGGCCGGGATGAAAGACGCCGGTCTGTTCAAAGAAGAACGCTTCATCCACGCGCCGCAGGGCGCCGAGATCGAAGTGGAATTCCCGTCCGGCGCGTCTCCCAAGCACGTCATCAATCTCTGCGCCAATAACTACCTCGGCCTGTCCAGTCATCCCGAGGTCATCAAGGCCGCCCACGCGGGCCTCGATTATCGCGGCTACGGCATGTCGTCCGTGCGCTTTATCTGCGGCACGCAGGACATTCACCGTCAGCTCGAAAACAAGATCACCGAATTTCTCGGCACCGAAGACACCATTCTGTTCCCGTCCTGCATGGATGCCAACGCCGGCGTGTTCGAAGCCGTGCTTACCGATCAGGACGTGATGATCTCCGACCGCCTTGTCCATGCGTCCATCGTCGACGGCATGCGTCTCTGCAAGGCCATGCAGGATACCTACAAGCATTCCGACATGGGCCACCTCGAAGAGAAGCTGCAGGAGCATCAGGACAAGCGCAATCGCCTGATCATCACCGACGGCGTGTTCTCCATGGACGGCGACCTTGCCAAGATGGATAAGATCGTCGAACTGGGTGAAAAGTACAATGCCATGGTGTTCACCGACGAATCGCATTCCTCGGGCTTCATCGGCAAGACCGGACGCGGCGTGCATGAGCACTGCGGTGTGTTCGGCAAAATCGACATCATCACCACCACCTTCGGCAAGGCGCTGGGCGGCGCATCCGGCGGCTGCGTTTCCGGCCGTAAAGAGATCGTGGCCATGTGCCGTCAGAAGGCGCGTCCCTATCTGTTCTCCAACACCGTCGCGCCGGTCATCGTCTCCGGCACGCTCAAGGTAATGGATCTGATCTTCACCGATACCGCCCGCCGCGACAAGCTGGAGTGGAACACCAACTACTGGCGCAAACTGCTCACCGATGCCGGTTTCGACATCAAGCAGGGTGAAAGCCCCATTGTCCCTGTGATGCTCTACAATGCCAAGCTGGCGCAGGATGTGGCCCGCGATCTGTTCGCCGAAGGCATCTACGTCGTCGGTTTCTTCTTCCCCGTGGTGGCCAAGGGCCAGGCGCGCATTCGCACTCAGCTCTCCGCCGCCCATGACAAGGCTCATCTGGACAAAGCCATCGCCGCCTTCACCAAGATCGGCGCCAAGTACGACATCCTCGGCAAAAACAAAAACCAGATCATCGAAAAGTACGGCCTGTAGCGAGCGCCTCGCCGCGCGGGGTGTCCTTACCCCGCGCGCTGCCTGCGGATGATGTTGTCGCTATCTCACTTCATGTGAAAGGTTTCCCATCATGGCCACCGCAAACACTATCGAAATCCCCTTGCCCGACGGGATGATGCCGACGGGCCTCGACCTCGAACTGATCAAGGCTACCTTTCAAGCCATCGCTTCGCTGCGCTGTGAGTGTGGCCGCGAATGGGAGAATATCGTTCACGATCTGGAGAGCAAAGGCTGGGATGTGAAGTGGAAACTGACATGGATCGCCGAAGCCAAACGCGGCGAACATTTCGAATGTGTCAGCGGTGCCACCCTCGATGAAGCCTTCGCCGAACTCCACGAGCACACCCACATGGCCACTATCCCTGTGTGCCCGTAGGTTACCCGCTCGAAAATCAACGACAAGAAAAGGGTCAGACATCCGTCCGACCCTTTTCGCTTTTTGGATTTTTGAGATTTTGGCTTTTAGACGAGCGCTTTCCTTGCCGCATCCACCGTCTTCTGCACCGCATGCTCATCGTGTGCCAGTGACACAAACCATGCTTCATAGCCGCTGGGCGGCAGGTGTACGCCGCTCTTCAGCATCCGCGTGAAGAACTGGGCGAACCGCGCGTGATCCGCGTCTGAAGCATCATCCGCATTCACCACCGGTTGTGGCGAGAAGAACAGCGTCAGCATCGAGCCGACTCGCTGAATCGCGGCGGGAATACCCGCCTCGCGGCAAACCCGGCGCAGTCCATCTTCGAGCAGGGCGGAGGTGCGCTCCAGCCGGACATAGGCGTCATCATCCAGCAGTTCCAGCGTTGCCAGTCCCGCCGCCATCGCCAGCGGATTTCCCGACAGTGTGCCCGCCTGATAGACGGGACCTTCCGGCGCAATCATGCTCATCAGGTCCGCGCGACCGCCGTACGCTCCCACCGGAAGCCCGCCTCCAATCACCTTGCCGAAGGTCGAGAGGTCGGGCCGAATGCCGTACAGCCCCTGTGCTCCCGCCTTGTGCACCCGAAATCCCGTCATCACCTCGTCGAACACCAGCAGCGCGCCGTGCGCATCGCACAGCGTGCGCAAGCCCTCAAGAAATCCTTTCGCCGGCGGCACGACGCCCATGTTTCCCGCCACCGGTTCCACAATCACCGCGGCTATCTTGCCCGGTTCAGCCTTGAAGATGGCTTCCACCGACGCCAGGTCATTGTAGCGCGCATTGCGCGTGTCCGCTGCCGCGCCCCTGGTCACGCCGGGACTGTTGGGCAAACCCAGCGTTGCCACGCCGCTTCCGGCCTTGATCAAAAAATAGTCCGCATGCCCGTGATAATCTCCGGCGAACTTGATAATCACATCCCGCTTCGTCGCCGCGCGCGCCAGCCGGATCGCACTCATCGTGGCCTCGGTGCCCGAGTTCACCATCCGCACCTTCTCCACGGACGGCACGCGGCGAATGATCTCTTCGGCCAGTTCCACTTCCGCCGGTGACGGAGTTCCGAAACTCGTTCCGCGCCGTGCGGCGCGCTCGATGGCTTTTGTCACGTGCGGATGCGCGTGACCGGCAATCATCGGTCCCCACGATCCGATGTAGTCGATATAATGCTCGCCGTCCGCGCCGGTCAGCGTACAGCCTTCGGCGGAGGTGATGAAGACCGGCGTGCCACCCACGCCCTTAAAGGCGCGTACCGGGGAATTGACACCGCCGGGAAGAACGCGCTTGGCGCGTTCGAAGAGGGATTCGGATTGGTTCATAGGAGAAAAAGTCTGTTGCGTGAGGGCAAGTTACGGATGAGTGCGCTGGCTGAGCAAAATGCTCGACCTGCTGCCGGCGAATTGGCCGAAAAAAAACGCGCCGATCATGATCGGAAAGGTGTACAACTGAAATCCCAGCCCGCTGTACATCCGCAGGGCAATGATCATCGGCACCGGCAGATGAATCGCCAGAATCCATTGCAGAGAGAACTTGCGGACCTTGGACCGCCACACGCCGAATGGAATATTCAGAAAGAAAACGATGGTTGCGACCAGCCAGAGCGGCATAAGTTATCCCTTAAGCCACGTCGCCACTTCGGACGCGTGATACGTCAATATGAAATCCGCGCCCGCGCGCTTGAATGACAAGAGTGTTTCCAGAATAATCCGCTGGCGGTCGATCCAACCCCGCTGCGCCGCGGCCTCGATCATCGCATATTCGCCCGATACCTGGTATGCCGCCGTCACACGGTTGAAGGTCTTCTTCACCAGCGACAGCACGTCGAGGTAGGCAATACCCGGCTTGACCATGATCATGTCCGCGCCCTCGGCCAGGTCCAGTTCCGCCTCGCGCAACGCTTCCAGCACATTGGCCGGATCCATCTGGTAGCCGCGCCGGTCGCCGAACTGCGGCGCGCTGTCCGCCGCCGCGCGGAACGGCCCGTAATACGCCGATGCATACTTTACGGCATATGAAAGAATCGCAATCTCGTCAAAGCCTTCCGAGTCCAGTGCCTCTCGAATGGCGCGCACCCGTCCATCCATCATGTCCGATGGAGCCACGATATCCGCGCCCGCGCGCGCATGACTGAGCGCCGTTTTGCCCAGCAAATCCAGTGTCGGGTCATTGGCTACGGTCTGGTGCGAAATCACTCCGCAGTGTCCGTGGCTCGTATATTCGCACAGGCAGACGTCCGTCATCACCAGCAAATCCGGCGCGGCGTGCTTGATGGCGCGCACGGCCCGCTGCACTTCGCCGTTGTCGTCGTAGGCCGTGCTGCCGATCTCATCCTTGTACTGCGGCAGACCGAACAGAATAATCCCCGGCACTCCGGCATCGCGAATCCGCAGCGCCTCTTCCGCGGCCTGATCCACCGACAGATGGTACTGCCCCGGCATGCTGCTGATTTCGGTCTTGACTTTCTCGCCGGGAACAACAAACAACGGCTGCACCAGGTCGTCCGCATGTAAATGCGTCTCCTGCACAAGCCGCCTCAGGGTTTCGGTGCGCCGCAATCTGCGTGGGCGGTCAGTGGGAAAGCTCATGGTCCAGTTTCTCTAAAACGTCGTTCACATCACTCTTCGGCGAGGCAAAGGCCTGCGCCACGGCCCGGGCCAGGCTCAAATCATTCTTGTCCATGCTGGCCCGTTTCATATTCGCGATAATCAGGCTCGTTACCTTGCGCATCAGGCTCTTGGAAAACTCGTCTACCTGCGCGTGATTCTCCGGCGTGAAGCGCTTCACACTGTTCTGCACTTCGCTGCTGCGGATGCTCTCCAGCACCTCCTGAAGCTGCTGAATCGTCGGCGCCACGCGGTTCTCGCGGTACCATTCGACGAAGCGCTCCACTTCTTTCTCCACCAGCTTCTCCGCCCGCTGCGCTTCCTTTTCACGCGCCTTCAGGTTCGCCGCTACGATTTCTTTGAAATCGTCTACCGTATACAGGTAAACGTTGTCAAGATTCTTCAGGCTCGCCTCGATGTCGCACGGCATGGCCAGATCCAGGAGCAGCGAAGGATCACGCCGCTGTTCCAGCGCCTTCTTCGCCGTGGCCGCCGTCACCACCGGTACCGGAGAACTGGTCGCCGAGACCACCACATCCGCCCAGGCAATATCATCCGCGCTCGGCGGAAAATCCACCACCTGCGCGCCCACTTCATCGGCCAGAACCTTTGCGTTCGCTTTGGTCCGGTTGCTGATCCGCCATTGCACAGCGCCGCCGTCGGCAAGGTATTTCGACGCCAGCCGGATTGTATCTCCCGCGCCCACCAGCAAAATCTTGTGCTTCGTCAGATTGCCGAACACCCGCTGCGCCACATCCACCGCCGCGTACGCCACCGATACCGCGCCCTGCGAAATCGCCGTGCGATGCCGCACCAGTTTACCGCATTCAATCGCGCGCAGAAACAGCGTATTCAGCACCGAGTTGGTACAGGCCAGTTCCAGCGCGTCGTGATAGGACGTCTTCACCTGCCCCAGAATCTGCACTTCCCCCAGCATCTGCGAATCCAATCCCGACGCCACGCGAAACAGATGCATCACCGCCGCATGGTCGCGGTGGTAATAGGTTGCCGCCGCCTCTTCCGCCGTCAGATTGCATATTCGCTGGAAAACATCCCGCAGTGCCGAGGGCGGAGTGTGCACTTGCGGTGAAAGGTAAAGCTCGACGCGATTGCAGGTGGACACGATCACCACGCCTTCCATGTGGTCCATTGCCAGCAACTCCTCGGCCACGCGGGCGATCCGCTCCGGACCGATCGCCGCCCGCTGCCGTGTCTCCACCGTCGACGTCTTATGACTGAGGCCGATCATTTCCAGTTTCATGACGCGGCCCTCGTATACATGGCAATCATAGTCCAGATAATCAGGATAAACGCCACCGTCGCAAATCCTACGGTCGTCATCGCCAATTTACGTTGACTGAGCAGCCGCCGCTTCTCCAGAATTGCCAGCGCCGACACCACCAGCCACAGAAACGTCATTTCCGCGAGGTGCGAGCGGATGATCCCCTGCGGCGTGCGATTGAGCGCCATCCAGATCGCGGAGGATGCGAGACTCGCCGTAATCAGCATCCATCCCAGGTACACAGCCATCGAGCGCAGCCGGTTGATCTCTTCCATCGAAGGCAGCCGCGAGAACACGTGCCCGAACTGCCGCTGCTTCATCTGCTTGTGCAGAATCAAATATCCCGCGCCGTACACTCCGCTTCCCAGCAGCATCGCCACTCCGGCCAGCGACAGCGTCACATGAAAGGCCATCCACGGCCCCAGCGCCACCTTCGGCATCACCTGCGGACGCACGCCCGAGACAATCGCCACCAGAATCAACCCTGCTACCGCGGCAATCGGCAGCAGTGTGAGCATGCGCTGCCGGATGCGAATCTGCACGTAGGTCTGATCCGCCCAAATCAAAAAGCCCAGAAACGCCGCCATCTGCCCGCCGTTGGCAATCGGAAGCTGCCTCTGGTCAATCGTAATCAGCGCCATCCACGCCGCATACACCGCAAGTGCCGCCATCCCCGTGTGCGATGCTCCGGTCTCGATCTTGCGGTCGGGCGCGTAGGCCATGTGAATATAGGTGGAGAGCAGCCCGCCGTATACCAGCAGCATCAGCGCCGGAAGCAGGGCATAGGCCAGCAAGATCATGCTTGGGGTCTCCAGTTGTCCCAGAAGTTCCGCGCCACACGGAAGGCATCTTTCACACAGCCGTTAATCGACACGCCGCGATAAGACGCGCCGGTAAAATACAATCCGCGCGTCTCGCGCTCCAAGGCATCAATCGCCGCCACCCGCGCCGGATGTCCAATCGTATACTGCGCGATTCCCTTTTCGTGGCGGATCACCTTGCGGAATACCGGCGGATTCTTCACGTGGTACAGCGTCTGATGATCCTGCTCCGCCGTGCGCTCGATCTCTGATGTGGACATTTGGGTCACGCCCGGGTCATGCGCGCCGCCGATCAAGGTCCGCAGCAGCTTGACACCTTTGGGCGCCTGACCGGGAAAGATCGAATCGCTCCACAGTGTCCCCAGTGACCGCACGCCTTCCGAGCGCGGAATCAGCACGCCGAATCCATGCAGCGAGTGCCCCAGATCTTCTGCGCGATGTCCGTGGCAAACCACCTCCACCGGCGCAAACGGAATCTGCCCAATTGCATCGGCGGCCTTCGGCGACAGACCGCGAATCATGTCCGCCGCCGCATAGGAAGGGCAGGCCATAATCACCGCATCGGCTTCCAGAACCTCGCCGCTAACCTTCACGGTCCACACGTTATTCTTGAGTTCGATGGCCTCAGCGGGTGTGGATGTTCGAATCGTCGCGTTCAGCGCTCGCAACAGCGTCTCCGTCAATTCGCCCATTCCCCGTTTGAACGTATGCAGCACCGCATTTGCTCCCGCCGGGCCACCGGACACTTTGCCGGTTTTCTTTGCTTCACGCCCCTTGGCAATCATCGCGCGGAACAGGCCGCCATAGTCGCGTTCCATCTCCACCATCTTGGGAAACACCGCCGGAAGCGACAGCTCTTTGGTGTTCCCCGCAAAAATGCCCGACACCATGGGGTCGAGCAGAAAATCCGCAAATGTCCGCCCCAGGCGGCGCACGCCGAAGGAATGCACCGTCTCCTCGTGCCCGTTGCGCTTGGCGGGAACAAACAGCTCCATCGCAATCCGCAGCTTCGCGCCGAAGGGCAGAATGTTCGACGTTAGAAACGCGGGCGGCTTGACCGGCACTTCGCGCATCTTACCGCCGTAATAGATGAAGCGCTTGCTCGCGCTCTCATCGGCGCGCACCAGATCATCGGTCAGGTTCAGCCTCTTCACCAGCTCCAGCGTTGCCGGTTCGTTGTCCAGAAATCCGTTCGGGCCCCATTCGCACGTAAAACCGGAATCAAGATCGGTGCGTGTCGAGCCGCCGGCAACATCCAGCGCCTCCAGCACCGTAATCTGCACGCTCTTGCCGTTTTCGCGTCCCAGTTCCTGCAGCAGATAGGCCGTCGCCAGTCCGGCAATCCCTCCGCCGATCACAATAATCCGTGGTGCCGATTTCGCGTCAGCCGACATGGTACTCCTCCGTCACCAGCTTCGCCAGAATGCGCGCAAAAGAAGGATCGTCATTGAAGACACGCACCCTGACCACACTCTCCACTCCCGCTGCCCGCGCCCGCTCCATGGCAATATGATCCAGATCATACAGCGTCTCGAGGCAGTCCGCCGCAAAGCTGAGCGGCATCAGCACCAGCGGCGCGGGAGACGCTGCCAGCCGTTCAATCTCATGCTCGATATACGGTCCCGTCCATTCCACGGGGCCGACTTTGCTCTGATAGGCCAGCGACCATTCCGTGCCGTCCGGCAGCGTGGCCGCCAGTTTCTTCGCCGTCTCCGCCACGTGATCGGGATATTCGTCACCGCGCCGCACGCTGCGCAGCGGAATTCCGTGCGCCACAAACAGCACCCTCGCGCCGTCCCCCGCAATGTCCAGTGACCGTGCCAGATACCGCGCCCACAAATCCAAGACGTCGTCCTGCAGGCCCCACGCGTCCACCGCGTTCCATGTCATCGAGTACTTTTCCGCCGCGCGTTTGGCTTCCGTCAAAACGGAACCGCTCATCGCTCCCGTATAATGGGGGAACAACGGCAGCACGGTGACATGTTCCACCCCGTCACGCTTGAGTGCCGCAAACGCCTCACCAATCAGCGGCGCGGCATAGCGGAAGGCATAGGCCACGGCGGGACGCGACCCGTTGCCCGGCAACACCGACGCGATCTCCGTACGCAGTCTCTCCGTCCAGTGGAGCAGGGGAGAGTGGCCGCCGATCAGCCGGTAGCGCTCTTCCACCGCGCCCGTTCGCCGCGAGGAAATCAGCGACGCCAGCGGCGCGCGCAGCAGTGAAGGCACGGGCAGAATCGCCGGATCGCGGAAGATCGCCCGCAAATACCCGCGCACCTGATCGAGGCTGTTCGGTCCACCCATGTTGACCAGTAAGAGCGCCGCTTTCACTATCTACACCGTCCGTGAGAATTTGACATCGGTCTGGCCTTCCAGATAGCGGTCGAAGGGCATCGCCAGATTGCGCACAAAAAGCTGACCCAGATCCGTAATCGTAAATCCGCCGTTGCGGCTCACCAGCAGCCCGTCTGCCTCGTACTGTTTGAGAGACTCCAGCGCGCCTTCCAGCGACTGCACCAGTCCGTTGCCCGTCGCATGTGCTTCGTCCGGAACGTCAATCTCGAGGTTGCACATCAGATGATTGATAATCTGCTTGCGCAGCCGGTCCTCTTCATCCAGCTTGTGCCCGCGCTGCACCGCCCACGTGCCGATGGCAATCGCGTCGGCGTACGCTTCGGGCTGCGACAGGTTCTGCACAAACAGATCGCGGAATTCACTGATGGCTGAGCACCCAAACCCCAGCAATTCCATGCCGCGGCTTGTGGTGTAGCCCATGAAGTTTCTCCACAGCCGCGACCCGCGCCGCGCCATGGCCAGTTCGTCGCCGGGCAGCGCGAAGTGGTCCATCCCCACCGCTTCATAGCCATGATCGGTGAAGAAATGATTGGCATCGAGCAGCATCCCGAGGCGGTCACGCGCCGGCGGCAGATCTTCATCCTTAATCGCCCGCTGGTGCTTAATCTTCTCCGGAAGATGCGCATACCCGAAGGACGCAATGCGGTCGGGCCGCAGCTTCACCACCTCTTCGAGGGTCTTGATCCAGCTCGCGCGCGTTTGCAGCGGCAGGCCGTAAATCAGATCGATGTTGACGCTGGTGAAGCCCGCCCTGCGCGAGCGCGCGATAAACTCCTTGAGCTGATCGAGCGTATACTCGCGCCGGATGGCAAACTGCACGTCGGCATTCAGATCCTGCAAGCCCACCGAGATTCTGCGGAAGCCGCGCTCGGCCAGGAGGTCCAGATGCTCATCCGTGGTCACGCGTGGATCCACCTCCACCGAATGCTCCGCATGGGCCGTCGCCGGAATCCGTTCAATCAAATAGTCCAGCACCCAGGCCAGCAGGGTGGGAGGGATGTGCGTCGGCGTCCCACCGCCCAGATGCAGTTGCCCGTGCTTGACCTTTCCCTGAAAGAAACCGCTCACGCGCTCGATCTCGGTGGTCAGCGCGGTTACGTAGCGGCGGATGCGCGGTTCATCGCTCGAGATGCACGAGTTACAGCCGCAGTACAGGCAGCGGCTTTTGCAGAACGGCAGATGCACATACACGGCAATCGGGTCCTTCTCCGCCGCCATGCGCCGCAGCGATTCCACAAACGGCTTTACCGGGAAATCGCTCTTCCACACCGGCACCGTGGGATAGGACGTATAGCGCGGTCCGCGCACGTCCAGCCGTTCCACCAGTTCGAATATTTTCTCTTCGGGAAGTTCCCGCAGCAGTCGTTTCGTATCCATATCAGGCTTTGCGCAGTTCATCCAGCATGATCTCCACGGAAGCAATCGGGGTGATCGGCAAAATGCCGTGCCCGAGATTGAAAATGTGCCCGCCCGTGCTGCCTTCCTGCTTCACGCGGCGTGTCTCGCGGCGGATCGTCGCCTCATCGGCCAGCAGAACCGTCGCATCCAGGTTTCCCTGCAAGGCGATCTTGTCTCCCAGAATCCGCCGCGCCTCAGGCAGTGAGACTCTCCAGTCGAGGCTCGCCACCGTGCAGCCGGTGTCCTTCATTGCTCCCACCAAATGCGCGCCGCCGTGAACGAAATAGGTCAGCGGCACATTCAGCGGCTTCAATGCGGAAAATATCTTTTGCAGCACCGGCAGGTTCACGGCGCGGAATTCCCACTGGGGCAGAATGCCCGACCACGTATCGAAGAGCTGAATCGCATCCGCGCCCGCTTCCACCATCGCCGTCAGATAAGATGCTACCATCGTCGCCAGCTTGTCCAGCAGCAGATCGAAACTCGAACGGTCGGCGTACATCATCCGTTTCAGATTGGCGAATGGATCCGGCTTGCCGCCTTCAATCATATAGGCGCTGAGCGTGAACGGCGCGCCGCAGAAGCCGATCAGCGCAACCTCTTTGGGCAGCGCCGCGCGGATCATCCGAATCGCCTCCAGCACATTGTCGAGACTCTCCTGCGGTTCGATCTCCCGCAGCTTCAGGATATCGTCTCGCGAGCGCATCGGGTTGGCAATCTGCGGCCCATGCCCTTTGCCGAAGGAAAGATCCACACCCATCGGCACCAGCGGCACCAGAATATCGCTGAACAGAATCGCCGCATCGAAATGGAATCTGCGAATCGGCTGCAGCGTGGCTTCGGCGGCCAGCTCGGGCACATTGCACACCTCAAGGAACTCGTGCTTGGCCCGCAGTTCAAGGTACTCCGGCAAATAGCGGCCGGCCTGGCGCATCAGCCACACAGGCGGCACCGCCAATTTCTCTCCCCGGGCCGCGCGCAGGTAAGACGATGCAGTCAAGGAGGAATTCTGCATAGACGAGGGATTCACGGGGGAAGAGAAGGTCTGCGCGCGGTCGGGGGTCGAACTCATGATGGCTATCTCAAGTTAATGGATTCTAAAATCGCATCGCGCAAGTCAGCCGCCTGAGGAGTCGGACTGACGCGCACATTCTTTGCGCCGGCTTTGTGCAGCGCCTTGGCAGTCACCTGTCCAATGGCCACGCAGGGAAAATCCCACGGCGTCGGCCAGGCACTCGCAAACGCGGCCACGGCGCTGGGTGCGGCAAACACCGCCACCGCCCACGGCCACAGCCGGATCAACCGTTCCAGCAATTCTTCCTGCGGCACCGGCTCGGTCACATACACCGGCCACGGCACCACATTCGCGCCCGCGTCTTTCAAACGCAGCGCCAGTTCAAAACCCGCATGAGCCGCGCACGGCCAGAGCACCGCGTGCTGCGCCATTTCCGTATCTTCTTCCAGCAGTTCCGCTGCCAGGCTTACCGCGTCATTCTGCTTCGCCACAAAATCGGGCTCGCGGAAGAGTTTCGCCACCATCTGCGCCGTTCCCGGTCCCACCACCGCGGTCTTCAGCGTCGCCGGCAGCGCGTTGAAGGTAAAACAATTGTTGAAACCCTTCACCCCGTTGGCGCTGGTGAATACCAGCCAGTCGAAGCTCTCCAGTGCGGGCAGCTCCTCATCGTCGTGCGGCAGAAACACCGTGCGCGTCACCGGCTCGACATGGGCGTCCATTCCCGCTTCTTCCAGCAGGCGCACCAATTCCGCCGCGCGTTCGGCTTCGCGGGTGATAAGGGCTCGGGGCTTCATTTTAACCTGTTGTAAAGTTGCTCGGCCAGACCCGCCGGATATTCTCCGCTGACGTCCGCTGCCAGAGCTTCGTGGTTTTCTTTTTCCCAGAATCCCGAGGCCTGCCAGAAACCGTCTTCCATCCGCGCAAACACTCCCAGCGGCAGACTGCATCCGCCGCCGAACATCCGCTGCACGTCGCGTTCAATCGTCGTGGCAATCTCGGTCATCTTCTCGTTCAGCGCCTTGTGCACGGCGGGCAAATGCGCATCGTTCACGCGCATCTGAATCGCCAGTGCGCCCTGTCCCGGTGACGGCACAAACCGTCCCGGATCCAGCCGGCACACCACAAACTTGGTAAGGTCGAGGCCGAGTCTGCGCACGCCCGCCGACGCCAGGAAAATCGCGTCGTATTGCCCATTCTCGAGTTTCAAAACGCGCGTCGGCACATTGCCGCGCAAATCCTTGTTGGAAACATCGGGACGCAGCGCGCGCAATTGCGCTGCGCGCCGCACTGCGCTGGTGCCCACCACCGCGTCTGTACGCAGCGGAATCTCTCCCGCGTGTTCATCGTATGCGTCGCGGCGCATAATCAGCAGATCCGCCGGATCTTCGCGCTCCGTCACCGCCGCCACCGCCAGCCCGTCCGGCGCTTTCGACGGCATATCCTTAAAGGAGTGCACCGCCACGTCCACCGCACGGCTTAAGAGCGCTTCTTCGATCTCCTTGGTGAAATAGCCACGGCCTTCCAGTTCCCGCAAGGGCCGGTCGGTCACGCGGTCGCCCTGCGTGGAAATAATCCGCACTTCCGGCGTGATCCCCAGCTTCTCTTTGATCTGTCCGGCAACCCAATTGGCCTGAAATCTGGCCAGGTCGCTGCCGCGCGTTCCGATAACCATGTTCTGCATCCCTTTGTCAACTTGGACTAAAGTATACGCAAGTCAATAGACTCGATTGTCATGAAATTGTGAAGCGCTGCCCACCAAGAGGTTATATAATATGATATGCCTTGTCAACATCTAAATTCATGCCGCATTTAGGCTTTGATCCGATAACAGAAATAGACATCAATCGGTGCAATTAGCTCTCAACAGCCGCAATCCCCCAGCATCCCTATCCGGTGCCTCTGTCCGGCCACCCAACACCCGCCCAAGAATGACCGCCGCACAACCCGCCCGCAACCCCGCCCCCAATGATTTGTCATTCTGGACCCCGCAGGGTGTCCAGAATCCCCAACCTCATCGGCCCTGAGGCGCTTGCCGAGTCGGGTTGAGCCGAATCACAAACTAACCTGCACCGAGCCCACAACCCGACCGACACCCACCCCCATCGGCACGTCTTCTTCTCCCTTTCCCTACTTTAGTGGGGAAAGGGCCGGGGATAGGGGTGGCTTTTTACCCTTTTGGCATTTAGCCTTGACTTTCTCTTCCCCCCGCCTATATTACCAGCATCCCCATCTGCTGAACCGTCTGCCCACAAGCCGAGGTCCCCATGTTTCAGCGCACACATCACCACTCCCATCACCTCCGAGCCTCGCGACCCTTCCTGCCGCTGGCTCTTTTTGTTGTCTTGCTGTTGCTGATGGTCAGCACGGCCTTTGCGCAGGAATGGCAGTCTTTTCAATTGACACATTTTCTACCGACAGGTGAGGTTCGCCAGTGTGGCTCCGTCGCCGATTCTCTGGGGAACCTACATCACTATGTCATCGGTTGCTTTGGGAACAACGGCGAATATTGTCCTCTGTATTATCTGCGCACCGATTTCTACGGCCACATTCTGACGGACACGGTGCGGGTGAACAGCTTTGCCGGACCGGGTGCCTTTCCGATTTACACCAGTGTGCTGGGGGACGGCGCGCACTCATGGTGCGTGTTCGGTGATTGGATCTACGCTCATGCCCCCAATAGGGCTTTGTATTTGACCGAGCGGGGCACGCAAGGGGAGGAGATTCTTCCTCCGGCAATGCTTGGACCCGACGGCGGCTATGCAGGCGTACCCAGTTGGGACATGGATGCGGCCCTGCGGATGCAGGACAGCACGATCCACGTGGTCGGCAATGTGCTTCCATTCTACTACTATCGCTTCACCACCGATGCGGAAACCCTGCAATGGCATCGTCCGATAGACGGCCGTACACTGGGAGTAGACCCCAAAGTTGCCGTCGGCCCCGACGGCGCGATGTGGGCGGCGATGCGCAACGGGTATAGCAGCGTCTCCACGGAAATTCTGCTGGTACGGTTCGGCGAGGACACCTCCCAGACCGTGTTTCACCCCTTCGCGGGTACCGTTAACCACTGGGGCATGGGCGGCATGTCAATTGATAGCCATTACAATTTTCACTTCCTGGTGGCATGTGACACGGCAACTCTGGCCTATGCGCGCTTGGACTCGAATCTCGTGCTTCAGGAGTGGCGCACGTTGGAGCACACTTCCGGTAACTATCCGATCCTGAAAGCGGATTCGGCAGGAAATTGCCTCATGGTGTGGGATCGAGACCCGGGACTGTATTGGGCATACATAAACGCTGATGGCTCGTGGAGACAAGAGCCCACATGCATTGACCCAAACCTCGGCGGATCTAGCTTCTCCATAGTTCATATGGACAGCAATCGTTTCGCCTTTACGTTTCAGGGTGCCGAACGAGGCGAAGCCTTCATGCAACTCCGCCTCTACACCTACGGCTTCCCACCCTACAACGCCACACCTGAACCCCATGCCACCGCACGCACCGCAACGTCTCTTTCCATTTCTCCCAACCCCTTTAACAGCACCACCCGCATTTCCTTTTCGCTTTCCCATGCCGCCGAGGTGCGCCTGTGCGTTTTTGACCTCACCGGGCGTCTCGTCACCACCCTTGCCGAACATCGCTTTGATGCCGGAGAGCATGCTGTCACCTTCGATGGCAAGTCTTTGGCTTCCGGTGTCTACTTTGTCCGTGCCCAGACCGCTGGCACCTCTACCATCCGCAAACTGGTGCTGTTGAAATAGGTCCCGGTAGATGCGCGATTCATCGCGCGGTTTTGTCTTCCCGAGGCTCAGCCTCCCGCCCACACCATTTCCCCCCAAATCTCACATCCTCTCCCATCCGCAAAATCAACAATTCCGCCCATCCCGATCCGGATCCAAGACCCCATGTCTGCGGGAATTGCGCATTAGTTCAAATATCTCTTGTAAACCCCTACCACCCCGGTGTATATTAGGGCGAGCGGACAGAACCCTGCTTCTGCCCCCCCCCCACACCCACTCGGCACCACGCTCCCGCGTGGTGCGGGTACGAAATCCAGCACGCGGGAGGGTGCTGGCTAGTGGGCGTGGGAGCAGAAAAGCGCCCCGCATCCTCCTGCCGTAGCCGGGCATGCGAACTCCCCAGACGCATGCCGCGGCGACGCATAGGTCCGCCGAGACGCACAACTCTTCTGCTCCCCTTTCCCTATTTCATGGGGAAAGGTCCCGGACCTCGACGAAGGCGGGGGCCGGGGGATAGAGGTCTGCCACGCTACCAAGAACAAAATGCTTAGGAAATCACCCTGTTTTCCCCCACTTTTTCACCCTTCCATCCTTTCAGATTTTCAGCATTTTCCTAAGGTAACGGGGTTCGTTTGGTACAAAAACATTTTCCTGTTAAGACAATCCCTAAATACAAAAGCGAGCCGCAGTTGACTCGCTTTTGAAAGGCCTTTCACTGGCAAAAACGCTACACTTCTTCCTTCCGCAGTTCTCGTTTGAAGCGTTCTTCGAAGGTGGTATACAGCGCCGGCACAAAGAACAGCGTCAGCACCGTGGATACGCTCAAGCCGCCAATCACCGCAATCGCCAACGGCTGTTGGTTGGCTTCACCGCCTAAGGCCAAGGCCATCGGCAGCAAGCCGAACACCGTAGCAAGCGACGTCATCAGAATCGGTTTCAACCGTGTGCGGCCTGCCTGAGTGACCGCGTCGCGCAGAGCAATATCCGGATTGCGTAATCGCAGATGGTTGGTATAGTCCACCAGCAGAATGCCGTTGGAGACCACAATGCCCACCATCACGATGATCCCCTGAAAAGATGTGACCGAGAGCGTCGTGTGTGTCAGGAACAACATCCACAGCACTCCCACAAGTCCCAGCGGCACGGTGAACATGATAATGAATGGGTCGATCAGCGACTGGAATTGTGAGGCCATCACCACATACACCAGCAGAATCGCCAGCGCGAAGGCCATCGTCAGCGCCTTGAAGGTGCTCTTCTGCTGCTCTACATTCCCGGTCTGCACCACTTGAAATCCCGGCGGCAGATCCAGCTTGTCAATCTTTGCCTGAATGTCTTTCGCCACGCTTCCCAAGTCGCGCCCCGACACATTGGCGGTCACTTCCACCAGCCGCTGCTGATACTTGCGGTCGATCTGCACCGGCGACGACGCCAACTCTACAACGGCCACATTTCCCAGCCGCACGGGCTGCCCGCTGGTCGTGCTGAGCACGATGTTCTCCAGATCCGCGACGTGCGAGCGGAAATCTTCACCGAAGCGCACCAGAATATTATATTGATTACCCGTTACCGGATCCGTGTAAAGCGATGCCACCGCGCCCGCAATGCTGGTGTTGACCGTGTTGGCGATTTGCGAGGCATTAATGCCCAGAATGCCCGCCTTGTCGCGGTCGATCCGCACGCGCAGTTCCGGAAGATTGTCCTCACGGGAAATCTGCACGTCCGTCGCGCCGGGCACCGATCGCACAAGGTCCTGAATCTGCTTTGCCAGCCGCGAGCCTGTGGCCAGATCGAAGCCGCGGACTTCGACGTCAATCGGGGCACTCGACCCGAAGTTCATCAGGAATTTGAGAAATCCGCCCGTTGCAATGTAAATGCTTGCACCGGGAATGGTGCTGATCTTGGGACGTACGACATTGACGATCTGCCACACCGAACGCTTGCGCTTGTTTTCGGGAATCAGCCCCACGCGGATGTTCGCGGCATGGGTTCCGGAATTGCGGCTGAAGAGACTGCCGCTCCGCGCCTGCGGCACGCCAATGTCCGAAATGACCGATTGCACTTCCGGGATATTGTCCTGCAAAATCTTCTCGATCTGCTGCACGGTTTGAATGGTCACATCCGACCGCGTGCCGACCGGAAGCTTGACCGTAACCGTAAACTGGCCCTCATCCTGCTCGGGGAAGAACTCGGTTCCGATGAACGGCGCCAGTCCGAACGAGAGCGCTCCCAGAATCGCGACCGCCAGAATGACGAATCCCTTATGCCGCAGCACGCCCTGGAGCTGACGCTCATAGAACGAGTCGATCCCTTCCAGAGCATCATGCGCTCGGACTCGAATCCGGTCGGAAAGACGCCGCGACTCCCGGTTCAACTCCTTCTCGGGCCGGAGAAATTGCAGGCACATGAGGGGCGTCACGGTTCGTGAGACAAAGAACGATCCGAACAACGCCACGGCAATCGTCATCGTGAGCGGCACAAACAACATTTTGGCGATGCCGGTCAGGAAGACAATCGGCAGAAAGACGATCACCGTCGTCAGCGTCGAGACAAAGATCGGCGAAGCCACTTCCTGCGCGGCTCCCAGCGTCGCCTGCAATCGCGTCTCGTTGGGACGGCGCAGATTGTAGTGCCGGGTGATCGCTTCCAGTTCCACAATCGAGTCATCCACCAAACGCCCTACAGCCAGCGCCAGCCCGCCGAAGGTCATGATGTTCAGCGTCACATTGCTGAAGCGGAAGAAGATGAACGTCACAAGGATCGACAGCGGAATCGCCACCAGAATGATCGTCGTGGCGCGAATGTTCCGCAGGAAAAGCAGGATCAGAATAATCGCCAGCGCCGCCCCCATCATCGCCTCGCGCTGCAAACCGGAAATGGTCTGGCGGATGTACTGGGACTGATCGAAGGAAATCGTCATCTTCACCTGCTGCGGCACGTCGGCCAGATGCGGCAGCGCCTTCATCACATTGTCCACCACATTCACGGTGTTCGCATTGGCCAGCTTCTGCACACTGAGCGTCAGCCCCGGAGTGCCGTTGATGCGGATCAGCTCGGTCTGCTCCTGATAGCTGTCTTCGACCCTGGCGACGTCCTTGATGCGGATCGGAACGTTGTTCACGTTCTTGATGATGATTTCGCTCATCGGCGCAACCACATTGAAGCGGCTCTCCGTCTTCAGCGAATAGTCGAACGGTCCGGTCTTCAAATCTCCCGACGGAATGGTCACATTGGCATTCGCCACCGCCGTCAGCACATCCGCCACCGGAAGCTGCAGGGCTTCGAGACGGTCGCGATCGAGGGTGATGTGGATCTCGCGGATACGGCCGCCTGTGACCGACGCCGATGCCACGCCGGAAAGATGCTCGATCTGCGGTTCGATGGTGTTGAAGGCCAGATCATACAGGTCCCGCTCATCCATCCCGCCGCCGGACACCGCAATAACGCATACCGGCACGCTCGTGATGTCAAACCGCAGAGCAATCGGCGTGGAGACGCCCGCCGGGAGCTGATTGAAGATCCGGTTCACCCGCTGAATCACATCCACCAGAGCCACATCAAGATTCGCTCCCCAGTCGAAGTTGATGCGAACTTGCGAGATTCCTTCCTTGGTGGATGACTGGACATAGGTGACGTTGTTGGTCGAACTGACGCCACGCTCGATGAACGTGGTAACCGTCTGCTCCATATCCAGCGGACCGGCGCCGGTATAAAACGTAATAACCGACACCACCGGTATGGTAATGTCGGGTAGAAGATCAATCCGCAACTGTGTGAACGACACCAAACCGAGCACCATTATCGTGCAGGCGAGCAGAAAGGTAGTGATCGGGTAGCGGAGGGCGAGCCTTGTTAGCCACATATCGAATTACGATTGAACGTTGACCGGAGCGCCATCTTTGACATACTGCTGCCCGACCACAATAATTCTTTCCTGACCGGTCAACCCGGTCGTAATCTCCGTGCGATTGTTCTGCTCGATGCCGGTCTGGACCGGAATCCGCCGCGCGACATTGTTCTCGGCGACCGTGAACACCCAGTGCCCGGATGAATCGCCCAGCACGGCCTGAGTCGGAACGGTCAAAGCATTCGGGCGCTCGCCGATTACCAGGATCACCCGGGAAAACATTCCCGCTTTCAATGTGTGGTCCCGGTTCGGCACGTCAATTTCCACCATCATCGTCCGCGTGGATGGGTCAAGGGCCTGACTGCTGCGCGTAACCACGCCGTCGAACGGCTTGCCCGGATAAGCGTCCACCGTGGTGGAAGCCTTCCTTCCCGGCGTGACCGCGGGAATATCTCTCTCCAATACATTGATGAACACTCGCATGGAATCGAGGTCCATCAAGGTAAACAGCGTGGCGTTGTTAGCGGTCACTACAGCGCCCGGATCGAGAAATCTCTGCGTGATGATGCCTGTGAAAGGCGCTGTGACGCGGGCATAGCTCAGTTGTGTGGCGGCGCTGTTGGCGTTTGCCTGGGCTACGGACATGGCAGCCTGTGCATTATCCACATCCTGCTTGGGGCCAAGGTCTTTCGAGAACAGATCCTGTACGCGCTGGAACTGAAGCCTGGTATTCTGATACGTCGCGGATGCCTGAGCATATTGTTGTGCCAGCAGAGTGGTGTCGATCATGGCGAGCAATTGCCCCTGCCGCACGGTCTGGCCAATATTGACATACACGGCTTCGAGATTGCCGGTCACTTTGGAGTACACGCCTGCCTGCTGAATCGCCATCATGTTTCCTGTATACTCCAATGTGCTTGTCAGCGTGGTTATGGACGGCGTTGCTGTTCGGACGGCAGGCACAGGCTGCTGCCTCTTTGCACTGGCCGGGTCGTCACGATGCATCATGCGAAATCCAATGATCCCCAGGATGATCACTACGACGAGCCCGAACGATGTGAATCTTAGGCTTTTCTTCATGTGTGGAAAGTTGTGTGCTAATGCCCTTTTATCCCATTGGGGCATGGAAAGTTCCCAATGAATTTGGGCCGGGTTGAGCTTCTCTCGGTCAAGTCATGTGCAAAAGCACGCTTGGATGCAAGTTTTAACCTGCCCATGCAGGATTTGACAGTGTATTGCTGAATCAAATCGGCGATTCAAGGGGCATTTCAACAGAAAGCGGGCACCTGATTGGGTGCCCGCTTTGTCACGAGATGCTCTAAACATATCTTTACTTGAGAAGCACGACTTTGCGGACGGCTCCTGCACCGGAGGCTTCGAGGCGGATCCAGTACGGACCGCTGGGCAGGCCGTGCGCGTCCCAGACGATCTGATGCTCGCCGGACCCTTGGCGACCTTCAAACAGCGTGGCTGCCTCTCGCCCCAATGCGTCAAAGGCGCGCAGGGCAACCGATGCATCCTTGGGCAGGGTATAACGAACCGTCACTGCGGGATTGAAGGGATTCGGATATGCGGCGCTGATGGCGAAACTCAATGCGGGAGATATGGTGCGTGCATGTGCCGCATT
Source organism: bacterium (assembly GCA_036504735.1). Taxonomy (NCBI): domain Bacteria; species bacterium. The sequence goes on from DASXUQ010000017.1 coordinate 279,678, forward strand.
CGGCGTGCCGTAATCGACCAGTGTGACAAAATCCGGCCCGGGCATGGCTACGGCGGCCAGTTGTCCGGTGGTTCCCAAGGTAAAGGAGGCAGGAGTCGCGGGCAATTCCGTATGATCGATGCCACGGTGAAGCTGCGAGGCAACGTTGCCGCTTCCTGCCGTGAGCACGACTTCGTTGCCGAGAGCATCGTAGGCGACGCCCGCGACGTTGCCGTATTGCGCGAAGTTGTGCGTTGCCATCGTCGCGCCGGTGTGCGGGTTGATCTTCTTCACCTGCATCGCCGTATAGAGCCCGATGCCTACCTGATCGGTTGCCGGGTCGTAGGCAAGGCGCAGCGGACCGTTGCCCACCGCATAGGTGCCGGTGACTGAAGAAGCTGCGCCGTCAATATGGAGACACGAAACGGAATTGCCGAAGTAGTTGGTCACCACAGCAAGGCTGTCATCGCCGCAGAAGGCGATATTCAGCGGGAAGTCACCGACGGCCAGCAGCGCGACTTCGGAATTGGTCTCGGTGTCGATCACGTGCACGAAGTCGTCGAAGGACGCCGCAACGAGTACCCAGCGTCCGCTGGGGCTGACTTCCACGTCGCTGCTCACGCCATAGGAGGCCCACACCGCGCCGATTTCGCCGCAGGGAATTTGGGTGACTTCCGCGCTGCTGGCGCCATCGAGGGCAATCACCGATACCGTGTTGCCGAGCACATTGCCCACATAGGCAAAATCGCCATTGGGCGAGATGCTGACCACTGCGGGGCGTCCGCCGGCGGGAACATCCGCAACCACGCTATCGGAGGCGAGATCGACGATCTGCACCGAGTTGGTGTTGAAACCGCAGAGCACGGCATAACGCGAATCCGGAGTGATAGCCACTTCCCACGGAGTATCACCGGCATCCACCACGGCTTCGGTCTGCTGAGTGGACAGGTTCATGATGGACAGATTGTTCGAGAGGAAGTTGCTGCAGACGGCCTTCGAACCGTCGGGTGCAATCGCGGCGAAGCGGGGAGCGTCACCTTCGGGAAAAAGTCCGGACGGAGTCTTGCCCAGATACTGCGCGTTGGACGGCGTGGTGACGTCGTAGAAATACGGCCCTTCATAATTAAAGGGGTCATAGGCCACCACGCGATTACCGGAAGGCGCAACCACGCCGTGATACTGGCCGTGCCCGGTCAGATGGGAGACGACGGACTCCGTCTCGAAATCCACCATGCAGAAGTTGAACTGGCCGCTGATGGCATACCGGTGATCCGGCGTGGTGCCGATCCAGAAGGCGGTGTAGCAGGCATTCAATGTAACGAAATCATGCGTGGCGAAGCGGACAATGGCGCTCTGATTGTCGCTGATACCCAGATAGCACTTGGAGCCGTCCTGATTGACGCCGACCTGATAGGTCATCAGCATCGTCGTACCGCTGAAGGACACACTGTCGAGAATTGTGCGCGTGGCCATGTCGATCTGATAGGCCACCGGTGGAGTGATGGGACTGACGGCGATGAGCTTGGTGCTGTCACCCGAAAGTCCGAGTACCGCGCAATGGCGGATGCCGAGGATGGAATCATCGACTTCGCCGGTTGCGGAGTTGATGAAGAGCAGCACACTGTCGCACCGGCTGGCAATGAGATGAGCGCCATCGGGCGTGATGACGAAATCCGTAAAGACTGCGTCACTGCGTCCGCTGGCGCTGTTAAAGGAAAAGGTGGTCAGCGAGATGGGAAAGTTCTGAATGGAACGCACGTGCTGCCGCGTGGTCAAATCATACACTTCGCAGACATTGGGAATGTCACAGGCCACGTAGACATAGTGGCTGTCGGGGCTGATGTGCACGACCCACGGCTGCTCGGCGGCATCGAGGGAATCCAGCACCGAGTAGTCGTTCAGATCAATGAAGTAGACCTTGTTGCCGAAGGCGCAGGCGACCACGGCGATGTTGTTGGTAGCCGCGACGGCTGCCGGATAGCGTCCGACGGAGACATTGGCCAGCGGCTGCATGCTCTGCCAGTCGAAGATCGTGATATTGTCCGTCATCCGGTTGCAGAGCAGCATGCGGCTGCCATCGGGGGTGAAGGCGGAGCCGCCGATATAGTCCCCTTCCGGCGCAACACCCGGGTCCATGTGTGCCCAGGTTTCATCCAGTGATCCGGCGGCGCGCGGCGTGACAACCTGCATGTCACGCGCGTGGTCGATGATCAGGTCTCCAGTGCGATCCACGGCCTGGGCAAAGGCCAGAACGGGGAGGGACACCAGCAACGCGCAAAGCACTGTCCATTTGCTCATGGCAGAACTCCTCTTGAAGTGGCGCAACGTCTTACTGGTCTACCTTGATCAGCATATTCGGATCCCGCACGGTGCGGTTAAATTCGAGCGCAATCTTTGTCTGTTTTCCGGCGGCCATATCGAACCAGCGGAAGGTAACCGGAGCGGAGCCGTCTTTGCTGCGGACACCGGAACTCAGACAGTAAAGCCCGGCGGGCAGGTCCTGCGGCCATTGGAGTTTATTAAACGGCTCATGATAGCCGAAATCCTGCTCGGCCAGATGATCGGTTTCCCACTTGCCGACGCCCCAATCCTTGAAGTATTGGGCGTTCTGCACGGTGGTATCCGCCGCCGCTTCGATGACAAGCGAGCCGGTGCTGACGGGTTTGGATTTGCCTTTGGCTTTGAGCTTGAGGTCGACCACAGTCCATGCGTTGTTCTCCCAGCGCTCGAGGCGGCCTGTGACCGAATTGAAGCGGGCGGGAATGCCACGCACGCGGCATAAACCGATGTAGAGCCGCTCGATGTCGCCTTGCGAACCGCGCAGCACCTCAAGGGTCTGCCACGGCGTAAGCGGCGGGCCGAGACGGTCCTTCTCATTGTCGAGCACGATACTCTGCTTGATCCAGCCGATGAGCTTTTCATCGTGACGGGCGGAAGGCAGCAGGTCGAGATGCGTCTTGAAGAAGCGGTAGACCGCGCCGCGCCACGGAACGGCAGGCTCCTGATCGATGCGGGGGGCCATGACGTATTCTTCGTACCGCTGACGGTCGGCACTATCCAGAGATGAGATGGTCTCCCAGACTCCCGGGCCGGAAAGCGGCATCTCGACGGAATTGCGCTCGTAATGATCGCTGAGTACGTCGAGATTGAAATCGCGAAGGTCTTTTTCGGTCAGATTGTCAAGCAGGGCAAGGCGCGCATCCATGTCCGGCAGCTCCGTGCCGGTGTGCAGACTGATGTCTGTCATGGGATACTGGCCGATGAGGAAACGGAAGAGCACGCCCCAGTTGCCGCGCGCGTTGCGGAAAATGTCGAGCAACTTTTTTGCATCGATCTTATGCGCTGTGGCAAATTCGGTGACCCATGCGGAGTCGGGCTTGAGCTGCAAGGGAGCCGTCTGATTGGCATGCCCCATGATGTTGCCCAGTTCGAGGGACCAGACGCGCCAGAAGCTCTCGCGTAGACTGTCTTCGGTGGTCAGGCGGCACTTGAACAGGCTGTCCTGTTGGGCAAGATTCTTGGCGGGCATTTCGGGCGGAGGAGTGTACAGCGCCTGGGTGAGGGTACGCAGATTTTCGAGCTTGTCGAGCTTCAGCGTGACATGGGATTCGGAGCCCTTGACATGCAGCAGCGCGGCAACGTCATCTTTTCCCGCGCTGACAAACCAGTCACCGAGACCGCAGGCAAGGGTGACGGTGCCATCGGCGCCGGTTTCAAGAGCCATGGCGGGCATCAGGCTGCCGTAGTTGTAGAGATTGAAAATGACTTTAGCGCCGGACACGGGCTTGCCGGTTTGGTCGAGCACGGTGACCAGCAGGTCACGCGTCGTGCCGTAAACGGCGGTGGAGTTGATGAGCGTGGAGCGGCCATAGCGGCGGAGTACGGGCTCGGTGCCGCGATAATCGCCGTAAGACGTGCTAACCACCAGCATCGCGCGGGCGGCGGCGTCACTGAACCAGCCTTTGTCGAGCACGGGTTCAGGTTCACAGGCGCCGAAGTAGTGCCATTTGCCGTCGGCCCAGACTTCAGTCCACGCATGATTGTCATCGGTGTGCGCCCAGAAGGGAGTATAGCACTGGCGCGCGGGGATTCCCACCGAGCGCAACGCATCGATGGCGAAGATCATCTCTTCTTCACAGCGGCCAAGGCCGGCACGGATGGTGGTCAGAGGATCCTGATCACGGGAATCGGAGGGCTTGTAGGTGACCTTTTCATGGCACCAGTGATTGACTTCCAGCGCAGCCTGCGTCATGCTCATGTTCTTCAGCCGGGGCTGGAGTTCATAGAGGAACTGATCGCGCCATCCGGTGACGTAGGGTTCCTGCGAGACGCGGTGGGGGAGCACGAAACTGCGGAACAGATTATCGTCAATCTGCGAGCCCCAGGGAAATTCCCGGCGGGCCTGGCGGGCGAGGCGCACGTTATCGAGCAGCGCCTGCCCATCCATCGCGGCCAGATCGGCCAGCGGCAGATAGGCAATCAGAAAACGCAGATCAGCCTTTTCTTCAGCAGTGATACCGCTCTCGGGCTGGTCGAGCAGATTGAAGATGAGCGGCCCGCGCGCGCCGGCGCGAATGCGCTGCACATTGAGCAGGGAATCCAGGCCGTCAGTGGCAAAAGCCGCGGCGGCAAGGAGCAGGATACAAAACGCTGTAAGAGTCTTCATAAAAAGTGCCTGTATGAAACGAGGAACGATGAACGAGGAACGATGACGAGACGGGCACGGCATGGCCTTTGGGCCATCCACATCCACAGGAAGACGGGCACGACATGTCGTGCCCCTACGGCAGATTCGGATCATGGTTTGTTTGTGGCGGCAGACCTCTATTCCCCGGCCCCCCGCCTTCGTCGAGGTCTAAGGACTTTTCCCATAGAATGGAGAAAGGGGAGCCGAAGGAAAAGATTGTTACCACTGCAGAGAGCGCCACGAGGGATCCCAGACGGGGAGGGGGGTGGGCTTCTGCTGGGTCAGGGCGACGATGTCGGCGGGGAGATAGCGCTTGGGGACGACGACGTTCAGGACGTACTCATCGAACCACTCATCGGACATGGTGAAGAAACCGCCGTCGCCGCGATCTTTGCCCCAACTGTTTTCGACACGCCATTTGCGCGGCTTGCCATTGACCACATCGACGCCCACGAGCACCATCGCGTGATTGTTGGAACTGATGCGATAGTCAAGGCGCTCTGCCTTCGGCAGATCCAGTTTCACGCCGAGAAGTTCTTCATAGTTGTAGAGGCCCTTGATCATCAGACCCTTCTTGCCGCTGACATCCGGTCCCATATCACAGCCGAACCAGACGCGATTGCTGTCGGTCAGAGCTTTGAGGGCAAGGCTCTTCATCTGATCATTGGGGATGTTGATGAAGGTGATGTCCGATTTGTCGGCCATGGAGCGCGTGAGATTGATCGAGTAGTTTTTGCCGTAGGGATGATCGGGATAGTTGCCGAGGCAGACATAGTCGGAAAGATCGACGCCGATGACCTGCTTGTAGAACTCCTGCGGAGTGTACGTGACGGGATCGCTGACCACGTGGGTGCTGTCATCGGTGGTGCGCCATTCGAACTTTGTGGGCGGCACGCCGTAATTGATGACGAGGATGCGGGTGACATCCTTGAGCATGTTCATCTTTTCTTCACGTAAATCGGCAACAGACTTACCCTGCGCGCTCATCTTGCGCAGCGTGGATGCATCGCGCACCATCAGCTTGGTAATCAGGCCACTCAGGCGGTCGGTATTGGCGGAACTGTGGGACTCGGACATAAACTGCTTGGGAACCACGCCGTATTTCTGGACAAGGTTAATGACATAGCCCCAATAGCCGCCGTCGCCCACGGGCTCTTCGAGCATCTTGTCCACTTCGCGGTCCAAGAGATCGCGCTGGCGGGTGTCGATGATAAATTCGAGGAAGACGTTGGCCTTTTCGAGTTTATCCCAGAAGGCAAGATAGCTCTGGGAGAGTTCGAATTCATCGAGTTTGAATTTTTTGGCGACGTTCTGGCGCATCAGGTTCAGACCGGCGAACATCCAGCAGCGGCCGGAACTCTCCTGATCGGTCATGCCTTTGGTGGGAAGCTTAAACGAGAAAATGTCGTCATTGGTCATAAGAACATCGCGGTTCATCACCAGATCGCGCATGTCATTATTGGTGACGGCATTGGTGGCGGCGCGGGTGGCCGCGTCCATTTGCACGGACTTGATCAACTCCTGAAGCTGATCCTGAGAAAGGCCAGTGGCCGGCTCCGCGCAAAAGGCCGTGACGGCAAGCAGACCGGCAAACATAAGGGAAACGCCAAAACGGAACATCGGAACTCCAAAACAACTGAAGAAGAACATGCAGGGAATGAAGGCGGGCAAAAGTCCAACTGTATTCATATAATGTATTAAACTCCTCCCGAATAGTCCACTCCGCGCCGCAGACCCCCGGATTCGGGGCGGAGTGCTGTAAGATCAATATTAATATAGTTCAAGCAGGATAATTCGACGGGTAATCCGGTGCAGATCAGGTTAGGGGTCCGGGAAGGAACAGAAGTTTGCGACGGCTCCTCTTGGGATGGAGTATAAGAGAGACGGAAGAGGGATTTGCCGAGAAGGAGAATTCTGTATGAATAGACTACTCAATTCAGCGAAGATCGGGCGCCATTTGGCCATTGGGGTGGGAATTCTGGCTGTGGTGTTGGCGATGAGCTGCAAGGAGAACAAGTCAAACCCCGCACAGGCACCGGGAGGAGATGGCACACCGCCGGCCAATGAAATCTGGATGCAGAATATGGCGTTCACCCCGGCCAGCCTGACGGTGAATGCCGGGACAACGGTGAGGTGGGTGAACAAGGACGGCATCACGCACACGGTGACGAGCGGGATTCCGGGTAACCCGGATGGAGCGTTCAACAGTGGGAACGTTGCCGCCGGAGACACGTTTCGTTTCACGTTCACCTCGTCGCGGACAACGTACCACTATTTCTGCCAGATACATCCGGTGCAGATGCAGGGGACGGTGGCGGTGCAGTAGAAAAGGCTGGAGATACCCTTTGCGAGAAGGTGGGCACGGATGGCCCTTCGGCCACCCCGTATCACAGAAGACGGGCACGACATGTCGTGCCCCTACGGCAGAGGCCATACTCTTGCTCTGACCGGTGTAGGGGAGGGTTAAGGTCTTCCGCAACCCTCCCGTGTTAGCGATTGCAGGATGTGGCACGGGCGGGTTGCGCGTGAGGCATCCTCTGATGAGTTGCTTCCTTCTGCTTAACCCGCCCCTACACGGGAATGGGTTTGTGGGCGGGCAGACCTCTATCCTCCCGGCCCCCCGCCTTCGTCGGGTCTAAGGACATTCCCCATGAAATAGGGAAAGGAGGAGCAGAAGAGCCATCCTTAGCATCTTCCTTTTTGTTGCATCGCAGACCTCTATCCCCCGGCTTGTGCGTTACCCCCATCTAACTTCCCCCACCCCCGTCCCGGCCTTCCCCCACCGAAGTAGGGGAAGGGGACCAGTGCAGAACCCCCTTCTGATTCCCCCTTTTTCAAAGGGGGAAAAGGGCAGAGTAAGGCGCACGGCCGTGCGCGGCTACAGTGCGGGGTAGGTTAGGGTGGTGCCGTGGGCGTGGGCGAAGGAGGTCAGGAAGTGGAGTTTGTGGCTGGTTTGGCTCATGATGTGCTCGACGGGGATGCCGCGCACCGTCAGCGCATCGGCAAGCAGGGAACGGTGGCAGCGCCAGGGGAGGGCTTCGGCGCACATGAGTACAATGCGCTCCTGGCCGGCCAAGTTGATCAGCGGCTGGAGAGCGGCTTCGAACTTGGGAGTCAGCATGTAATCGGCATAGCCGCGGAAACCGGCGTGCCGCCAGCCCTGGTTAATCGAATCCGGACGCGGTTTGCGCAGGCCGCCGAGCTGCGGCATGTGGATGTAGGCGATGCTGGCTTCAGCGAGAGGTTCAGGCAGCACGTCCTTGTTGTAGAGGGGATTGTACTCGGAGCGCGGCATGGTGCGCACATCCACGAGGCAGGTAATTTCATTCATCCAGAGCATGGGAATGAACTCTTCCAAGCTGCGGTTGGAATGGCCGATGGAAAAAATCACTTAGTCCCTCGCATAGTATAAAAGAAGTAGCCGGTGGTAACACCGGCTACTCTGTTTCTTATCTTTGAATGACGCTTACTTTATGTGAGCGCCTGTCGACTTGGTCGCGATGACCTGACCGTCGAGGTTTCTGCCGCCTTCTTCAGCCATCGTAACCGCGGCTGGCAAAGCATGGTTGTTGGCAAAGTCATCAATCCAGAAACGCTGGTTGCCGGTGGCCGTGCCCTTGTCGAACTGCCATTCCTGATAGACCTGATAGTTGCCGTCGAGCACGTTGGGGATGTCGCCATTCCAAACGCGTGTGCCGTCGATATAAAAGTCCCAGTGACCGGCGCTGTGGAAGAAGCGAACCGTATGCCACGCGTTGTCCGACAGAAGCGGGAGAGTGGGATTCGTGGCCAAGCGGCGAAGCGTATCGGACGTGACCGTATACGCGAGGACGGTGCTGTCCGCGCTGAAGAAAACGCCCACGACGCCCTGCGTCGGATCGTTCGGGTTGCGCTCGATAAAGAAGCTGGCGTAGCTGGCGTCCGCGCCCGTGCCGTGCCACTGCTCGACCTTAATCTTCGACTCAAGCCAGCCGTCGTGCGGCATCAGGTTGCTGCTAGTCGTGACGATGCGGGCGAGACGCTGCGTATCCTGCGGCGACGTAAAGGTAAACAGACCGGCGCCGTTGGTGCCTTCATTTTGATCCCACGTCCACGTCGAATACGTCGAGCCGCCGTTCAGCTCTTCAAGATTGAAGTTGCTGAGCTGGCTGCTGCTGGAAAAATCCCAGACACCGGGCAGCGTCCAAAGGCTGGTGTATGAGTAATCGCTCGTGCCGTTGGCGTTCGAGCCTTTCACGCGGTAATACAACCGGCGGTTGGCCGCATTGGTCGAGTCATTGTAAGAGGTTGTGGATGTCGAGGCCAAGGCTGCCCATGACGTGCTGTCCGGCGAGCGTTGAATCTGGAATGAATCTGCGCCGGCAGCGCCCCATGTTAGGTTCACCGCACGACGCGATGCCTGAGATGCGGTGAAATTAGTCGGGCTGGTGGGAGGATTATTGTTGTTCGTGCTGGTGCTGTCCTTGGAACAGCCGGCGAGAATGGCGACTGCCAGAAGCAAAAGAAATAGCGAAACCGGGAAAAGGGCTTTCTTCATTTTGTCCTCATAAGTTATGTGGATGCAGACACTTGAAGGGTATGTACCGCGAATCAGGAATGCAGGCAACACCGAGGTGTGCCGCAAGCACAGATTCGAATGTAGCGGTTTTTATCGTGGAAATCAAATGGAGTCGGCGAGATCTCAGGATGTCCAGATTTGTCTTACCCAGACTCATCTGAGACCGCAGTGAATTCAAAAAGTTCCGGCAAAGCCGCTCAAACTATGCCACGCTCAGGATCGGTTAAGAAAGAACAATGCCTTAGCGGATTGAGAACCGGCCTTGGGCGGGCAGGTCCTCTTCTCAGACAGACATCGCAGGTGCTCACCAACACCCCGGTGTTGGTGAGCAAATCGGAAGGTCTGGCTATCGAATCAGCATAGCCTTTTGAACATAGCGTGTTCCATTGGCAGACAGCACAAACAGGTAGATACCGCTGCCACAGGACGGACAAGACCATTGCAGGCTATGGTGTCCTGGGTTCATTGTACCGTTCAGCGGAGTGTCGATGGCCTGACCGAGAATGTCATAGACGGTGAGCGTGACACGCGCACTGCGCGGGACGTCAAACGTCATGACCGTAGAAGGATTAAAGGGATTGGGAAAGGCTTGCGACAGGGCAAACTGCGTAGGCATGGCCGAGGGCAGATCGATGACGCCGAGAGTTGTTCCGGTTCCGCTGAGGGAAAGAAGGCCCATGCCTTCGATGGCGTTGCTGGTGACGCGCAGCGTATCCCGATAGAGCAGGGCACTGTCTGGCGTAAAACTGATCCGCACGGGAGTCCAGTGGGCGGGGAGAATGGTTACGGGACCGGAAAAGTCGGAAACGAAAGGCGGATTGATAGAGATAGACGTTACCCGCAGATCGGCCGTCCCGTTGTTGCGAATGACGACCGTGCGATTGACCGTGCTGTCAACCCTGACCGAACCGAAAGAGATGACGCCCGGCTGAAAGAGAATGTGGGCCGCTGTAGCCGTGAGGGAACCGCTGACAGGGTCAGGCGACGGAGATCCCTGATTGAATAGGAGGCGGGTGAATTGCAGCGCTCCGGCAGTGCCTTCGGCAACATCGGAGTCCACACGGAATGTCAGCGAGAGCAGGGGGCCGGGACCAACGATGGGAGTTGCGCCCGAGGCGACCAGAGAAAGCAATCCTGCGGAGTGCGTCTCGGTGACGGTCCAGTCGGCGGGGATCAGAGCGCCGGTACGGTCAAAGTAAGGGGCGACAGGGGCGGACATGGAGGAGTCACAGGCTACGGTCAACTCGACGGAGGTGATGCTCCAGCCGGTGGTGCTGTCGAGGACCACCGGCACAGACGCGGTATCGCCCGCAGGGGTCTGGGCATCGGGCAACTGCGCGACCAGTACATTGCCGGGACCACTGTGTATGGCGAGGTCGGCGGTCATGGTATCGGCGGAGGCGCTGATGTTACGAATGGCAACGCGGGTGAGGTCTCCGGTATAGCGGCGGCTGCTGGGTAGGGTGCTGCTGGTGAAGGAGGCGCTGTCCCAACTGGGGTAAGGATCACCGGAGTCTCCCTGGCCCTGATTGCGATCCAGTTCGAACAGACCGTCGGCTTGCTGAAGAGCCACTTCATAATGGCCACTGCCGGTGTGACCGGGGTACCACGGATTATCATTGCCGTTGGCGGTCTCGTCGATATGATAGATGAGCAGACCATTGCCGGGAAGCCGCAAATCATAGCCGCGCTGCTGGCGATTTTCAACAAGAAAGTACTCGTTGGTCTGTGCACTGGTGGGCCAGAGGCGGTAGATGACCGGGGACGTCTCGATATTGGGAATGGATGCGTTGATCAAATTGCCGGTGACGACGGAGGGACTTACAAAGCCCATGCGGATTCTGCACCATGCATCGGGCGCGGCAGGAGAATTGCCGTTGGTGCCGTTCCACGAGCCGCCTGCCATCAGGCTCCATCTGCCAAGTCCGGCGGAATGATACCCCGTATCATACAGATCGGGCAGGCCGAAGACGGCATGGCCCATTTCATGAGCAAAGACACCGCACGTCATGTCGTTGGCGCGCTGCCAATACTCGGGTTCCATGGAATAGCGCTGGGCAATAACACCGTCCACGTGCTGCGCGGTTGGAGTTGCCCAGGCGTGCGACCAGATGTCCGTATTGTGTCCGGTGAACTCCGCGCCGGGGCCGGAATGCAGAATGAAGAGCGCATCCACATAGCCGTCGCCATCATTGTCATACTGCGAGAAATCGACGAATGAATCAACGAGCTGGATGCAGTCTTCGGTGAGGCGCTGGGCGTTCTGCGGATAGGAGCCCTGACCATTCTGATTGTCTACGTAATAGGCATAGGTCTGCGGAGCCCGCTGCCAGCCAAGGGCACTGGGCATATTGACGGTGACCAGAGAGAGATTGCCGTAGGAGACCTGCTGATAGTAGTTGTCCAGAGTTCCCGTATGATTGCCGTAGATCAGGCTGTCGAAATAGACGGGCTGCACCTGAGCGACATGATCGCTGAAATCCACGAGGATGACGAGGATGTTGATATTCTCATCAAGGGCACGGCGCCGGAGCAGATCGATGGTGCGCACGGGGGATGCGGCGTCCACGCCCGCACTGTGCAGCTCATCGAAGTGCTGTAAATAATAGGGCGCGGCGATCTCCCGGCGTTCGATGCGCGCCAGAAGGTCCGGATGCGGAGGCATAGCCAAAAGCGAGGACGAGGAGAGCACGAGCAGCAGCGCGCACAGCGAGGCGGCGGAGAATTTCATAGCGGGGACCCGAAACGAAACGGAAAGTTTGCGAGAAGGAGGCCGTCAGAGGTGGGGAGAAGTGCAAGGGAAGCAGCACCATTAAATATACGGCTTTTGGTTGTGCAGATCAAGGACAGAGAGACATGAAGAAAAATAAGATGGAGTGAAAAGCCGCGTCAGCTTATATCAATAGGCGATGTATGTTCCTGTTTTTACATGACAGCAAAAGGGACGGGCGCTTTGGTTAGGGCTTGCTTTGATGATTGCGGAAGGGGCAGGGGGCAAGCATGGCTCTGGGGGCAGAGCCATATCCATAGAAGTCGGGCACGGCATGGCCCTTCGGCCACCCCCCTGAATCCCACCACAAAAGTGGGGGGAACAAAGAACCCCTATCCCCTACGGCGGAGGCGATACCCTTGCAATTGCCGTGTAGGGGAGGGTTAAGGTCGTCCGCAACCCTCCCATCTTAGTGATTGCAGGATGTGGCACGGGCGGGTTGCGCGTGGTGCATCCTCTGATGAGTTGCTTCCTTCTGCTTAACCCGCCCCTACACGGGATGTACACGCCGGGATCACAGTCGGCAGACCCCCATCCCTCCGGCCCCCTTTCTCCATAAAATGGAGAAAGGAGAAAGACCAAGACGCATGCCGCGGCGACGGGGTGGGTGACCTTCTGGTCAAGGGTTTGTCAGAGGGGGGTAAGTTCGGCGATGGTGGCGCCCCAACTGCTGGCATCTCCCGCGAGGTAGAAGGTTTTTACCTCGGGCAGCTTTCTCAAAATAGAATGGACGGTCTCGCGGAGAGCGCCGGTGCCTTTGCCGTGGATAATGCGGACGAGATAGATCCCGCGAGTGCGGCACTCGGTGAGGTACTCGGGCACGAGAGATCCAACATCACGCGGCGAAAAGGTGTGCAGATCGAGGGTACCGTCTATCGGCAATTCAACAGGGTCTGGTTCATCGGTCATCGGGCAGACAACGCTCCTCGCTGGGGAAATTTCGCAATAGGATTTTTCTAATTTACACCGTAAACAGGCGGAATGCAAGATTGAGCCGATACCGGTGTCTTATGCCGTCAGGGAGGCGGATCGGTGGATGTTAGCTGGAGTGCACCTGAGCGAATCATCGGTATGAATGGACGCTCTTAACATGCAAAGCGGACTCCTGTCACAGGAGCCCGCTTTGCCGAAAATCGATCACGGCAGAACTATTTGGGTGGACTGATGCGATTGCTGTGGATCAGGCTGTTGGCGGTTTGGTAGAAGGCGTGGAGTTCACGGCGCAAGCTGTCCGCCATGAGGGGCTCGGTTTGGAGCAGGTTGGCTTCGCCGTCACGGGGATCCTGGGGATCGTAGAGGGTGATGTCTTTGCGCAGGTCATTGACCAGTGTGCGGTCGGGACGGCGCCAATGCAGGAGGCTGCCCTGCACAGAGACGTTGTAGCGGCTGGCGGTATCGGCATCCACAGCGCTCCGGCCGAAGGCCGCATGCGGAGCATCCACTCCGGCAAGATCAAGAATGGTGGGCAATACATCCAACTGACTGGTGAGGCGCGTGTCCACCGCGGGTGCGATGCGGCCGGGGGCATAGTAGATGTTGGCGATGCGGTAGAGTTCCTGCTCGGAAAGCGCGTGGCTGGTGTGGTCACCGATAATCACATACAGCGTGCGCTTGAAGCGATCCTTTTGGGATTCGCGGGCGAAGAAATCGCGGAAGGACGCATCGAGGTAGGCGAAGGAATTGAGAATCTCCGCATTGGGTACCGTGGGAGCGAAGGACGGTTTGAAGCCGTCGGGAAGTTTCCACGGTGCATGGGTGCAGAGGGTGAACATGCCGTAGTGATAGGGCTCGGGGGTGGTGTCCAGCTCTTCGGAGATGCGCTCGAGGGCCAGATGATCCCACACGCCCCACGAGCCGTTTTGCGCGCTGGAGGGAAAGTCGGCGGAACTCTCGAAGTGTTCATAGCCGGCCATATGCGCGATGGCTTCAATGCCCATCGACCCCGGAGAGGCTCCATGGAGGAAGCTTACGTGGTAGTTCTGGTCATGCAGAATCTCGCCGAGGCCGCGCAGTTTAGGCAGGGCGAAGGTGATACCGAGGGCATCATCGCCCAGATCGGGAACGGACGTCAGACAGGCACAGACACCGCGAAAGCTGCGGGTGGCGACGGAATTGCAGTTGGTAAAGATCAGGCTCTGGTGGGCCAGCGAATCGAGAAACGGCATCACCGGCAGAGGCCCGCCGAACGATGGCAGGTAGGTGGCGTTGAGGGACTCGACGATGATCAGCACGACATTTAGCTGAGCGTCCTTGCCTGCAATCGACGCCGTGGGATAGGTGCGGCGAAGCAGCGGGTAGCGCGGCGACTCGAAGTGATCGCGGGGGCCGGCGATGATCTTCTGAGTGAGGGCGACGGCCTTGTCATCGGGTACAGCCAGAGGACGGTCCCGGTGATCGGCAATCATGGTGGCCGTGAAGCTGTACCAGCCATTCAGCGCCAGATTGGCGGCGGTATAGTATTGTGAGATGATGGCATCGGTAACCTTCAGCGGTTCCTTTTGCAGGCCACCGCGCACACCGATCAACGTCACGGCAGCAACAAGGACCAGGCGCAGCGGATAGCCCCACCAGCGGGTTGGCGCGTCAGAAGCGTGCCGGAACTGCTTACGGATGGCCCATACAAAGCCCCAGCACAGCAGGCAGAGCCCAATGAGCTGCAACGGGTATTCAGTGAAGGCGGTATTCACCATCGGCCACACGGCATGAGTGGTATCGGCGGGCTCGCTGGTGAGGTGATGGCCATTCTCTTCGAAGAAGAGCAGGTCTCCCCACATGAAACCGACCGATACAATCACAAAGGCACAGGTGAGCCAGAGTGAGACGCGGTTTACCCAGCGCCGCCACACGCGCGGCCAAGGGAGCCAGAGAAGGAGCATCGGCGCGGCGATGGTGCCGAGCGCCGTCGCCAGATCGAAGCGGAGCCCGACCAGATAGACCATCCACAGGTCTTTTCCGGGCACCGCGGCGAAGTACGAAGGATAGACGAAGCGATAGAGCGCACGCCAGAAGAGGAGAAAAACCATCATCACGAGGAGCGTCCGCACCCATACCTGGAGAGAGGATGCGGTCAATTCTCCGGTGAGGGCGGCGATCCAGTTCTGGGTGGCGGCGGTTCTACGGCGATTGAATGCGGTTTTGTCGGCGTGTTCAGGCAACGGAGCGAAAATCCATCAGAAAATTCTGGAGGGAAAGCGATTCAAGGGCTCGAAGCGGTGGCGCTTCGAGCAAGAAAACAGGAGGCAAGAGGCTAATTTACTAATAAGATGAAAACTACGGCCAGAAGCAATGAGTAGGTAAAGCTAAGGCGCAGACGGCACTTTCTGTTTAACATTAATATGTACATCTATTTAGAAGCCCCGAGCGGGATTTGACCGTTCGGGGCTTCGATAGGGAGAGGGCAGATGGCCCAGGTGGAATGCAGCGGAAGTTACGCCGCCACGTGTTGCTGGACTTCCCGGCCGTTTGATTCGATAGCTACCGCTTCGGCTGAGGTGCCGTGGCGGTGCTTGCGGCTGAAGCGGTCGAGGAAGGTGTACATCACCGGGACCAGAATCAGCGTCAGGAACAGGGATGAAAGCAGACCGCCGACGATGACCGCACCCATACCGGCGCGCATTTCCGAACCTTCACCGAGCGCCAGTGCGAGCGGCATCATGCCGACGACCATGGTGGCGGTAGTCATGAGAATCGGACGCAGACGCAACGGCCCGGCGGTCAGCAGGGCTTCGCGGCGGTCCATACCACGGGACCGCAGCAGATTTGTGAAGTCCACCAGCAGAATACCGTTTTTGGTGACCAGTCCGACGAGGATCAGAATGCCGATCATCGAGAACATGGACAGCGAGTTGCCGGTGATGGCGAGACTAAGAAACGCACCGACAATGGCCACAGGCACGGAGAACATGACCACGAAGGGGTGGATGTAGCTCTCGTAGAGCGAGACCAGAATCATGTAGACGAAGAGAATCGACAGGAAGATGGCCTTGACCATGTCCGACATCATGTCGCGCATGTTCTGGACGTCGCCCGCCGCGCTGAAGGTGACACCCGTGGGAGGCGTGTATTTCTTCATTTCCTTGTCCAGCGCACCCTGCACTTCACCGAGGGAGCGGCCTTCGATGTTGGCCGTGACGGTGATGACACGCTCGCGGTCTTTGTGGCTGATGGTGGAGGGGCCGCTGGTGCGTTCGACTCGCGCTACATCGGCCAGTTTCACCATCTGGCCGACATGGTTCCTGATTTCGATTTGCGTGACCAGAGAGGGATCGGTGCGATAGCGCGGCGTGAGGATGGAGCGGACGTCCACGTCCACGTCGCCGGCGCTGAAGCGCGTCACGACATTGCCGTTGACCGCATTGCGCAGCGCCATGGCAATTTCGCCGGGAGTCAGGTTACTGTTGGCGGCCTTTTCGCGGTCAATGATGACCTGCAGTTCGGGCGAACCCAGCTCATAGCTGGTCTGCACATCGCGGGCGCCGGGGGTACTGCGCAAAATGTCCACCGCATGGTTGGCGGCGACGTTGACCGAGTCCAGATTCTGCCCACGGACTTCATACTGGATCGGCGCTTCATTGGCCGAGCCGAACATGCCGATGTCGCTGATGACCAGATCCAGACCGGGAATCGTGCGGGCAAAGCGGGCGATGTCGTTCTCCGTCTTGCGAAGCGGCTGCACCCGGTCCTTGCGGGGGCGGAGCTTGACCTGCACGCTGGCCAGACGCGGGTTGTCTTCGATACCCATGCCGGTCTCCTGCTGGCCGACGGTGGTGAAGACGCGCTCCACATCCTTCAGTCCCAGACAGTAGCCTTCGATCTTCTCGACGGCATTGTTGGTCTCGTCAAGGGTTGTCCCGAGGGGCATTTTGGCGGAGACCTGAAACTGGCCGCTATCAGTCTGGGGGATGAAATCGGTGCCGATGAAGCCGAGCGGAATCAGGGCAATGGAACCGATCATCAACAAGCTGGCTACGAGGACTACGCGCCAGCGATGACTAAGAGCCCAGTTCAGAAGGTGGCGGTACTGCTCTTCGAGGGAGTGGAACCAGCGTTCGAAACGGCGGGCAAAACCGCGCATCCACTTTTCGCCTTCAAGGTGATCCTTGTCATTCAGGCGGCTGGCGAGCAGCGGCGTGACCGTGAAAGACACGAGCAGCGACATCAGCACGGCGGTGACGAAGGCGATGGAAAACTCGCGGAAGATGTTTCCCACGATGCCAGTGAGCAGCGCCACGGGAAGGAAGATCACGACGTCCACCAGGGAGATGGAGATCGCGGCGAGGCCGATTTCATTTCGTCCCTGAATGGCGGCGGTAGTGGGATCGGCTCCCTTTTTCAGCCAGCGATGAATATTTTCAAGGACGACGACCGAGTCGTCGACGAGTACACCGACCACGAGGCCCAGCGCCATCATCGTCATGAGGTTCACCGAGAAGCCGAAGAGGGCCATGGTGATGAAAGTAGAGATCAGCGAGATCGGAATGGCGATGAGCACGATCAGCGAGTTGCGCAGGGAGTGGAGGAACACCAGCAGCACGAGCGCCACCGTGATGAGCGCCTCGAGCACGTTGCGCTGCACCTCGGAAATCGAATCCTTGGTGAAGGTGGTGATGTCCTGCGCCACATCGATTTTGATGAGGCCCTGATACTGCTTTTCGAGACCGGCAAGTTCGGCACGGACCAGCGCGGCCGTTTTGACGCTGTTGGCCTGCGACTGTTTGACGATCTGGATACCGAGGGCTCGCTCCGTGTTCAAGCGGTCCATGGAGCGGTCGGCCTTGATGGTATCTGTGACCGTGGCGATGTCGCGGAGGAAGATGGCCGAGCCGTTGGGAAGCGGAATACGGGTGCGCTCGATTTCGCCCAGCGTGGCGTACTTGCCCGCCATTCGCACGGTGAAGTCCTGGGAACGCCCGTAAATCTTGCCGGCGGGCAGGTCGAGGTTATCGCTGGCCAGCACGCGGTTAATGTCGTCCAGAGAAAGGCCGTGTGTCTTGAGCTTGTCCGGATCGATGGCGATCTGGATTTCACGTTCCTCGGCACCGGAGATGTTGATCTGCCCGACGCCGTCAATCTGTTCGAGGCGCGGGCGGATTTTCTGATCCACGAGAGTAAACAGCTCGGGGCCGGGCAACTGGCTGCTGACGGCGACACGCAGAATCGGGAGCGCGGCAAGGTCGGCTTTAAAGAGCAGCGGCTCTTTGATGTCTTCGGGGAGCTGCGAACGGGCCGCGTTGACGATCCGCTGAGTCTCCTGCAGTACGACATCGGGATCCGCCGACATGTCGAACTCGAGGATGATAACGGAGACATTTTCGCGGTTATAGGTGCGGATATGCTTGAGCTTGTTCAGGGAGATCAGACCGTCTTCGAGGGGCTTGGAGACCATGGTCTCGACTTCCCGGGGACCGGCGCCCGGCCAAGTGGTGATGACGCCTGCCATCGGCCAGTCCATGGCCGGCAGGAGATTCACCGCCAGCCGCTGGTAGAGGATGATGCCCATCACGACGACGGCGAGGAAGAACATCGCCAGCGCCGCCGGGCGTTTGATGGAGAGTTCGGTCAATGTCATTGCAGGCTACTCCGGCTGTCGAGGGTCGGGGCGATCAGGGTGCCCTGCGAGAGGGTCTGATTTCCGGTGGTGACGATGGTGTCACCGCGGGTGATGCCGTCGACGGCGACGCGGTCACCCTGCGTACCGATGACGCGCACCGAGACCTTTTCGGCAGCGCCCTGACGGGCGCGGAAAATGATGGTGCGTCCCGCGTCGGGAAGCAGTGCGGCGCGGGGGAGGAGCAGACCGTCTTCGCTTTGGCGGGAGGCGATGATCGCGCGGGCGAACATGCCGCTGCGCAGCGCCTTATCGCCGGGCAGACGGATTTCCACGGGGAAGGTGCGGGATCCGGTGTTGGCGCGGCTGCCGATGGCCGCCACCTTGCCCTGAATGGTGTCGCCGACGGCGTCCACAATGATAGTGGCGGGAGCGCCGATGGATACGGATTCAAGATCACCTTCGGAGACCTGCACGGTCAATTTGAGGGCGCTGACATCCACAAGCTGGGCGATAGCCATGCCGCGCTCTACCATCTGTCCGACCTCGGTCATTTTGGCGGCGACGGTGCCGTTAAAGGGCGCGCGGATGGTGGCGTTATTATAGGTCTTGAGAGCCATGCGGTACTGCACTTCGGCGCTTTTGGCGCCGAGGCGGGCGTTTTCAATATCAGCGTCGGAGATACTTTTCTCCGTATACAGTTTTTCGGCGCGGTCGAGATCGAGTTTCGCCTTGTCATAGGCGATTTTGGCGCGGTCGGAGTCGAGCTTGTACAGTTCGTCGTCGAGGCGCACCAGCGGCTGGCCTTCGCGGACGACATCGCCGACATCGACTTTGACTTCGAGTACGCGGCCACCGGTTTCTGCGGCGACGGTAGCTTCCTTGTTGCCGGTGAGCACGCCGGTCTCTTCGATGCGGCGGACGAACGGTTCGGGTTGGGCGACCATGGCACTCACGGAGACCACATTGGAATGAGCATCGGTGAGATTGGCGTTCTTGGCTTGCCGTTGGATGCGGCCCACGACCATGATGACGATGATCAGCAGAATGCCGCCGTAGAGAAAGAGTCTGGGTTTATTCATGAGGAGGATTCCTTATTTCGCGTACGGGGGAAGTCCAGCCGCCACGCGGGCCTGCGCCGCGGCTACGAGCCGGTCGTATTTGGCCTGCGCCAGCGATACCCGGGCGACGAGTTCGTCGAGTTGCGCAGCATTCATTTCAAGGGTGGTAATCTGGCCCTGGGCCAGTTTGGTCTGGGCGATGCGGCGGGCCTGCTCGGCCTGCTGCACGGCCAATTCGGCGGCGCTTTCACTGGCATTGGCCGCCTGATAGGAGGTCACGGCATTTTGAAATTGCAGCAGCGCGCCGCGTTCCGCTTTGGAGAGAGTAAGTTCGGCTCCTTCCCAATCGGCATGAGCCTGCTGAGCCAGTCCGAGCGATTTGCCGCTGGGAATGGGAATGGTGAGGGCGAGACCGCCGTACAGCGAAACGGGAGTATTGGTGGAGTTCATCTTCCAGTTGCTGCCGGCGAACTGGCGGGCATACTGAATTTGGCCGCCGAGGATCGGCATCCAGGAATTGCGGTTAATGATGTACAGGTTGCGGTACATGGTTGCGAGGTCGCGCAGGGCTTCGATATCGTCGCGCTGCAAGACCTTGGCGGAATCTTCGGCGGCGATGGGAATGGTGTAGCCGGTGAGATCTCCCTCGACCGTGAGGGTTGTGTCCATGGGCACACCGAGAAGTTCCTTGAGAGAAAGTTCAGACAGATGAAGGGCGTTT